>JAOHFM010000001.1 GCA_028098005.1 Psychrosphaera sp.
AACTAACTTAGTCAGTTGCACTGCTTCGGACTAAGTTTTAAGGCGGATGATGAATAAAAATAGTAATAGTTTTCAATCCAAAAACAAGGGTGTAGGACTCATAGAGATCCTCATTGCATTGTTTGTCATATCTATTTCAACTTCTAATCAAGACGCTTATGTAAAGTCTCAAGCTACTATTATTAACGAAAGTTTAGCTGATAGAATTCGTATTAACAGACAATATCAAAATAGAGGCGACGACACTCTTCCTGCAATAGATGGTACTGACAATGCCTACACAACCCTCGATAATTATAATTTTAGAAACAATGGCGATTGCAGTAAAACTGAGTTCGAGTGTTTTTGTGAGAATGTCCCAGACAATATAGTCAATTGTCGCGATGAGGGTGGCGCTGATGCGCAACTTTGCACACCAGCTCAATCTGCAGTATTTGACGCGTATGAGGTGAGTTGCATGGCCGCTGCTGTAATGGACGATATGGAGGTCGGTACGGTAGCATTAAATGCAATACCGGCAGCAAATGGAGATGTTGTTCCACCTAATACTACGTTAACCGTTTATGTTGCATGGCCAGCAACTATCTGGAAAAAACTTGATAAAGCGGCTAATGAAAAATGCGCAGACATTCTAGCGGCACAGCTAATCGAAGGTGACTTTGAATGTGTTTATATGGATGTCGTCCTTGGAGATCTTTTTTTATGAGGCTAACTTTAAGGTCTAAGACTAAAACCCAATCCGGTTTTACGCTCGTCGAGCTGCTTGTTTCTCTTACTATTGGCTTGATCATAACGTCTGCTTTAGTTCGTATGTATCAAAGCAACAACAACCTTCTTCGTTATAACTATGCACTGTCAAATATTCAGCAAGATGGTAGGTATATCATTTCAACGTTAAGAGCCAGCCTAATGGAAGTTGGACGTTACAATGACGTTTCCCAAAATTTAGACCAAAGCGTAGATATTGAAATAGAAAAAAGCTTTATTAAAGATAACCCTGTGGTGATAGAAGGTGATTATGCGGTAGATGTAACTGTTTTTTCTAAAAACGGTGCCGCTGCTGGGCCAGATACACTTGTGGTTAATTTGATGTCGGAAGATAGCTGTACCGGTTCTAATTTTGACTTTATAGAAGGGCAAGAGTTTCATGCCGTTAATGAATACTATTTAGACGGAAACACCTTAAAATGCAGAGGCCATGATGGTAGATACTTACGTGGCGAAAAAGCCAATGGTTCTTCTAATCAGCCTATTTCGTTATTAGACAACGTCTATGACTTTCAAGTTTTATATGGTGTAAGTACGCCTATCGGTGGTATAGAAACTGGCGCAGTAACTTCTTGGGTTACGGCAGACCGAGTGGCCGCCTTTGATCGTGCTGACGGTAGTTCAGGCGTTGTTGCAATCCAGTAAATAAGTAACGCGCTAATGCCAAAGGCAATCGCCGTAAAGAACCAGCGTTGCCAGCCATCTTGATTACTCAAGAAGCTGAATGCGGCACCATAATTTCTAACGTAAGTAATATCAAATATAGGTAAGATATTAATGTCGTAATACAGTGGTACGTTGGCTAAAATCCAAAACTTGCTGGCTTGATCTAAGATCACCACCAGCACACCAAGCGCAATAAACCATAATCCGTTGGCATTTAAATCCTTAAACGACATTACGCAAACTTCCTTGCTTCACCAGCGCCTTCTACGTTTTCAATACAGCGACCACACAAGTCTTTATGTTCTTCAATTTGGCCTACTGATTCAACGTGGTGCCAACAACGCTCACATTTTTCAGCTGAACTTGCAGCAACGCTAACAAATAAACCATCTACTTCTGAGTCAAAGGCATCGCCTGTTTTTTCTGCCAGCGGCGCGATAGAAACTGTTGAAGTAATTAGAACAAACCTAAGCTCGTCTTCTAACGTAAGTAATACATCTTTGATTTCATCACTAACATACAGTGTTACGTCAGCTGCTAGCGAAGCGCCCACTAACTTATCTTTTTTAGCAATTTCTAACGCACGGTTTACTTGCTCTTTAACCGCTAATACTTGCGACCAGTAGTCATCACCTAATTCGCCATCAGAAGCAAATTTCTCAATTCCTTCGTACCAAACACCAGTGAATACAAACTCTTCGCGTTCACCTGGAAGCTCTTGCCAAATTTCCTGTGCAGTAAATGATAATACCGGAGCCATCCAGCGAGTCATTGCCTCTGCAATGTAGTAAAGCGCTGTTTGACATGAACGACGAGCCGTTGAATCAGCTTTCGCCGTGTATTGACGGTCTTTAATTACGTCTAAGTAGAAACTTCCTAAGTCTACTGAACAGAAGTTCATTAGCTTTTGCATTACGTTATGGAATTGGTACTTGTCATAAGCCGTTACGATTTCGTTTTGTAAACGAGCCGCTTTGCTTACAATCCAGCGATCAAGTGCCACCATGTCTTGTTCAGCAACTAAATCCGTTTCTGGGTTAAAGCCATTTAAGTTAGCTAGTAGGAAACGAGACGTGTTACGAATACGACGATAAGTATCAGCAGAACGTTTAAAGATTTCTTTATCAACGGTCATTTCGCCAGTGTAGTCAGTTGATGCTACCCATAAACGAAGAATGTCGGCACCGTAAACACCTGTGATTTCTTTAGGTGCAATGATGTTACCTAATGATTTAGACATCTTATGGCCGTTTTTATCAACGGTAAAACCATGTGTTAGTACTTGATTATATGGCGCTTTGCCATTCATCGCTGTGCCAGTCATTAACGACGACATAAACCAACCACGGTGTTGATCAGAACCTTCCAAGTATAAATCAGGGGCTTTATCAAACTCTTCACGAGCATCAACAACAAAGTGATGAGTTACGCCTGAGTCAAACCAAACATCTAAAGTATCTTCTACTTTGCGGTATTGGCTTGCTTCATCGCCAAGTAATTCAGCTGAGTCAAGATCCCACCACGCCTGAATACCCTCTTTTTCAACACGTTGAGCCACTTGCTCCATTAGCGCGATGCTATTTGGGTGCAACTCATCTGTTTCATTATGAATAAATAGAGTAATTGGCACGCCCCAAGTACGTTGACGTGAAATACACCAATCAGGGCGACCTTCAACCATACCTTTAATGCGGCCTTCACCCCATTCTGGTAACCATTCTACATTTTTAATTTGTTCGATAGATTGCTGACGAAGACCCGCTTTATCCATGCTGATGAACCATTGCGGCGTTGCACGGAAAATGATTGGTGTTTTATGTCTCCAGCAATGCGGGTAGCTGTGTTCAAAGGCTACGTGCTTAAGTAACTTGCCTTTTTCTTGAAGTAGAGCAACCACGTTGTCGTTTGCTTTAAATACGTGCTGACCTTCAAAAAACTCGGTACCCGGCACATAAACACCATTTGGTCCAACTGGGTTTGCTACTTCAATGTTGTACTGTAAACCAACGGTGAAATCTTCTTGACCATGTCCAGGCGCAGTATGTACACAACCTGTACCAGCGTCAGTGGTTACATGATCCCCTAAAATCATTGGGATTGAGAAGTCATAGAATGGGTGATTTGCTTTTACTAGCTCTAAGTCAGCCCCTTTACAGTGCCCTAAAACCTTAAATTCAGTAATGCCAAAACGAGTCATACAATCGGCAACTAGGTCCGTTGCAAGCACTAATCTAAACGGCTTATCAAAACCTTCAGCAGATTCAACTTGAACTAAAGAATACTCAACGTCTGCACCTAAAGAGATGGCACGGTTAGCAGGAAGAGTCCAAGGAGTTGTTGTCCAAATTACAAAAGAAACATCACCCTCGCCTTTTCCAGCGTCTAGTTCTGAAAACTTACCGGCAACAGCATCGCTGTCTACCGCAGTAAACATAACATCAATAGCAGGAGATACTTTGTCTTGGTATTCAACTTCTGCTTCAGCAAGTGCTGAACCACAATCTGTACACCAATGAACAGGCTTGGCACCTTTTTGTAAATGATCGTTATCAATGATTTTGCTTAACGCACGAATGATATTAGCTTCAGAACTGAAATCCATTGTTTTGTATGGGTTGTTCCAATCGCCTAAAACACCTAAACGAACAAAACTAGCTAGCTGGCCATCAATTTGTTTTTGTGCATATTCACGACATTTTTGACGGAATGTAGCTGCGTCAACCTTCTTACCAGGCTTGCCAACTTTTTTCTCAACCATTAGCTCAATTGGAAGACCGTGACAGTCCCAACCAGGTACGTACGGCGAGTTAAAATCAGATAACGTTTTAGACTTTACGATAATGTCTTTTAAAATTTTGTTAACCGAGTGACCTAAGTGAATATCACCGTTTGCATAAGGAGGGCCGTCATGCAAAATGAAGCTCTTTTTACCTTTTTTTGCTGCACGAATTTGACCGTACAAATCTTTGTTGGTCCATTCGTCTAACATTTTTGGCTCACGTTGTGCCAAGTTACCACGCATAGGGAACGCAGTTTCAGGTAGATTAAGAGTATGTTTATAATCACTCATGGTTATTTGATTCCATATTGACTTAGTTTGGATTTAGCCGTTGCTACATCCAGTTTAATTTGAGAAATGAGTTGTTCTATCGACTCGAACTTTTGTTCGTCTCTGATCTTATCCAGAGGTTTTATCGATAACCTTTGCCCATACACTTGTTGGTCAAAGTTAAATATATTTACTTCTAATACCGGTTTTACACCATTTAAAGTTGGCTTATTACCAATATTTGCAACTCCAAAAAAGGTTTCATTGTTTAATTCAACTTCAACAACAAACACACCTTTAATAGGTAATACTTTTCTTTTTACAGCAATATTTGCTGTTGGAAAGCCAAATTTACGCCCGTTCTTCTGACCGTGAATAACACGGCCTTGCATAACAAATGGTTCACCAAGTAGATCTTCCGCTGCTTTAAAGTCAGCATCTTGTAAATACTTTCGGATTGCCGTGCTGCTGGCTCTCTGATCTGAATAATTAAACGTTTTTGTATCTTCAACACTAAAACCACAAAGTTCAGATTCTTTTTGCAATAATGCAAAGTCACCAGTTCGTTTAACACCAAACTTAAAGTCATCGCCAACAATTAAGTGTTTCACACCTAATTTATCTACTAACAAAGATTCTATAAACTCGTCTGCTGCCAATCCGGCAAACTCTTTGTTAAAACGAACACATATCAGACGGTCAATACCCAGCTTTTCTAACTTTTTAAACTTATCTCTGAAGGTCAGCACTCGCGCAGCGGCTTTATCGCCTAAAAACACTTCCTGCGGTTGAGGTTCAAAAATCATCACCGCAGAAGGTACATCATGCTTTTTAGATTCAGTTTTTAGCTTTTCTAACACATGCTGATGACCCATGTGCACGCCGTCAAAATTACCAATTGTTAGCACACAACCTTTGTGCTTATCAGATAAATTGACTAAACCTCGAACTAACTCCATTTGACCTTCATAAACTATTAAAAAAAACCCAAGAATTATAACGGCAAAGCTAGGCTAATTACTACCCAGAGCGTTCGATAAAGCAACAATTATGTAATATAAATTGAGATTAAATTAAGCGCCTTGTCTAAAATGCCGTTTGCGTGTGCCAAATAGAATTAAACTGATAAAATAAACCACTACTGCAACGCCAATTAACGAAAAGAGCATAACTGACTCTTGCCAAAATGACTCAGTAGCGAACCAATTAGAGCGCTTAATATATTCAAGGGCTATAACCATAAAACCGGTTGCACCCACCAAACGAATAATCCAACTTAGTGTGGCCTTAGAAAGCCTATACACACCCTGTTGATGTAATCCCCAGTACAACATACCGGCATTTAACGTTGCAGACATAGCGGTCGCTATCGCTAAACCGACAAAACCGTAAAAAGGCGCTAACATGAAATTAAAGACAATATTAGACAACATCGCAATGATACCTAAACGGACCGGGGTTTTTGTATCTTGTCTGGCAAAATAACCAGGTGCTAACACTTTAACGGTCATATAACTCACTAGCCCTGACGCATAACCAACTAAAGCAAAATAAACTTGTTGTCCATCTGTTGCTGTGAATTCACCATGAGTGTACAAAATTTTAATAATTAGCGGGCCTAATACAATGAGCCCAGCAAGCGCCGGAAACGCCATTAACAACACCATTTTTAAAGCCCAATCCATGGTTTCTTGAAACTTTGCAGGGTTATTAGTGCTGTGCAATTTAGATAGGCTAGGCAGAATTACAGTGGCAATACCAATTCCAAATAGGCCTAAAGGAAATTCTATTAACCGGTCTGCGTAATACAACCAACTAATAGAGCCTGTCATTAAAAAAGAAGCGATAACGGTATCCACTAATGCATTTAATTGATGAACCGATACACCCAGTATCGCCGGTAACATAAGAAGACGGATGCGCTTAACATGTTCATCATTCCATCCCCATTTCGGTCTGACTAATAAACCCGCCTTCGCCAAAAACGGCCACTGGAAAAAAAACTGAACCAAGCCGCCAACAAACACGCCGATGGCAAGTGCATAGGCTGTATCGCTAAAGGTGTCTTTGAATAAAATGGCACAAGCAATAATAGAAACATTTAGGAATACAGGTGTAAATGCTGCTACCGCAAATTTGTTATACACATTTAGAACGGCCCCTGACAGGGCAACAAATGTTATAAAGAAAAGATAAGGGAAAGTAATTTTTAATAATGCAGACGCCATATCAAACTTTGCTGCGTCTTCTCCGCCTTGCCACCAGTCAATGAACCAACCGGTACCAAAGACCATCACTATAACTGGAGAGGCTACGATGGCAAATGCCGTTAAGCCAAGAACAATGACTCCTAGCGTCCCAGAAACTTTAGCCACTAACTCTCGAACCGCATCATCCCCATGCTTTTCCTTTACTTCCGACAATACGGGCACAAAAGCTTGTGCAAATGCGCCTTCAGCAAATAAGCGTCTTAAAAAGTTTGGTATACGGTTGGCAAACAAATAAACATCGGCGTTTACACCGGCACCAACAAAAGTTGCAATGACAACGTCCCTGACTAAACCTAACACCCTTGATATGAGAGTCATGAACGAAACGATCAGACTCGACTTTAATAACGCCAAAATATTTCCTTTAACCACCGCAGAATAAAACACGCATAGCTTGCCAGACTTTTAATCATTTATAAATTAGCTTTTCCATTTAAAATGATTTGACAAAAGCGTCACAAAAAGGCAAACTCCTCGGCCTTAAAAAACCGGTTATTTGAATTAAAAAGTTTAGGAGTCAGCCTTGGCTAACATTAAGTCTGCTAAGAAACGCGTTATAACTTCTGAGAAGGCTCGTCGTCACAATGCAAGCCGTCGCTCTATGATGCGTACTTTCATGAAAAAAGTTGTAACAGCTATCGAAGCTGGTCAAAAAGAAACTGCACAAGAAGCATTCACTGCACTTGTACCAGTTCTTGACCGTTATGCAACTAAAGGTCTAATTCACAAAAATAAAGCAGCACGTCATAAGAGTCGTTTAAACGCTCAAATTAACGCGCTATAATTTTTGTAATTATACTTTTTAAAAAACCGGACTTGTTCCGGTTTTTTTATATCTAAAATTTACCTTCGCTCTATCAGCTTAGTGCTATTCCCTTTAGTACTGCTTCTGTCTTTAGTAAACCGCTAAAATATTTAATAACGCTGTGGCCAACATCATCAAGTAAGTTAAGATACCACCAATGGTTCGAGCAATTGACGTCCCAGCGCTTTTACCTAATCCCATTGCATGAAATAAGCGACCAATCAGTAACGCTGTACCTAAAATATTGAGTACCCAAACCTCCGCCTTGTTAAGCTCAAGAAAGGCTAATAACAATAAAGCCAATGGTACATACTCAGCAAAGTTAGCGTGTACTCTAATGGCACGATGAAGAGTATTTGATTCACCATGACCAATACCAACTTTGTGTACTAATCGCAGTTTTATAATACGAAACGACAGCGCCACATAAAAAACAGCTAACATGCCGGCATAAAATGCAGTGTATTTTATTATCATCATTCTTCCCTTTTTTATTATTTATATTTGTTAGAATATTTATAGTGAATACTTTAATGCTATTGAATACTGAAGTTATCAAAAAATAGAATTTTTTTTATAATAAACCTACCAGTTTTTCTTCTAAAACAAAAAAACGCCACATATGCGGCGTTTTTCTTAGTAATTAGCGTTAAGTTTTACGCTAATACTTCAGCAAGCTTAGCGCTTACACTTTCAACAGCTTGTGTGCCGTCAATGGTAGCAAACTTAGTATTACCAGCTTCCGCTTCTGCTTTATAATAAGCAACAAGTGGCTGAGTTTGCTCATGATAAACACCTAAGCGCTTACGAACTGTTTCTGGTTGGTCATCATCACGAACCATTAAATCATCACCAGTCTCATTATCCTTGCCTTCAACCTTTGGTGGGTTGTAAACAACATGATAAACACGGCCTGAAGCAGGGTGAACGCGACGTCCAGACATTCTATCTACAATAACTTCATCAGGAACATCAAACTCTAAACAGTAATCTACAGAGATACCATTTTCTTTCATAGCGTCAGCTTGAGGAATGGTACGAGGGAAACCATCTAATAAAAAGCCATTTTCGCAATCAGTTTTTTTAATACGCTCTTTAACTAAACCAATAATAAGATCATCAGACACTAACTGTCCTGCGTCCATTACTTTTTTAGCTTCTAAACCTAATGGCGTGCCTTCTTTAATAGCAGCACGTAACATGTCACCAGTAGAGATTTGTGGAATGCCAAATTTGTTCATTAAAAATTGGGCTTGTGTACCTTTTCCGGCACCTGGTGCGCCAAGTAAAATAATCCGCATGAAATGATCCTCTGCAAATCCAAGTGAAAATAAAAAAATTATACTCAGAATCTTGGCACAATAACCCTATGATAACAAGCCGCTAGAGTAAGGATTCATTAACAGAATTGTTAATTTAACTTTGCATGACCAATTTTTAGGCATAAAAAAGGGCAAGCTATTGCTCACCCTTTGGTTTTAGCTATTTTAATTAAAAAATTAATCTAGCTCTTAGTGTCGTTTAACTATTTTTTTACTTAGTTAATGACATCATTAGTGTGTTCAAACGTTTAACAAACGCACCAGGATCTTTAATCGTGCCACGTTCAGCTAGAGTTGCTTGGTCTAACAAGACTTCTACCCATTGCTTATATTGCGCTTCGTCTTGAACTTGGTCTACGTGCTTAACTAACTCATGTTCCATGTTCAATTCAAATACCGGTTTCACGTCTGGTACTTCTTGACCCATTTGTTTCATTAGGTCAATCATTTGCGGGCTCATATCACTGTTGCCCGTAACAATGCATGCTGGCGAATCTGTTAAACGGTGAGATACTTTCACCTCTTTAACTTTTCCGTCCAGCGCAGTTTGGAAACGCTCAATGCTTGAAGCAAACTCTTTATCGGCTTCTTCTTGTGCTTTTTTAGACTCTTCGTCTTCTAAGTCACCTAAATCTAAATCACCGCGAGTTACCGATACAAGCTGTTTACCGTCGAACTCTGTTAAGTGTGACATTAACCATTCGTCAATACGGTCAACCATCAATACAACTTCAATGCCTTTCTTGCGGAAGATCTCTAAAGCTGGGTTGTTTGCCGCGGCTTCAAAAGAGTCAGCTACCAAGTAATAAATCTTATCTTGGCCTTCCTTCATGCGTTCAACATAGTCAGGGAACGACACAGACTGCGTTGCGTCATCATTATGTGTTGATGTGAACCTTAATAACTTAGCAATGGCTTCTTTGTTAGAAAAGTCTTCAGCTGGACCTTCTTTTAATACTTGGCCAAACTCATTCCAGAATACTTGATAATCTTCTTTCTTGTTTTTGCCCATACGATCAAGCATCTTAAGAACACGTGATGTACATGCTTTGCGTAATGCTTGAGTTACCTTGTTATCTTGTAAAATTTCACGAGATACATTCAGTGGTAAGTCGTTTGAATCAATTAAGCCTTTTACAAAACGTAGGTACGTTGGCATAAATTGTTCAGCGTCATCCATAATGAAAACACGCTGCACATAAAGTTTTAAGCCACGTTGCTTATCGCGATTCCACATGTCGAATGGTGCTTTTTTAGGAATATATAATAACGACGTATATTCACTGCTACCTTCAACTTTATTGTGCGCCCACGTTAATGGATCTTCAAAGTCGTGGCTGATGTGCTTGTAAAACTCTTGATAGTCTTTGTCTTCAAGTTCAGACTTATCTAAAGTCCAAAGCGCATCGGCTTTGTTAATAACTTCCCACTCGCCTTCAGTTGCAGCAATTTTTTCGCCGTCTTCGCCTTCCGACTCTGGCGTGCCGTCCTTCCACATTTCTACTGGTGTAGAGATATGATCAGAATATTTTTTGATTACTTGACGAAGCTTATAATCGTCAGCAAATTCTTTTTCATCTTCTTTCAAGAATAAAGTGATTTCGGTACCACGAGTCGACTTTTCAATTGTCTCAATTGTGTACTCGCCTTCGCCTTCACTTGTCCACTCAACACCGTTGTCTTTGCTATCGCCCGCTTTTCGAGAGCGCACAATAACTTTATCAGCAACGATAAATGCAGAGTAAAAACCAACACCAAACTGGCCAATTAGCTGAGAGTCTTGTGCTTTGTCACCCGTTAAGTTTTTAAAGAAGTCTGCGGTTCCTGACTTGGCAATGGTACCTAAATGATTTGCCGCGTCTTCCGCGTCCATACCAATGCCGTTGTCATCAATGGTTACGGTATTTTTGTCGGCATCAAAGCTCACACGAACACGTAAGTTTGCGTCGTTTTCGTATAAGCTATTATTTGATAGTCCTTCAAAGCGTAACTTATCTGCGGCGTCCGCTGCGTTTGAAATTAATTCACGTAAAAAGATCTCTTTGTTTGAGTACAAAGAATGGATCATAAGTTGTAGTAATTGTTTTACTTCGGTTTGAAAGCCGTGAGTTTGTTTACCTTGAGTGGCTGCTTCTGCCATTGTCAGGGTCTCCTTTGATGATTTACGTTAATTATTTAATCGTTTGATGACAAGTAAATAAGTGTGCTTTTAACGCTTTTCAAGGGGAGAATTTTAATTCCGCAAAAAAAATGTGTGATTGCTTAAGAAAGAGCCACTTCTAAAACTGTTTACGCCCCATGAGTGCATGACTCATTGTTGAAGTGTCGACCATTTCAAGTTCGCCACCAACCGGAATACCATGCGCAATACGAGTAATGGCAACATTGTTGGATTTACAGATGTCAGCAATATAATGAGACGTGGCTTCACCTTCCACACTTGGGTTTAAAGCAAGAATAACCTCTTCCACCAGCGGCTTAGACGGATCAGAACCGTCGCTGGCTAGTACTTCTTCAAGTTGCGATAAGCCAAGCTCTTGTGGACCTACGCCATCTATTGGAGACAAACAGCCATGTAAAACAAAGTAGCGTCCTGAAAAATGACCACTTTGCTCTACGGCCGCTAAATCAGATACCGACTCAACGATGCACAATAAAGTGTTCTGCGTTCTGCGTGAATTGGTACAAATATCACAAAGCTCTAGCTCAGTGTAATTTCGGCACTGCTTACACTGCCCGATTTCCGCTAAGCCCGTTGCTAACGTATTTGCCAGTTCAGTGCCTGCTTGTCGTTTATGCTGCAACAAATGATAAGCCATGCGCTGCGCCGTTTTTGGGCCAACACCTGGTAAGCATTGTAATTGTTCTATCATTTTTTGAAGCAGAGATGTTTGCACTAACTAACCTTTAACGCATTGGGTAATTTTCGGTACGATACCAAAACCTCAGATAAAAGTAATCTAATCTGTTTTAATTATTAGAAACAATTTGTAACGAATTTAACTGTATGTTTTAAGCCTATTGCCTTTAATATGATAATTCATAGGGTTTGAGGTATTTTATGAATTTTCAACAAGCGCATGGAGTTTACTCCTTAAGATTGGAAGGTCATATTGTTTATTGTGACTACGCTGAAGGTTTTAACATTCAAGGTGTTATAGAGCTAAAACAAGACTTATTAGCAATCACTGAGAACTTAAGCTATTGGGTTTTATATCAATTACCCGAGCCATCTGCGGGTATTACACAAGACGCTATCATTGAAATGATGAACTCATACGTTGAACTCCAAAAAGCAGGTTGCTTAGCCGTTGCTATTGTTGAGCGCAGTCAGTTTGTCAGAGCGGGAAGTCCTTTTCGCCCCGACCAACTAACCATGCCAATAAATATAGATAAAGACGCAGACTACTTACTTGAATGGCTAACGGCTTTTTTGCCTAGCGAGTAATTAATCTGTTCGCTGCGATATTAAACCCTATACTGCAACTGTTGATATTTCACTGCCCGCCGGCCCCGACTTTACGTCAATTCTCAGTGCCATTTGACTTTTTAGCTCTGAGACGTGAGAAATAATACCTATCATTCGACCTGTAGATTGCAGATCAATTAATGTCCTTACGGCAAGCTCAAGGGACTCTGGATCTAAACTTCCAAAACCCTCATCGATAAATAATGTATCAAGCTTTATGCCACCTGAATAAGACTGAACCACATCAGACAAGCCTAACGCTAAAGACAGCGCCGCTAAAAACGATTCTCCACCAGAAAGCGTTGCCACAGGACGAGACTTACCGGTATAAGCGTCATCTACTTCCAATTCTAACCCAGACGCTTTGTTCCCTTTGGCTCTCTCTTCTTTACGAATTAACTGATAGCGGCCTTTACTCATTAATGAAAGTCGCTGTGAAGCCTGAATGAGCACGTCATCGAGTAATACACTCAGGACAAAACGCTGCAAACTTATTTTGTCGCCGTCCAATCCATTTGATATACGATAAAGCGTGCCAACAACACGATATTGTTTCTCAAGAGCTTCATTAGTTTGATAAGCGGCTTTTAATTTGTTTTGCACTGAGCGCAACTGATTACTACGCTCTTCAAGTGCACGCCACTCAACATCCTTTTGTTGGAAAGTTTGTTTCAATTCATCCAATGTATTCATGAGTGTTTGAAGGTCTGGTTTTATCGCGTCTTTAAGCTCGGTGTTAAGTTGAGCCATCGCCCCCATCAAGGTATCTAAATGGCTTTGGTATTTTTCAACTTGCTGATTGAGTAACGACAAATCAGCATCGCTAAGCCAGGCATTTTTGAAACTTATTTCATCATCAAAAATACTCGTTTGAATGGCCTGTTGCCAAGCTTCAATGGCGGCCTCATTCTCTTGTTGTAGTTCAGCTACCTGATTATTTAAAGCTTGTGCATTTGCCGAAAATTGATCATAAGCACTTTGCACAGTTTCTTTATCATTTCGAGCAGCCTTTAGTGCAGATTCCAGCGCGGTAATCCGTTTAATTCTAGAGGCCATCTCGGTTTGAATATAATCCAAATCTCGATAGGTTTCTGGTAGTTGCTCTTCAAATTGACGCACCGTGGAAGAGGCAATAACGAGCTGTTCATTATCACCTTCGGCGAGCGCTTCAAGTTCAGAAAGGGATTTTTCCAACTGGCTTAGGCGCTGCTTGTCATCGTGCAATTCCGTTTTAAGCTTTTCTACGCTGTGCTTTTTAGCCAATAACGAATCTACATGCTTCTGCTGAATTTGATGCTTATTTCGAGCGCTTTCAGCACTTACATCCACCATATCTCCAAGTTCTTCATTAAAATCTACTTTAAGCTCTTTTGTTAATGTAGTGGTTAATTCAGCAACCAACGACTCTTTTACTATTTGCTTGTTTAATGCGTCATCATAGTCGGTTTTAATCTTGTCTCGCGCTTGAGTTTGCAATACAACCAGCTCTCTTGCTGCATCAACATCCTCTTTGCTAACAATATATTCACTTTCTGTGCTGTTGGTGGATACTGGTGTTGCTGGTACTGGATGCGCTAAGCTGCCACATACTGGGCAAGGTGATCCGTCTTTAAGCTCTTGTGCCAATATCGCCGCTTGGTTTGCATGCCAAGAGTACTCAGTTTCTTTTGCCTTTTTAATTGAAGCTGCCAAGCTTACATTACTGTCATCTAGCTTGCGTTCAAGTAGCAAGGTATTGGATTTCAATAGGTTTAGATCACTAGACAGTTTGTCTAAATTCTCTCTATCTCTTACTAGCTTGTGTAGTTTCTCAAGCTTGACCTGCTCACGAGGTAAACATTCCACTTCGTTTGATAAATCTGATATCTGTTGGTCTTTTTTATCAATATTAGACTTTGCAGTGGTGATACTTAATACAGCTGACCTTACGTTTTCTTGGCTTTTGTTGTTTTTATCCGTTGCGACAACAACGTTATTTCGCGCCGCCACTAAATCGTTCGCAAGTTTTAAGTACTGCTCTAGGTCGTTATGTTGTTTCTGTAACGTGCCAACTTGTTGGTGTTCCTGCTCAGCATTTGTCAAATTTTCCACTGCTATTCTAAGCTTCGCCTTTGCGTCATCTCTTTGCTTAATAGCGGTTTCTAATGAGCCTCTGATCGTTATTAACTTGTTCGCTGTTTTTTGCTGCGTTTCAAATATAGGTGTCAACTTTTGAGCAACCATTGCTAGCTGAATGGTTTTTTTTGTTTGTTGGTTAAGCGGCTCGTTTGCTTTGTGTGCCAGTAACTCGTTTTCTTTAGTGGCTTGCGCAAGAAACTTAGAATCTAGTTGTTTAGCATTTTCTAAAGACTGTTCTGCTCCTTTAACCTTGTACTCGGCGCTCACTTTAACGGCTAATGCTTGCTCTAATGACGGCGTTAGTTGCTGCAATTCATTAGCAACCTCTTCTTCGCTATTTAAATCAGCACTTTGTAAAATGCCTTTGATTTGGTTTTTGTGCTCGTCTACCTTCTTTGTAATATCCGAAGCCTTTACTTTTAGTGCTTCTTCTATTTTTTTATATACTGAGGTTTGAAACAACTGACTAAATATTTTTTCCCTGTCTTTTGAGTCCGCCAATAACAGTTCTCTAAACTTACCTTGAGGCAACACCATCACTTGCCTAAATTGGTCAACGTTTAAGCCCATTAAGTTTTGCACTTCTTTATCTGCATCTTTTACGCTGCTTGATACAATCAACCTATTCTCAGAGGAGCCATCTAGCTCCCACAATGAGGCTTTGGATTGTTGAGTGGTGGTGCCCTCTCCTACACTTTTAGCACGTTCCTGCATAGGAATACGAGTAATGCGGTAGCGCTTGTTGTTTAGGCTAAAGTCTAACGTTACTTCGGTAAGTAATTTCATGTCGGCAAAGTCGCAACGCATTTGTGATGCTGAACGCTCAGCACCAGTAGTGTGTCCGTATAAGGCAAAACAAATGGCGTCTAAGATTGAGCTTTTACCTGCACCCGTTGCGCCATTAATCAAAAAAAGTGGATTCGCACCTAACTTTTCAAAATCAACTGATTCAGTCCCTGAAAATGGTCCGAATGCCTGAACGGTTAACTTAAGTGGCTTCATGCTTACTCCTTCCCTGACGGTGAATTGATTGTTGGCTCAGTAACTAAACCTGAAACTAAATCAGCAACAAATTGGTGTTGCTCCTCAGACATAGGTTCGCCAGCAACTTGCGAGTAGAAGTCTTTAAACATTTCAAGCTCACCTCGTTTAAGAGATTCTTTTTTGAGTTTGGTATTATTTGACTCTTGAATGCCTATTTTTTCTAAGTGAAGTACATTGGGGTAAACACTTCGCAGTTTTCCCATTGGATCTAAAATCGCGTGTTTATCCGTTAAGCGCACAAGTAAGTAATCATCATTGCTTGGGTCTACTTTTCCGTTTTCTATAATTGACGCAAGCTCACCTTCAATAATACGCATGTCTCGTAATGGTATTAGCGGTAAGTGTTTTTGTGATACTAGTCCGGTGTCATTGACCTCAACTAAGGTCACGCCTTTTTTTTGATTCTGCTCTGAGAAGCTATATTTCATGATAGAGCCCGAGTAGCGAATGTGTTTTTCGCCTTTAAATTGAGGACTATGTAAATGTCCTAGCGCAACATAATCAAAATCACTGCAAGGTTGGTAACTCACTCGGTCCGCGCCTCCTATTTGCAATGGTCTTTCAGAGTCAGACTCTTCTGCGCCGTCAATAAAACAGTGACTTAACAGTACATTCACTTGATTTCTATTGCTTGCTTGCTGTGTAACATGCTTAATTTGGTTTACCAAAAAGGTATGGGCGTCGTCATAACTTTTTACATCGGCACTAAATACATCTCTTACCATAAGAGGTTCGCAGTATGGAATGCCATAAAAGGCGACTTCAGCATCGTTTGTTTTTATCACAACGGGCTCAGTTACTTCATTTAGGTCACCTAGAATGTGTAACCCGGAAGATTTCATCTGCTTAGCACCAAAACGAACGCGTTCGGCGCTGTCGTGATTTCCAGGGATCATTATTACCGGCACATTTAAGTCGCTGCATATTACCGACAATACTTTATCTAGTACTTCTACTGCCGACGCTGGCGGCAACGAACGGTCGTAAATATCGCCAGCAATCACAACAGCATCAACCGCCTCTTCTTTTATGTAATCAATAATTTGATTGAGTACATGTTGCTGGTCCTCCAGCAAAGATACGTTGTGAAATTGACGGCCAATGTGCCAGTCTGAAGTATGTAGAAATTTCATAAGCGCCTTTATGGGTTCTAATATGAGATGCCTTAATCAGCAAGCTGCTAGACATATGATTTCAGTAGGTAAATAAACAATTCAATGCGTTAGGATATACAAAGCTTTTGAGCATTCAATCACTGTATAAAAAAACACGTCATTTTAAAATACGTATTGCGCACATATATTCACGCACAAAAAAGCCGACGTTAAGGTCGGCTCTTGATTCTACCTAACTATCTACGGCTACAAATTACATGTGCAATAATACTTAGGTAGTATTCTTTTTGTCATCAACAAATTAGAATGGCATTTTCATACCTGGAGGCATTCCCATACCACCAGTTACTTTGCCCATTTGTTCTTTATTCATTTCTTCTACACGACGAACTGCGTCATTCACTGCAGCCGCTAAAAGATCTTCAATCATGTCTTTGTCGTCTTCCATCAAAGATTCGTCAAGCTCAACGCGTTTTACGTTATGGCTGCCTAGCATGGTGACTTTAACAAGGCCTGCGCCTGCTTCACCAACCACTTCCATTTTTGCCAAGTCTTCCTGCATCTTCTGCATTTTTTCTTGCATTTGCTGGGCTTGTTTCATGATGTTGCCCATTCCGCCTTTAAACATAATATTTTCCTCTCAATTCTATCCGCTAATTATGCGGTCTAATTTGGTTAAAACAAGGCTTTCTGTCTTGTTATAAAGGTTTAATTGAATTCTCGATTAATTTTGCGCCAAACTCATTCACCAAAGTATTCACTACTGGGTCTTGATGAATACTATCTTCCGCGCGTTGCTGTCTATTTAAGTTTATATTTTGTTGAATGTCCGCAGGGGCTGTTGTTGTGATTGCGCTCTTATTAATAATAAACTCTGAAGCCGGCGCTAGTTGTGCAACAACCGCTGTTAATTCTTGCTCTGAGTTTTCATTTAATAGATGAGCAAACTCCTGTCGAACGATAAGTTCTATGCGGCTACCATCAATTTTTACTTCACTGTTTAGCGCTAACTGTCGGCCGAGTCCCATTAGGTGCGACTGTTCAATCATGGCAGCCCAACGGTCAACTTCGTGAGCGTAACGAACTTCTTCACTATCCACATCTTGCAGAACGGGCTCTGGGTTTAATGCTGCTGGCGCTTTTGCCGCAACTTCCTGTTCAGCTTGTGGCTCAAATTCCGGCTGCACCTGAGCTTCTTTTACCGAGCCAGGATCTGGCCTCAGTGGAGAGCTCTCTTGTGATATTGGACTCTCATTTGATACTGGGCTTTCACTTAATACAGATTCTGTTTCTGGAAGAGCATCGTTTGAGTTAGACAGCTGTTGATTGCCGCTTGATGGTTTTATCGCTTTGCTCGCGTAATCAATTCCACGACTGGCCAATATCGCCATCACTGGATTTTGCTCGGCATCGTCCGGAAAATCTATATTTGGTGTAAACGCAGGGGCAGTATTGTTTGATGCAGAGTCATTTGAGTTAGACTCACTAAGGCCATCAAGCTCCGAGTCAGACGATTGCGGTTGCTCGTCTTGACCTTGTGGTTCGAATGACGAGCTAAAAGAATTTGCTGTTGACTCTGCGTAATCTTGATAGTGGTGGGATACATCGTTTTCGTCATAAAGTACATTCCCATAATCAGGAAGTGGCTCAACTGCTTCAACTGCTTCAACTGCTTCAACTGCTTCAACTGCTTCAACTGCTTCAACTGCTTCAACTGCTTCAACTGCTTCAACTGCTTCAACTGCTTCAACTGTATGAGAAGCAGATTCTACAATTTCAATATCATTTAGTTCGACTTCAGTGTTTTTTTTTTCGCTTGTTGAATCAATTGATGGTGCAGCGGTTGGTGTAAAAGCTAATAAACGTAAACACGCCATTTCAAGCGCTGAGCCTGGGTCCGTGCTATATGGAAGCTCTTTTTTACTTTGAATTAGAAGTTGATAGTTAACTTGCGTTTGTTCCGCTGATGTAGACGACGCTAATGCTTTAATAAGTGTTTCGTTTGATTCGCTTAATTGCGCCGCTGCTGGCAATAACTGACACATGGCGATTTGATGAGTTAAGGTAATAAGATCATCAAATATTTTTGAAAAATCTGGCTGTTGTTGTCTCAGCTTCGCAAAAATCTCAACAAGTTTACCCGAATCCTTTTTCGCGATAGACAGAAGTATTTGTTGGCTCCAAGATTGATCAACTGTACCTAGCATATGCTGAACAATATCTAACGTGACGTTTTGCCCCGATTGAGCAATTGCCTGATCTGTAAGGCTCAAACCGTCTCGCATACTGCCTCTGGCAAATTTAGC
The DNA here is from genome assembly GCA_028098005.1 of Psychrosphaera sp. Next base: position 18,933 of record JAOHFM010000001.1, read on the forward strand.
AAGTAAATCTAGCGCTTCATTTTGATATGGAATACTTTCAGCATCAAGTATGTGCTTAAGCTGCGTGCTAATTTGAGGAACTGACAAGGCCTGCAGGTTAAACTGTAAACAACGTGACAAGATAGTCACCGGTAATTTTTGAGGATCCGTTGTCGCTAAAAGAAACTTCACATGCTCAGGTGGCTCTTCCAACGTTTTTAACAACGCATTAAAGCTATGACGGGACAACATATGAACTTCATCGATGAGATATATTTTGTAACGGCCACGCGTTGGCGCATATTGAACGTTATCAAGAATTTCTCGGGTATCACCTACTTTTGTTCGAGAAGCCGCATCAATCTCTATTAAATCTACAAAACGGCCTGCATCAACATCAAGACATACAGGGCAAGTGCCACAGGGCTCTGCAGAAATGCCAGTTTCGCAATTTAGACTCTTGGCAAATATACGCGCGATGGTGGTTTTACCAACGCCACGAGTGCCGGTAAATAAGTAAGCGTGATGAGTTCTTTGCTGAGTAAGTCCATTAATAATGGCCGACTTAACATGGTCTTGACCAACAAGTTCGGAAAACTTTGTGGGACGCCACTTTCGTGCGAGTACCTGATAACTCATGCTTACTTACCGTCCTTGCTCAAGATTATTCGCCTTCAAATTCAGTAAGACTGTAACTGTTTATACCTAATGCTGATAAACGTTTTTCGCCGCCAATATCCGGTAAGTTTACAACAAAACAGGCATCATTTACCGTTGCACCTAATTTACGAATTAACTTTGTTGTCGCTTCAATTGTACCGCCAGTTGCTAATAAATCATCAACCATCAAAACCTTATCATTCGCTGACAAGGCATCGGTATGAAGCTCTAGGATATCTTCACCGTATTCCAGTTGATAATCTTGCGATATAACTTCCCTTGGCAACTTACCAGGCTTACGAACCGGAATGAATGCAACATTCATTTTATAAGCTAAAGGTGCTCCAAAAATGAAACCTCGAGCTTCTGTTCCTACGATGGCTGTGATGCCCGCGTCTTTATATTGTTGGTAGAATGCATTGATAGTTTCTGCAAAAGCTTCAGGGCTTTGCATTAAAGAGGTGACATCTCTAAATTGAATTCCAGCTTTAGGGTAATCTGGAATAGTTTTAATACTGTTTTTAATCAAATCCGACATTTCGGCTCTCTTTGACTTAACTTAAACTAAGTATGCCAGAACCCATTGATATGAAAAATACCTTTACTGATTTATTTTTCTAATCGACTACTAATACACCTTTTTTGACGAAGTCACTAATGGCCGTTTCCAAGAAGTGCGTGATCACTTTGCTGTCTGTTTCAGGCTGAAGTTGCTGAAAGTAGTTTTCTAACGCGTTAAGGGTTGTCAATGAATGATTAGAAGACTCATCAATATAGGTGACTAGATGGGCGGTAATCGCATTTGTAGTCATAAAAGCCACATCACCGTCTATATCCTGATAGACAATTAGAAACGTGTCTTCAGATTTCAGTTCCGTTTTTTTGTCTGTAGCACCTGTTTTAGCGTCTTGGTGTACCAATTGTTTGGTGATCCTATGAACCGGATAATGATAACCAAGGGCCCATGTTGACTGCGGAACAACAACACTAGAAGAAGGTAGCCATTGCTTTTGGTTATTTTCATTTTCTTGAACTGAAACGTTAAGCTCTACCCACTCATAGTGAGCAAGCTCAAGTAAATATTGCGGCAACAAGGTCAATTGAGTTTGAGTTTGAGTTTGAGTTTGAGTTTGAGTTTGAGTTTGAGTGATAAAGTTTAAAAACTGTTCTGCTATATCAACAAAATAAGGCGATGTTTTGTCACCTGAGATTAAAAATGCTCTAACGTAACTGTTCCACAATGACGGCTCAACTACACTTTTTAAAACAGGAAATGCATTGCTGCAAAAGCCGTCTATATTGTTAAATATCAATTCTTGATAAATCTTCAACCGGCGTTGCTCAACACCTAGTTCATTACCTAAAGAAGGGTTAACAATTGCATTAGTTAGCGCTTGCTGAGCGGCTTTAAAATCATCCATACAATTTTACCCTCCTTGGCCGTTATTATACTTACTTTGGAATGCATGAATTTTATTAACTTCTAATTTTAATTCAGACATCTTAGGTATATTGAAGTCGCGCTCTAGTAAAGTTGGGAACACACCATGTTCTTGATAGGCAAAATCTAACAGTGCCCAAACATCATCAATCACAGGGCTTCCGTGTGTATCTATTTTTAAGTCTTTTGCTTCATCGTAATGCCCAGCAATATGGCCATAAGCAATGCGTTTAGTTGGCATGGCGGTAATAAACTCTTTGGCGTTGTAATCATGATTTATGCTGTTGACGTAAACATTATTTACATCAAGTAGCAGATCACATTGCGCTTCATTTAATACAGCTTTAGTGAACTCTATTTCTGTAAGATCATTGATGGTTTGCAAATAGTACGACACATTCTCTATTGCAATACGCCGCTCTAAAATGTCCTGTACCTTTTGAATACGCTTCGCAACATGAAAAACGGCTTCCTCTGTAAAAGGAATCGGCATCAAGTCGTACACATGGCCACCAGAAGAGCAGTAACTCAGGTGTTCCGAAAAACAACTTACATTAAAATCTGTTAGAAATTTCTTAATATTTTTTACGAATTCCACATCTAAGTCGTCTGGGCTTCCTAACGACAGCGACAAACCGTGAGTTGAAAGTGGCATCTGCTGAGACAACTCTTGCAAAGGTGCTTTGTAACCTTGATTCATTCGCATCCAATTTTCAGGTGCTACTTCTATAAAATCGATATTGGAAGCTAAGAGGTCATCTCTTAAATCAACCATTTCACGGCGAAAGCCAAGCCCAGCCCCACTTATCATTAAAACCTCTAATACTAAATAAAAACAGCCAGACTTGCTGGCTGATTACACAGTTTGAATATAAAATTATTTAAAAGAAAGAACATTTAACTTAGTTATTTTTTACCACCGCATTTACCTTCACCACACTTGCCTTCTTTGGCTTTTTTAGCTTTATCTTTTAGCTTGCCTTTCATTTTATCTGCGCCGCACTTGCCTTCACCGCATTTACCTTCTTCGGCTTTTTTAGCTTTATCTTTCAGCTTGTCTTTCATTTTGTCTGCGCCGCATTTGCCTTCACCGCACTTACCTTCTTTGGCTTTTTCTGCTTTACCTTTAAGCTTGTCTTTCATTTTGTCTGCGCCGCACTTACCCTCACCGCACTTACCTTCTTTGGCTTTTTCTGCTTTACCTTTAAGCTTATCTTTCATTTTGTCTGCGCCGCATTTACCTTCGCCGCACTTACCTTCCATGCTAGATATTTGGTAGCCGGATTCAAGTGCATTCGCCTCAAAGCTCAAGGGTTGAGCTGTGGCCATAGCCGAAGTTGTCAATGCCGCTAATCCTAGCGCTGTTAGAGTAGACTTTTTATTAAGCTTCATAATTCACCTGTTGTTTTTATAATTTCAATCTAATGTATCAGACCTAGAGGAAGAGTAAAAAATTTCATCTATTTTGTTCAAAACTATTAATTAAATAGCAAGTTTCTAATACCGACTATAATTACATTAGTTAAGTTGTTGGAGTTTTAAAATGATATTTAGCCAATTAGATACCTCTTTTAGAGACCGTTTATCAGGCCTATATAGCGAAGAATATTTTGTACAAGTTTTTTACCGGGAATGGCACCGTATGCTTAGAGAGCGAGACGCCCTATCTGTTGTGATTATTCATCCCCATTTAAATACTAACAGGGAAGATGACAAACTTGCATTTAAGCTGGTGTCTGAGTCGGTGAAAAGAAGTACTAAACGTTCTACCGATCTTGTTTGCCGATTTCATACCAATGAAATTGCTATTGGGTTATTTAATTTAGATGAGGAAGGTACAGAAAAGGTGTTAGATAGAATATTCTCTGATTTAGAGGACAGTCTTGAAAATTATATCTACCCAATTGACTTGTCAATCGGAGCACTAAACGTCCTACCTTCTACGGATGTTGACTTAGAAGATGTGTTTACTAGAACTGAAAAACTAGCTGACGCCGCAGAGCTAGAAGGTAAAAACGCCTATAAACTTGAGTACATGAAGATACATTGATACATAAAAAAACCGCCAGTCGGCGGTTTTTTTTATAGAGCATAATGCTTTTTATTCTAAAGAATAACGCCGTCGCGCTCAGCTGATTCGCGAATATACGCTTCCCAACTTTTAGCCGACTTAGCCGTATTTTTCTCTTTCATAGCAAGCTTTATTGCTTTATGAGCTTGTTTCCATTGACGCTCGTAGAAGTGTGCTTCGGCAATAGCCATATAAACAACACCTTTACGTTTAACACCTTTATCAAGTGCCATGTTAAAAGCTTTTACAGCTTCAGAGTTGCGTTCAATAGCCAAAAGCATATTGCCTTGGTCTTTGTACAACTCTCCGTCATCTGCAAACTTACCTGCTTTCGCATAGTACTCAGCAGCTTTAGAAAACTCTTTCGCATTTCTATAAGTAGAAGCAAGAACAGACAAAGACTGCTTAGATTCTGTTAACAAACCACTCTTTATATGCTTTTCTTGAACTTGAGCCGCTTTAAATGGGATTCCGTTCGTTGCATATAGTTGAGCTAATTGCTTAATTTGCGTTTCGGTTTCTAAGAAACCCTGCTTATAAGCAAGTTCTAATGTCGACAGACCTCGTTCGAAGTCTTCAGTTGTCATATAAAATGAACCTAACTGCGTCCACCATTTAGGGTTTTCTGGGAAAGCCTTAACTAGTTCTTCAACAGCTTTAGTTGCTTCTTTATACTTCTTTTGCTCATAGTAAGAAGCCATAATGATTACATACGGATTTTGGTTCGGAGTTTCAAACAACTCGATAGCACGACGAGCAGGTATAATTGCTTCTTCGTACTTCTTCATCTCGTATAATGCATTTGACATTCTTAGATAAACGTTAGGATCTTGGTCTAAAGAAAATTCGATGAATTTTTTGTAGTAAACAAGAGCTTCGTCATAAACTTGCTCTTGCAACAACAAATCAGCAAGAAGCTTTAACGTACCGGCATGGTCGTTAAACGGCAACACGTCCGCAGCTTCAGCTTCTTTTAATCTATCGATAGCTTCTTTAGATTTACCTTCGATGCCAGCATACATATTACCAATGAAACGGTTTACATACGCTTTATCAAAAGCACCCTTAGGCTCTAGCTCAAGTAACATTTCTAATGCTTCTTTTACTTTCTCTTCAGAGTAAAGTTCATAAGCAGCACCGATTTTCTTACCGATTCGAGTACCTAAAACCTGACCACCACGTTCTTTTTTACGACGCTCAACTTCTTCTAACTGGTCAGATGGAACATCTGCGTAAGAAGGCATCGATACAGCAAATGTACCGAATACTAGTGAAGCAGCTAATAATTTAGAAATTAATTTCATATTAGTTACCCTCATCTAAGTTAAAGTCTAGCTGAACCTGCAAACCAGTTTGACGAATAGGCTTACCATCTTCAACACGAGGCTTATATTTCCAGCGTTGCAAGGCCTTACGAGCTTCACGGTCGAATACACGACGAGGCTCTGAATTGATAACTTTTACGTTTTCAACACCACCTAGTTCGTTAATATCGAAGCTCAGCTGTACCCAACCTGAAATGCCATCACGAGCAGCTTTAGCTGGGAATTTAGGTTCAATTCGAACGATAGGTGTTGCATCACCGTCACGAATTAGACCACCCGGCCCATTTAACCCTGCGTTTGCTCCACCAACATCAATCGATGGGATGTTGAAGCTAGGGCCACTGCTTGAGATTTGCGGCTCAGGCTCTGGTGTTTGAGGCTTTGGCGGCTGTTTAGGCGGCGGTGGAGGCGGCGGCGGAACACGATTACGTTTCTGCGCCTTACTCTCCGGTGGCGTAGTATTTATTTCGACTATTATATTTTCGAATTCATTTTGGTTAGACGAACCTCCACTGGAGATCAGTTTAGCCATGAATACGAACAAGCCGAATGTGATTACTACACCAACTAATATTGATGCAATAAGTCTTAACATACTACTTCTTCTCCGCAGCGATTGAAATTTTCTCTATACCAGCAGATTTAATCGCGTCCATTACTTTAACTACTACGCCATGTTTAGCTTCTTTATCAGCCTGGATGATCACTGTGTCAGTAGGCTGTTCAGCAATCATTCTTTCGATGTTAGCAGCAACACGTTCTACGTCTACTTGACGCTTGTCCATGTGTACTTCACCGTTAGGTCTGATAGCAATAAAGATGTTAGCAGAAGGCTTGTTAGATGCATTAGAAGCCTTTGGCTTAAGTACATCAATACCCGCTTCTTTAACAAAAGACGTGGTAACAATAAAGAAGATAAGCATAATGAATACGATGTCTAGCATCGGAGTCATATCAATTGCAGCATCTTCGTCATCACGAAAACGTTGTTTACGTGCCATAGTTCAATCTCCTAGTGATGTGGCAAGCTATCAACTAGCTTCTCTTTTGCCACTTTAACTCTTGTTTCAAGCCTTGAACTGAAAAAGATTCCAGATAAAGCTGCAACCATGCCCGCCATTGTAGGGATTGTTGCCATTGAAATACCAGCAGCCATCAAACGAGGGTTACCAGTACCTTGTGATGCCATAGTGTCAAAAACGGTAATCATACCGGTAACCGTACCTAGAAGGCCGATTAAAGGACACATAGCTACAAGAGTTTTTATAATTAACATTCTTGCATTTAATAATTCGGATGCTTCAGAAACCCAAGCGTCACGGATTCTATGAGCACTCCAAGAAGTGGTGTCTGTTCGAGCGTCCCAACTCGCGATTATATTCGCGCGAAGTTTTGGGAACTCAGCGGTTAAAAACCACCAACGCTCAATCATTAACGCCCACATAATTAGAAGAGCTGCGGCTACGAAATATAATACGAAGCCGCCCGTGCCGATAAAATCCCTGACAGATTCCCATAGGCCCATCAGGTAAATCATCATTACGCTTTCTCCTTCTCAGCATGTGCTGCAATGATACCGGCGCTTTGCTCATCAAGAACATGAACAATAGATTTAGCGCGTGCTGCTACAACACTGTGTACGAAGATTAATGGTAGCGCTGCAATGATACCCATAGCTGTTGTTACCAACGCCATTGAGATTGAACCAGCCATTAGTTTCGGGTCACCTGTACCAAATAATGTAATCTGTTGGAACGTTTCAATCATACCTACAACTGTACCTAGTAGACCAAGTAGAGGTGCTACAGCAGCTAAGATTTTGATTGTATTGATACCACTTTCAATGCGAGGAGTTTCACGCAAAATAGCTTCATCAAGTTTAAGTTCTAAGTTTTCTACGTCAGAGTTCTTGTTCTCTTGGTAAATTTTAAGAATACGACCTAATGCATTGTTATCAGAAGGGTTAGAAGTGTTCTTAAGCTGAGCTTTCATCTTAGAACCTTCACCTAGTGTAATAACTAAGCTACGTAACGCTAATAGGAAACCAAACGCTAAAACAACTGTGATTACGTAACCTGGAGTACCACCTTGGTGATAACGATCTTCAAGTGTCGCTTTTTGAGTATTTAGACGTAAGATACCGCCACGAGATGGATCAACATAGAAAGGAACTAATTCACCAGGCGTTGCATTTGCAAGATCTTCTGCAGATGAACGGTAGTGTGATTCAGCAGACTTACCTAAGTGTTGAACAATTTGAACGTCTGAGTTGTAGATAACGTAGTCGCCAGATTCAGTTACTAAGTTAAATGCACCTACACGAGTTAGCTTTTCAACTGACGAACCACCGGCTGTTGCTGATACTTCTTTGTCAAAAGTTACAACTTTACCAGACTCAGTCATTTCAGTTTGTAAAGCAATCCATAACTCTTCAAGTTCACGAGTTGTTGGAAGCTTTTTAGCTTCAGCTAGTTCTGTAAGAAGTTCTGCACGACCAGGGTACTGAGCAGAAATAATTGACGCTGAAACTGAACCCATAGTATCGCCAGCTGCTTGACGTACAACACCAAACATCTCACCTAGAGTACCTTTCGCGCTATCAAGCTCTTGAGCTCTTACTGCTAACGTTTTCTCATTTTGAGCATATTGCTTTTGTAAACGCTCGCCACGATCTTTCTCGTTTGCTAACTCTTTTTTTGCTTTATTTAATAAAGCTTGCTTATCAGCTTTTGCTGCATTGAACTCTTGTTCACGCTTTTTATTTAACGCGCCTTCAGAAATTCGGTCTTGTTTAACTTGCTTTAACAAATCATCTAATTTGTCAGCAGCATTTACATTAGCTACGAAGCCAGCTGAAGAAACAACAGCCGCTAAAACCAATGAATTAAAAATCTTTTTCATGTGTTATTACTCCGCGGCAAAGATTGGTAATTTGATTAACTCATATGGCGCTTGCTTGCGAGCCATACGGATAGTTAATGTCACGTCTTTAAGGTACTCATCACCTAGTTTAGTCCAACCGCGAGTGCTGTTGTCCCATACCCATGCGCTTTTAAGATCTTTAGACTGTGCAATCAATGCAATACGACCTACATGAACGAAATCAGCAGTAATTTCTTGACCACCAAGGTTTTCCGTTGCTTCCCATGCTTCAACCGCTGTACCGTAATCTTTTTCAATTTGGTAAGCTTCTAACACCTGACGGTACTTTTCTGAAGTACTAACGTTAGGGTTGATCATAGTTGCACGAAGTTTTTCAACACGAGCGACACGACGATCAAGTTTGATAGGCATATCTGCGTTTACAAATTTCTCTAGCATATCGATCATTCGATACATTAAAGGCACAACATTGCGTTTTGTGTTTTCAATTTCAGCTATTTGATCTTCAAGTGACTTAATTTCGTCATTTTGAGCAGCAACTAGCTTAGCTACGTGATCATTATAAACTTTGTTGATCTCAGTTTCGGCAACAACATCACGGTATTCAAACATCAACTCAGTCGTTTGCTCTTGAATAGCATTAATTTTAGTTTGTGACTTAGCAGCCGCCTTATGGATAGTGCGCTCTGCAGCGTGTATTTTCTCTAGTGGATCTGCAGCTAATGCAGAACCGGCAAATGTTACCGCTCCTACTAGCGCAGTAGCTACTAGATTTAATTTCATCTTAGACATAGTTCCCAACCAATGTATGTGTTTAAATTTTCTTTTTTAGAGTAACAACTCTGTATTCGTATAAAAACCTACACGAATAATCACTACCGAGTCTCCCAAACAATACAGGCATTGTCAATCGAGAATATACGGCGCTCGTCTCTAAAATGTAGTAACTGAACACATATTGTGCAAAGTATTAAATCATTCGATCAGGTTTTTTTGATAATTCTTTTAAATGCTTATCTCTGGTTAATTCTATTTATAATTTCTTTATGCGTTGGAAGGACCTGCTTAGCTCGATTCCAAACATCGTTTACTTCTTTATGTAAACCTTCAGCCTTCGCATTAGCGTTTAGATTTAGGTTATTAACCGTTTCGGGCACCAATTCCATGCCATATATAACAGCGTAGTAGCTATACAGAGTAAAACATTGAGGACCTACAGGTAAATCGAAGTGAGTGGGTACATTCGTCTTAATTCTTTCTAAAAACATCTGTAACGAATTAGGGATACTTTGCTCAAGCTTATTGTCAGTCCAAAATGGAGTATCTGTGCGGTCGGATAAAACATAATGAAGCTTAATAAAGTCAATTGCCCCTTCAAACTGCGATAACATCAGTGCATTGTATTGCGCAGCAAAGCTTTTCATGTTCTTCTTAGTAGGCAATAAATTCGTTAATGTTCTCAGAGCAATCTCTACAAGGTAAATACCCGTAGATTCAAGAGGTTCAATAAAGCCCGCTGATAATCCAATAGCGACACAGTTATTTTTCCATTGTTCTTTTCGATAACCGGTTCGCATCTTCAAATGTCTGAACTTTAACTCTGATACATCTTTGTCGTGATATTTTGCCAGCGTTTTTTCAGCCTCTTCAGACGTTGCATATTTAGATGAATAAACGTACCCTGTCCCTCTTCTCGACTGTAAACCGATATCCCATATCCAACCGGCTTCTTGGGCAGTTGAATGCGTGGCTGAAGGTAGTTCTTCACCCTTATGTGGAACTAATGCAGTTACCGCAGAGTCTACGAATAGAACATCATCTAATGGTATAAATTCTGATTTAAGAGACTTTTCTATTAACAGGCCAATAAACCCAGAGCAATCTATAAAAAGGTCACCTTCTACTAGTTTACCTGTTTTTAACAATACACTGGCCACATCTCCATTATCTTTCAAAGAAACGTCGGTGATATGGTCTACAACGTGTTTTACATTCTTTTTAATGGAAAAGTTTTTGAGATAAGTAGCGAACTTCCCAGCGTCTAAGTGATATGCATAGTTTAAAGGACCTTCAAACTCTTTATCTTCAGCTAACTTTGGGCTTAAAAAGTTATCACAAACTTGGCCTTGAATAGTTGCTGCATAATTATAAGGAATACCAATATCATCCTTATTCGACGCCCAGTACTTTGCATAGTTAAATTGTTCGGCATGCAGCGGTTGAGAGAAGTTATGATGATAATGTCGTTGACTAGAATTTAAGTTCCAATCTATAAACTTGATGGATTGTTTAAATGTAGCATCGGTGTTCTTAATAAAATCCCACTCTGATATTCCTAAAAACTGTAACGTTTCTTTTATAAAGGGAATAGTGGCTTCTCCCACACCTATGGTAGGAACATCACTTGATTCAATTAATGTAATTAAAGGTGCTTCGCCACCCTTTAGTTCAAAAAATTTTGCCAGGTAAGCTGCTGATAACCAACCAGAAGTTCCACCGCCAACTACTACCAATCTCTGAACAACATTCTCACTACTCATCAATTACACCTATTTATCTTAAATTTCTGTGAATTCACCACCACTATACAAAATATAAATCTAAATACCACCCAATTTAAAGAGAAAAATTTTAAAGTTCTCTCAAAATTCAGGCAAAAAAAAAGCTGACCGAAGTCAGCTTTTATATCTAATTTAACTTAGTTAGATTAGAAACGTACTGTAGCGCTGAAGCGAACAGAACGAGGAGCTTGATACAATGTTGGTAGTAAGAAGTCATCGTTTACAGCACCGTCGTTTTGATCTTCATCAAACTTAGTGATGCCCTGCGCATTTAAGATGTTAAATACGTCAGCTTGTAACGTTACGTCAGCACCGCTAACTTTAGTGTTGTAAGTTAGGTTCATGTCTAACTTAGCAACCCAAGGAGTACGACCGAAGCTACCACGTGGTAAGAATACTGAGTTATCAGCACCTAGGAAGTATGTTTGACCATATTCATAAGTATCGAACTCTGTACCATAGTCAGCTGGTAAACCGTGACCGAAACCAGAAACTGGGCGACCAGAAACTAGAGTTAGGTTAGTACCAAGGCTTAAGTTTTCAGTAAGTGCATATGCACCGTATAACTTGAAGCTATGACGACGGTCATTTGGAAGGTAACCTTCAGCACCGTCCATTAGGTAAGGGAAATCCCAGTCTGTTGTAAGACCAGCATCTGACTGACCGTTATCTGACTTAACATAACCTTCAGCATTACCACGGCTACGAGACCATGTGTATGTGAAATCTAGAGTCCAAACGTCATCCCATGCTCTCTTGAACATTACGTCAATCGCATCATATAGACGCTCTGGATCAGGGTAACCAAGGTCAGAAGCTTTAATGCTTACTGGATCTGGCGTACCGTCACCGTCTGTGTCGTAGTAAGTTTCGATATCTGTATTAGGGTTAGTTAATACATAAACGTTACCAGAAGCAGGTGCCCAGCCATTTGCGCCAATCGCTTTATCAATTGTGATATCGTCGATTACAGAACCAAGGTCACGATGTGTGTACTTAGTTGAGAAAGACCAGTCATCATTAAGCATTGTTTCGAAACCGATGATGAATTCGTCTTGGTACATTGGATCGATACTAGTATCTAGTACTTCACGAACGTCAGGAACAGTACCGTCACCGTTTACATCACGACCATACTCTTCACCTGTAATAGGAGTGAAGTCTGCATTAATACCTTCTAATGCATAGTAAGTGTGGATATAAGTTTCTGCACCAGCCATACGAATGTTCGTGTTAGCAGCTACAGGTAGGTGATAACGACCGTAGTTAGCAAATAATTTGCTTTCGCCGTCACCATTGATGTCCCAAGAAACACCTAAACGTGGTGCAATTTGGTTGTCAATTTTGATGAAAGACTCACCAGCAGCGTTTTTGTTGTTGAATGACTCTGAACGTAAACCAATTGTTGCAGTTACGTTGTCATTAACATACCAAGTATCTTCAACGTAGAATGCAGTTGATTCAGTTTCGAACTCACCACCAACGCTGTAATCACGACGACGTGCTACTTCTGTAGTTGCGTCGAACGTTTTACCGATACCACTGATTTGCTCACCAGCATCATAAGTGAATAGAGCCCAGTAAACGCCACCAGATAGTGCAGTTTCATCTAAAGATGTGTTGATTTCGCGGTCAAAACCAAAGCGAATGTTGTGGTCTTCGATACCAGCGTATTCACCATCGATACGGAATGCTTCACGAGTATCTTTAGCTTCAGAAACTTGGAAGTTAGCCCAAGAACCTTGAGGAACCCAGTTACCTTCACGGTTATCATAGATTACAGGGAACGAATCGAAGTCTGACTTAACAGTTTTGTTAGCTTCGTTCTCACCCCAAAGTACAGATAGTGTGAAATCGTCTGTGATATAACCAGTATATTTAACAGCGATGTTACGACCACCTAGGTCTTGGAAACCACCAACTACATCACCAGTAACTTCTGCACTTGTACCAGCTTGGTTCCAAGAGTAGTCACGACGAGTAGTGATAACTTTTTGTTTATCAGAGAACGCAGTTAGTTCTAAGATATGGTTATCATTGATGTTCCAGTCAAATTTCGCACCCCAGAACGCATCATCATTTTCTGCAGAGTTATATACATGACCTGCACCGCTGATAGTCTCACTTTTAACGTCACGTGGGTTATATAATACATAGAAGAATAAAGTATCTTCGATGATTGGACCAGACGCGTAGATGTTACCTTCAAGCTTGTTGAAAGAGTCAGCAGAGTTATAAACGTCAATTGAACCATCACGCTTACGAATGTCAGGGTTAGTTTCACGAAGTGACTCAGGCTCGTAGAAGAAGTTAGCACCGAATTCAAATTCGTTAGTACCAGACTTAGTTACGGCGTTGATAACACCACCAGTTGAACGACCGAACTCAGCAGAGTAACCGCCAGTTTTAACTTCGAATTCTTTGTAGAATTCAAAAGGAATCGTTGAACCGCCTAGACCGTTACGGAAGTCAGTAACGTTTAGACCGTTGATGAAGTATGCGTTTTCTGCAACTGATGCACCACCGAATGAAGGTAGTTTACCGAATGCAGAATCACCTAGGTTTGCGCCTGGTGCTAAAAGTGCTACTGATGTTAAATCACGAGCGACTGGTAAACGAGCTAGTTCTACAGCGCCAATGTTAAGAGCTGATTCAGATGACGTAGTATCAATAGTAGATAACGCACGACCTGTTACAGAAATACGCTCAACACCTTGTCTGAATAGAGACATAGTTACTGAAGACTCACCGATACGTACAGAAACGTCTTCATACGTTTCAGTAGTAAAGCCATCTTTAGTTGTTGTTAGTGTGTAGGTACCAACCGGTAATACAGAGAAACGGTACTTACCATTCTCGTCTGCTACTACACTACGAGTAAAACCAGTTTTCTCGTTTTTGATTGTGATTGTTGCGCCAGCAACTGTTTGCTTGTTTGAGTCAACAACTAGGCCTTTTAAAGAACCATCGTTATTACCAGCAAATGCTGCAGATGACATACCTAAAGCGGCTGTAACTGCGATAGCTGCTAAGCTTTTATTCAGTTTAAACATGATTTTCTCCCTGGATCACTTATTGTGATTCAATTTTTTTTAATTTTATTAGTTTTTAGCCATTTCAGGCTTCTGAAGGACGTAGCAATCAGAAATTCGAACCTGATAGTAACGCCATTAAAATAACGCCGTCAACCTTTAGTTCATCGTTTTAGTGCACTTTTTGGCCATCAAACGATTATTTTTCTAAATAAATTCAATTTATCCATGAAAGTTGAATAAACTTTTGATAGATAGGGGTTATAAAGAACCCATTGCCTATTATTAGAACTAAAGCGAAACTTTCTTCTAAAAAGACCAATTAAGCTGCTTTTCAAAAACGTTCAAAAGTTCTGGAAAATCACTATGCAATATTGATTCCGCAATTGGAAAAAGTTGTTTATTTATATAATGTTCGTAGTCTAATGTGGTCGAATTCATGGCGAGCTCTTTAGGTCCCGCTAACGTCATCACATATTGAATTTGTGAACCTTTACCGTAAATATCACGTTGATAGTGTTGGTTAGCCGCTCTTGCAGCTTTGATTTGAGGCGGCGTAGTTTTGACATACTCTGGCAAGTGTTGCCGTATCCGTTTAGTGTAAGCACATTTAGTGTCTAATTTTCCTAAGTTTAAATCATTAATGGTTTGTTCTAGGAATGAGTTACAGGGCTGATTATTGAAAATCAGTTCAAATAGCTTTGTTTGAAACTCTTTAGCTAATGGGGTCCAGTCACTTCTTACCGACTCCAAGCCTTTAAAAACAATTTTACTACTACCGTCACTATTTTGCTTTTTACCCGCATAGCGTTTTTTTGAGCCAGCGTCCGTTCCCCTAATTGTAGGCATAAAAAACGGCGCATAATGGGTTTCAAACTCCATTTCCAACTCACTAACAAGACTAAACTCCTGTTTTATTTTTTCTGTCCACCAGCTATTTAGGCGCTGTTCCAATTGCTTCCCATCGCGACTAGTATATTGGCTCCCTTCCATGCTAACAAAAACAGAATCGGTGTCACCGTAAATAACGGTTAAGCCATTTTCATGAAACCACTCTTTTGACTGATTAAGCACCCAATGGCCTCTCATGGTAATTGAACTGGCAAGTTTGGTGTCATAAAACCGACAGCCTGCAGAACCAAGCACACCATAAAAACTATTCATGATGATCTTGATAGCATTGGAGTGTATCGCGTTGTTATTTTTCTTTGCGCTTTCACGAGCTTGCCACAGGGTATCCAAAATAGAAGAGAGAATACTTTTATCCCTGCTAAATGCTCCACCACGAAAACCGGGAATAACATTTTCCGACGTTTCATTAAATTTAGCTTCAATAAGAGTAACAGGATCAATATTGAATGTTCGGATAATACTGGGATAAAGGCTTTTAAAATCGAATACCAAAACATCTGCATGAATACCCGGTATAGAGTCCATCACAAAACCACCTGGGCTATGCACATAATCTTCTATTGCAACAAGATTATTAGCTATCCATCCTTTACGGTGCATTTCAGGCATATAGAGATTGGTGAATGCAGCAACAGACCCGCCGGTCTTATCAAGCTCAAGGCCAGTTAAACGTGTTCTTGTTATCAAGTATTTTGTCAGTTTTTCTTGTAAGAAAATTTTTGAAACTAGAGCGCAGTCTTGTAGGTTATAAGCTGCAAGCTTTATAGGATCGCTTTTGTACAATTGCTTTATGGCTTCTAGTTTGTCACCACCTTCTTCTGTTAATTGGATTTTTTGATCTTTTAGTATTTCATTCGCAACATTATTTAATGAAAAACTAGCAAAGTGATAAGTGGCATTTTTCATAACGTCAATACCATCTAAAACAATTCGCCCTGCTACATATGCACGATCGGGAAAACGTTGCGCCCCTCTTTGTCCATCACTAAACTGAAGTACGGTGCCATCCCGCCCTAAATTAAGCTTAATATTGTAACGCTCACACGCTCGCACAATTAAACGAATATCAAAACTGATAAAGTTCCAGCCTATAAGGGCATCTGGGTCTTGCATTATAACTTCTTCAATAAACCGGACTAATAGCGTCCTTTCATTGTGGCACCACTCTATATAACTTAAATGGTTTCTATCATTCCTTTTTAAGTTTTCTTGTATATCCTTTTTTCCAATATCAGAGACGCCCTCAATATTATAAAGCACCTTTTCATAAGCTTTAGTGGCTAAATCAACGCTTCGAATATTATCTAGATTAGTTTTAGCTTCTGGCTTAGCCTCAATATGGCCTTGATGCAACCCAATTGAAAATAGCTGACCTTTTTCATCACATTCGATGTCTATACTCAACAGACTTAATTCAAGTGAATTTTCATTTGAGCCTCTATCTACCTCTTGTTCATGCTCTAGGTTTGACGAGCTCTTTAATACAGCAGCTTTAATCTTTACATTACGAAGCTCAATATAAGGTTTATTATTATTTACAACCTCGCCTGCAAACTTAATATCCCCCTTAACAAACCGCTCCATTAAAAATCTATCTACTGGCTTTACATCAGCTTCAAATAGCTCGATTTGATAGGTTTCGGCGACTTGCTTCACTTTAAAGTATGATCTTAACGAGGGGCAATAAATCGCCATCATAGGCTCATTATTAAAGTTGCGTAATGACAACTCTTTAAAACTAGCGGGTGATGACTGTAATGTTAAAGCTTCTTTTAAAGCCAATGCATTTTCTTTGCGAATAAAACAAACGGCTTCTTGATCTTCAATGAGTAGCTTGGCTAACCCTGATTCGGTTTTTACCCAAATTTCAAATACTAACCTACCGCCGGCATCATATTGATTTCTGGTGAGGATAAACCCTTTATTAGGAATAGATTGATATAAGTGAGTCGACATCGGCATATCAAAAGGTTGAGATGGTCGTTATAATACCCGTAAGAATTTTGTATTCAACCGTTGCCGTATCAAGTATACGTGGAGAAGTCTTTTGGAGTGGTTCCTCGAACTTTTTAATTTTACCGAGCTTTCAGGTGGCACTATCGCCCTTTTGCTGGTTTCTGCATTTTTAGCTGGTTTTATTGATGCTATAGCCGGTGGTGGTGGTTTACTAACAGTACCTGCACTTCTTGCTTCAGGACTTCCTCCTCATGTTGCGCTAGGTACAAATAAGTTAGCTGCCACCTTTGGCTCCTTAACGGCCAGTTATGCATTTTACAAAAAGAAGCTATTTTCTCCCTATTTTTGGCGTATTAGTCTGTTGGCCACGGCGGTTGGTTCTGTACTAGGCACACTCATGGTTTCATTCCTCGATGCCACCATCCTCAATAAAATATTACCGTTTTTAATTGGTTTTAGCGCCCTTTACACTTTATTTAATCCTATTAAACCTTCTGGAAACACTCAGCTACCAGAAAAATGCCAAGGCTTAACTGTTAAGAAAATTACTCAAGGCCTTACCCTTGGCTTTTATGATGGATTTGCTGGACCTGGCACTGGAGCCTTTTGGACAGTGACCAACCTCGCACTTTATAAGATGAATTTGTTATTATCTTGTGGTGTGGCAAGAGCCATGAACTTTGTTAGTAATATTTGTTCTTTAGTGGCGTTTATCATTCTTGGGCATGTTAATTTTACTATTGGTTTAATGATGGGTGTATTGCTAATGGTGGGGTCCTACACAGGCGCGCATTCTGCTATCCATTTTGGGAATAAGTTCATCCGCCCTATTTTTACAGTTGTAGTTTCTGTCATGGCGATTAAACTAGCAATAGATGCTTGGTTATAATAGTGAATGCCACGTACCTTTATAAACAATAATAAGAAAGGGTAAACGTCTTGTCTGCACAGCAATCAATAGCGACGCTTCAATCACAAGTGGCGTTTTTAGAGACCCAAGTTCAACAAAGTAAATTGACCTACCAAAACTGGTTTAGGTCGAGCGATATATTTAATTCTAGCTATTTTCATACGCAAAGTGATGACATTAAAGATTACGTCAAAGAGCTAAAAACCAATATTGATCGCCTTGCTAAGGTGAAAGACCAAACTCACGCCGACTATTTAAGTGATATGATTGCCCACCAATTTGGTTGCTTTAAAAACCTTCTCAATTCAGGTGACTTAAACTCCAAATATGCAGCACACAGAGGCAAACATATTAAACTCCAACAGCGAGTTAAAAATATTGCTCAACAAGCAACGCAAACAAGTCAGTCGTTATATGAAGAGTTATCCAAGCTTCACGAATATGAGCGACGCTTAATTGACATGGTTGCGGACAAGCAAGCTAGTCTCAATCAGCACGCTGGTGCCAATAAATCAGAGCTTCAACAACAAGTACTGCTAACTCAGCAACGATTGGGACGCTGCCGACAAGCCATCACTGGTGTTGAAGATAAAATACAACAACTCGACAGCCGCCAATAGAATGAAGCAGTTACAAACGGTTTTTCACCCAATCTACAGTCAATTGTCATTACCTAAGAATCATCGATTCCCAATTGAAAAATATCAGTTTTTACACGACCGAAGCGTTACTGATTTTGCCAACAGCATTAATGTAAATGTTGTAGAGTTTCCTGTATCAGAAGAGCTTCTTAACCTTATTCATTCAAAGGATTACATTGATGCTTTTCTTACGGGCAACATAGATCCCAAGGCCATGAAACGCATAGGATTCAATTGGTCTCAACAGTTTGTAGACCGAACACGCTATGCGGTTTCAGGCACCATCAAAACAGCAAAGTTGGCGTTAGAACACAGTATTGCTATCAACTTTACTGGTGGTTATCACCACGCTCACCCCACTTTTGGTTCAGGTTTTTGCGTTTTTAACGACCTCTCAATCGCTGCAAAGGTTGCGATAAATGAGTCTTTAGCGAGCCGAGTTCTCATTTTTGATTGTGACGTGCATCAGGGGGATGGCACCGCTACGTGCGTTGAAAACGAACCGTCTATTTTTAGTTTATCGATTCATTGTGAAAAGAACTTCCCAACCAGAAAGCAACAGAGTGACTTTGACCTAGGCTTGGAAAAACATATCACCGATGAGGCATATCTAGCTCACACTAAAGGCGCCCTATTGTCTGCTTTAGCGGCCTTTAAACCAGACTTCATCATTTATGATGCTGGCGTAGATATTCATGTTAATGATGACTTGGGGTTATTGAACATAACAACAGATGGCATCTATCAAAGAGATAAAATGGTTTTTGAAACCGCAAAGTTACATCAAATCCCCATAATGGCGGTTATAGGTGGTGGTTATCAACGAGACATCACTGCTTTAACTGACGTTCATTTCCAATTAATTAAAGCTGCTCATCATACATTTTTGTAAATTTTGCCACTTTCTTAAATTAAGTGTTATGTTTATTAACAGTAATTAAATAGGGAAACGTTATGCAACTATCTACCGACATTCATAATTATTACGAAAAGTTAGTCATTGACTACATTGCCCATAACAAATTGGATGATAAATACGACGATGAATTTCTAGCTGACATGTGTTGTATTGTCTTAAATCAATTACCATCAAAATACATTCGTCACGAAGTGGACATGGCATTTTATTTACCTCAAGCTGAGCGTTACGAAATGGAAATGCAAGTAAGAGAAGCTATTGGTCGTGCATTGGAGTTTATGAACTCCCGAGAACATAGAGATTAAAGGTTTGCAGGTAGAAAAAGAACAAGAAGAAAAAGTAGAAGAGAGTCGTCACCCTCTTGAAGAAGCTCCAGAACATGTACAACTAGCCGTTGATTTAATCATGTTATTTGAAAGTAACAATATAAATACTGACACGGCCATTAAAGCATTAGAAATAGTACAGAGTGACTTAATTAACAAACAAAAAAAAGCACAGCCTTAGCTGTGCTTTTTCATTTTACATACTTGCTACTGCATTAAAGGCCTAAAACCACTTTTTCAGACCTCAAAGACTTAGATGTAAACAGTACCAATCCATACGAGAACAACATTGTTACAATCATTCCGCCAATTACTGGTGTAAAGTCAGTAAGCTCACCGCGTATTAATTTACTAATAGCTTGTTGCTGAGCCACTATAGGCAAATAATCTAATGCCGCATGCTTATATTTGCTGAACTCCAACGCCATCGGAACAATCAAAGGCAGCATAATTGAATACTGAATGTATGTTTGTGCCTCTTTAAATGACTTGGCATGGAATGTTGTAACCAACTGAAACGCAGCTGCAAAAAATGCCAGTGGAAGGATGATAAACCACATCTTAACCGCAACCTCTAAATCAAAGTTGAAAGCCATACCAATTTTATGAAGTGGTATAAATGGAATCACAACCGCCGTTAAAGCAATACTCAGTGTACCTGCAAACAAACCAAACAAACCGGTATTAATAGTCTTCGAGGCAACAACATCAAATGTTGATACCGGTTGCATTAATAGCAACTCAAGTGAGTTACGCTCACGTTCACCGGCACTACAGTCTATTGCTACATTAGTGGATGAAACAAAGACTGAGAATAAAATGAAAACACCTAACATGCCTAAAATGATAGCGGATTTAGAACCAGGAGTACTAGTATCTTGTTCTTCCAAGTCTACAACGTCTATTACTAATGGTGAGATGCCACGTGCTACTAGTCG
Organism: Psychrosphaera sp.; assembly: GCA_028098005.1. The sequence continues at coordinate 39,487 of JAOHFM010000001.1, forward strand.
CATATTTAAAACTGCACCTTCGTATTTCTCTAGTACCCTTTTCACGCGACGGATCTGTGAAGAACGCTCTTGATCTGAGTAATCAGCATTAATCAAAACGTTAGCTGGTAAACCTGAGCTTAACTGTGATTCAAATTCGTCTGAAAAAGTTAGACTAATTTTAGAATGAGTTTGCTTTTCACCATCAAGGTCGAACTTTTTGCCGGTCGTTGGCATTTCTGCATGGAAAATATTATCACGAGCTAACAACTCAACTATTTGTGGAGCCTTGTCGGCGTTGTTTATTTCAATATAGATATCATCTACAGAACGGGCTTTTTCAATGTTAAACGTCATCATTACAGCGAACAACAAAGGCGTAAACAATGCGCCAAATAATGCTGCAACAACAGAACGTTTATCACGAACCGTATCTATAAATTCCTTTTTGAATAGTGCCTTTATCATGCTGCAATCCCCTCATCACTACCAATCAATGTAACAAACGCTTCTTCTAAAGACTCTTTGCCAGTGCGTTCACATAACTCTTGCGGCGTACCTTCATCAGCAATTTTGCCTGCTGCTATAACAATAACCTTGTCACATAATGCCGCTACTTCTTGCATAACATGTGACGAGAACAAAATACATGTGCCCTGCTCTTTTAATTCAATCAAAATGTCTCTTAGAATTCGAGTACTCATAACGTCCAAACCTCGAGTGGGTTCATCAAGAATAAGGTTTTTAGGCTCATGAACTAAACTTTGCGCCAATACCACTTTCATGCGTTGGCCTTGAGAAAAGCCCGCACATCGGCGATCAATAATATCTGCAATGTCTAGGCGTTTAATTACCTTCTCTATTGCTTGCATTTTAGCGTCGCCCACTAGTCCGTGTAAGTCGGCAAAGTAAGCAATTTGCTCTCTAGCAGTAAGACGCTCATAAAGGCCAAACTTATCAGGGAAAATACCTATTTCTTTGCGGGCACCAATTGGATCCTGCTGACTATCAATGCCATTTATAATGCCAACACCGTCATCCGCTTTTAACAAACCATAAAGCACACGTAATGCTGTTGTTTTTCCTGCACCGTTTGGCCCAAGCAAACCTGTAATTTGGCCATCTTGAGCACTAAAACTTAAGTTTTTAAGTGCTTCTACATCACCAAATTTTTTAACTAAATTTTTTACTTCTAACATAACGTATCCTTACTTGAGCTGATTTTTATTTGTAAAAAACAACTGCGGTCTAACTTCTTCAGCACAGTCAAAGTCTAAATTATCTAATGACGATGTATTTAGAAACTCTTGTATCGGTTTTAAACACGTTCTAAAAGAGGCAACATGAGAGCCTTGCTCGATCACAATGTGTTTTGCATTTTCTAATGTTTCCATTGCCATCTCACCATAAGCTGGAGGCGTTACAGGGTCATATTTACCAGAAAACAATAAAACTGGCACCGACGTTTTTAAAGGTTTATTAAACTCAGGGTCCACAGACCATTCAGGCCAGTACTTACAATATTCACTCAGGGCACTGTAACCACGTTCACCATTAAAATAGTTATCTGCATCATTTGTATAATCAGATGCTATTGCTCTTGGGAAGTCTTCATTACAAAGAATGTTCATTGTTAAACCAGCATAAAGTTGTCCCGGTGCTCGTTTTGACGTATCTGATTGGGTCATTAGGGCCGCTAATGCTCGGTAATCACCTGACGCCGCTTTATTTACAATATAAGGTAATAAAACACGCGAGCCTAACGCGTACAAAGTACTTCGTAATGTATCGGTAACTTTGTTAAATGTGAGCACCATTTCTACCGGTTCCCCACTTAAAGGGTGGAAAATTTGCTGAACAATAGGCCCTTCTTTTAAACGATTGGTTAATGTTAAATAGTCTTGCTTTAAGGTAGGGAACGCTTTATTACAATCGTCATGAGCTTTACAATCTTCAACTAATAAGTCGAACGCGCGCTCCGATGTTTTTCCAAAGAATCCAATAACCAACTGCATAGGTGCATTACTGTCTAACGTTGCCGTTTCAATTGATTCGGGAAATTGCTGGAGATACGTGAAACCAGCTCGAGTACCATATGAACCGCCAAAAACATGTATTTTTTTATGGCCTAGCGCTTCTCTCACCGCCTCAATATCTTTAATTGCATCTATTGAATTGTAGCTAGGCAAATGGCGACTTGATAACTCTACTAAACACTTCTTCACTTCCGCTTCTATGTCTAGACTGTTTTCATCAAACGTTAATGGGTCAATACCCTCTTCATTACATACTAGAGGTGAAGATTTACCCGTGCCTCTTTGGTCTACTAAAATAATGTCGTGTTGCTGTCGAACGTCGTTCAACATCATATTCAAGCCACCAGCCAGCTCAGTTGCGGCTTGGCCTGGACCACCAGCTAAAAATACCACTGGTAATGCTTTGCTCTCCTCTTTAAAACGAGGTAAAACAACAACATTCAAATCTATTTTATTTTCATCTGACATTGCTTTTGAACGATTTTCAGCAACTGAATAAGTGCCACACAAGGCTTTGCTCTTAACACCATCAACAAAACACTTTTCTAACTCTAGCGATGACGATGCTTGCGCAAATGGTGAGATTGCTAACGCTGCTGCCAATACAGACATAGAGCGAAATTTAGCAGAGACCATAATGGGTAACTCCCTTACATTATTAGAATATTTTTCGAACCCTACTTTATAATGTAATTTCACCAACCACAATGCTTACAATGTGAAGTTGATCTAAACTTAAGGAGTAACTTGTAACAAAGCATGAACGAATTTATTGAAGTTTGGCGGCTTATGTTGAATAACGGCTATTAAAGTGCAAACAGGTTTGTGCGTTTGAAGTATTTGATTTTACGAATGAGGAATTTGATAATGTTTGGGTGGCAACCCCACCAGCGACATCTCGGCACACGAATCACCAGGCATGGCTGCTCCCTTCCGGGCCTGACCAAGTTTACCAGCTATCGTTGCGAGAGAACCAATGGGGTCACCATAACGAGCTGTTAGATAGAAAACCTAACGGCGCGAATTATTACCCAATATATAGGGAGTTGCAAGGTGAAAAAAGAAAACCTCTGTTAACTGTTCAATAAACAGGCTCCAGTAGATAATTGGTAATTTAATAGTCGAGAACGAAATCGTTAAGGTATACTTAATTTTATAATTTTGGTGTTTTCTAACAAGGACAATCTGAACAAATGCTTTTTAACCAGCCCAAAGAACCTGCAAAAATAGCGCTCGTATTAACCGGCGGCGGCGCACGCGCTGCATATCAAATTGGCGTATTAAAAGCGGTAATGGCTCATCTTCCTCGTAATCAAAAAACACCATTCAAAATTATATGCGGTACGTCTGCTGGAGCTATAAATGCGGTGACATTGTCAACTCACGCTTCATGCTTTCATCTAGGTGTAAAAAAAGCAGAATGGGTATGGAAAAACTTCACAACAGATCAGGTTTATGTCAGTACCTGGCGTGGCGTATTTTCGCATTTATTTAAAAACTTTTTGTCACGATTCAGTAAAAAAGGCATCGATAGAGCCACTAGTTTGCTAAACAACGAACCGCTTAGAAACTTACTTAAGCAAGTGATTAACTTTCAACGAATCGATAGAAATATTCTAAGTGATCATTTGTCGGCTATCTCAGTGTCAGCATCTAGCTATAGTAACGGTGATTCCATTTCATTTTTCCAATCTAGTGAAGGAAAAGAGTGGAAAAGAGCCAAGCGCCAAGGCGTAAAAACAGTGCTTACAACTCGACACTTAATGGCCTCGTCTGCAATTCCGCTTATGTTTCCAAGTATAAAAATTGGAGAAAGTTATTACGGAGATGGTGCTATACATCAACTTAGTCCACTAAGCCCGGCCATTCATTTAGGCGCCGATAAAATCCTTATCCTTGGTGTAGAGCAGCCTAAGCAAGATAAATACTATGGCCAATCTGAATTCCATCCGAACTCAGCCGCCATAACGGGTCATTTATTGGATACGGTATTTACTGACTCTATGAATGCCGATTTAGAACGGCTTCAGCGAATAAACAAAACGTTAGAATTTGCCCCTACGGAAAAAACTGGACTAAAGCATATTGATACCCTGCTAATAAACCCATCTCGAAACTTTAATAAATTAGCTCGTAATTATTACAAACACCTATCGCCTGCCATTAAATTTCTTATGCGATTTTTTGGCGTTAAACAAAATGAAGAGTCTGCGTTACTTAGCTATATTTTGTTTGAGAAACCCTTTACCGAAAAACTTATTCAGGTTGGGTACGAAGATGGCATGGAGCGAATCGACGAAATCCTTGGATTTTTAGAGTTAGGCACTGCCGCCGAACTAAAAGCAAAATTATCAAAGACTAAATAAAGTAAAACTTAGCCTGTCATTAAAAAACGCTCTATTCGCTCTACACGACGAGGCTTACCTTTTACAACGATAATATCCTGAGCTTTTACTACCGTATCAAGCTCAGGGTTTGAAATTTCCTCTCGTTCTCGTCGCAAACCAATTATGTCAACTCGACGCTCAACAATTCGTAATTCAGCCAATGTTTTACCTACCGCAAAGGCGTCTTCCGGAATGCCAATTGCGTGAATAAATTCTAATAAATCGCGCTTGTCCGATGATATTTCAGTGCCTTCGCCTTGATAAAAACCATGCATTTGACCATATCTATTTTCACGCTCTTTTCGTATTCGCCTTAATACACGTGACATAGGTACACCAGACTCAAATAACACTTGGGAAACCAGCATCAAACTACCTTCAATTGCCTCAGGAACAACTTGATCTGCGCCCTCTTCAAGAATAAACGCCATGTGCTCGTCTGATTTTGTTCTGACCATTATTCGCGCAGAAGACGAGCACTGTTTAACATTGTTAATCACCGTTTGCGTTTTTGTTAAATCGCCAAAGGTAATCACCACTAATTTTGCAGCATTCACCTTTACCGCATTTAGTATCGCTTTATCACGTGCATGGCCAAACTGAACGTTCTCTCCAGCTGCTTGTGCTTCAGCAACACGAACCGGGTCTACGTCTAAAACAACATAAGGCACGGCCTCCGACTTTAAAAAACGACTGACAGTTTGGCCAACTCGACCAAAGCCACAAATGATGACATGATCTTTTAAATTGGTCTCAAACTCCGCTTCGGTAGACTCATTATGCTGTTGCTCTTGTTTGCCAAATAGCCGCCCACCTGCCAAAACTAGCTTTTTATCATTACTAATAATACTTGGCGTTACGGCCATACTTATCACGCCAACACCGAGTAATGCGGCCGCTAGCTCCGACGATAAGAGAGCAAATTGCTGTGCCAATGCAACGAGAACAAAGCCAAATTCACCCATTTGAAAGAGCATCAATCCCGCAGACCAGCCGTCTGCACTGGTTTCGCCTGCTAGCACCGAGACATGCCTGATAATCAACGTTTTAATAATGAGCATAACGGCAATGGCGCTCAATATAAAAGCCCACTGACTAACCATTGCATGGAGGTTGAGTGCCGTACCTACGGAAATAAAAAACAACCCCATAAGAATATCTCTGAACGGTCGAATGTCTGCTTCTAGCTGATGTTTGTATTGGCTTTCACTCAACATCATGCCAGCTAAAAATGCGCCTAATGCCATTGAAAGACCAAAGAAGCTCGTAAGTGTGCCAGCTAAAACAGTAACGAGTATGGCCGTAAGTACGAACAATTCATCGGTGCGTACCTGAGCAACCTGATTAAATATTTTTGGTAATATCCACTTGCCCACTGATAGCAGAATTGCAACAACAACCGCACCTTTGCCAAGAGCAATTAAAATAGCAAGAATAAGGCTACTTTCACCTTCGCCGCCAAGAATTGGAATAGCAATAAGAAAGGCCACCACAGCAATATCCTGAAACAACAGGATGCTGATAGCAACTTGCCCACGTTTTGTTTGAGTAAGTCCAGATTCGTTAAGTGATTTAACAACAACGGCTGTGGACGATAAGGCAAAAATACTGCCTATAATAAATGCGCTGCTCCATGAATGATTTAAGCCAACAAATATGAACATGAATATTATTAGTGTGAGGATAACTTGGGCACTGCCTACGCCAAATACTAAATGACGCATGGCCACTAGTTTAGGGACCGAGAACTCAAGCCCAAGACTAAACAGTAAAAACACGATACCGAGCTCAGCAACAATGAGTAGATCTTTAGGATCTGAGATAACACTCAGCACTTGTGGACCGGCAATAACGCCCGCCACTAAGTAAGCCAATATTGCAGGTAGCTTTAACCGTTTAAATAACCACACTAGAAATACAGAGGTTGCCAGTAAAAAGATTAACTCAAGAAAAATCCCATGTTCCATAGTCTAAAAGTTTTAACCTCTTATTTGGCTTGTGTTTGCCGACAGTATTCTGTCAGTGTAGCAGAACAATTTTTCGACATTATATTTATTCTTTATTTATCAATTTATTGCATATCTGGCACGACTTTCGCTTGTTACAAGTAGATTTTTATTTTATCACCAAATTTTGGAGGCATCAGTGGATTACATTAGTCATTTAGACGTAATTAACCCTGACTCAAATGCAGCCTTGTTAACAAACTGGGCAGGATACCAGACAGGCTATAATGACCAGGTTTCGTTAGTTGAACAATTGCAAACAACATTAGATATTGAACAACAACTTACCATTTTTTTAGAAGCGCTTTCCAATAGTTTTAAAATTAGTGCTATTGATTTAGAAACTTACCATGGTCGGTTCACTACAGGTAAGCCTGGAAAAGGTTGTGAAATGTTGGCTTTGCCAATAAGGATCCATGATCAATTAATGGGCCGTGTGATATACCATTCACAAAAACCAATCACTGATATCTTGCTTTCATCATTGAGCAATTTCCAAAAGCGTTTAGTATTCCCGTTACGCAATGCGTTAGCTTTTTGGCAATTACAGCAATTGGCGTTACAAGATTCACTAACAGGCATTGGCAATAGAACGAGTTACAATGAAGCTATTTCAAGAGCTATCTCACATTCTAAGCGATATCAAAAGCCGTTTTCATTATTGGTTTTAGATTTGGATAACTTTAAGCAAGTGAATGATCGTTTTGGTCATCAAATGGGCGATGATTTGTTAGTTCAATTTGTAGAGCTCACGAATAAATGTTTAAGAAGCACTGATCAGTTTTTTCGATTTGGCGGAGATGAGTTTGCAATTATCTTAGAACACGACAAAAAAAGCTCGGCGTCTATCGTTTCAAATCGTCTTTTAAGTGAATTAAAAGACTCTGACATAGTTAAAAAGTTTGATGTTAGTGTGAGTATTGGCGCTGCAATAAGTGCGACAGAGGACTTAGAAAGTTCTATATTCGCCAAAGCAGACAAAGCCCTTTACCAAGCCAAACAAGCTGGTAAAAACTGTGTGAAATTCGCTTGATTTTCAAGCTTTTTGGACGTTTACTTTACTCTACTGTTCTTCATAACTTATTTTTAAATGCGGTTGCCACTGATAAGCAACCGCTACATCACCAACGGCCACTAGTTCATCATTAATGTAAATTTTCGGAACTCTATCTCGTAACCACGCTGGACAGCTTTTCTGTTTCAACAACTCAGAGACTTTTTTATTTCCGGACTTCGCATTAGGTTGGATTTTTTCGTTTGTATGACCCCACTTAACTTCAACTAAACACTCACCATCGCTTTTTGAATCAGACTCTGCTTGGTTGAAGCTATTCTGTTCTTTAAATAAGTTTGGCAAAACAACAACTGACAATTTCTTATTTGTATAAAGACTGCCTGGCGGCACTAAGAGCGAAAAGCTCTGTTGCCCAATGTTTGAATTCAGCTCTATTTCATTCAACATAGGATCTAATTTTAAAGTTTGTGGTAACGCCTTAGAAGTTAAGCTTAAACAGTAAAGAAAACCTTTATATTGTCGTAACGAATAACCACTAAACTCCACAACGGCTTGGCTATCCACTTTACTATTCATTACGGTTGTCATTACTTCAGTTAATACGTTTCTTGAGGGCGATTTAGTTGTTAAGTTTGTAATAAAAAGACGAACAAGCTCGGGTTGTTTTATTGGGTCTAGTTTCGCTAGTTTTGCGAGGTTCAAACACTTAAGAGCAAATACACCATCCTCTGTTAAATCAGACAAATCTTGTTTTAAATACAACGACAGTAGCTCACTTTCTCTTGCAAGTAAGCCTGTTGTTGTTTTAATAGCGTTAGGCATGTGTGGCCAACGTTCTGTCAAGGCAGGTGAGATTTTATGGCGAACAAAATTTCTGTCAAAATCTAGACATTCGTTGCTCTCGTCTTCAATCCAATCTAAAAATTGTGCTTTCCCGTAGTCTTTGAGTTCCTGCTTAGAAATGGCCAATAAAGGCCTAACTAAGCGAATTTTTTTACTTTGACCTTTACTGTTTGGTAAGTCGGCGCATACTCGCATCCCAGACAATCCTTTGCTACCTGAGCCTCTTGATAGTCGCATCATAAAGGTTTCAACTTGATCTAATAAATGATGCCCCGTTAAAACAAAAGTACCAACAGGTAAACTATCAGCAAAAACCGCGTACCTAGCATCCCTGGCTATTTGCTCAAGTGAACGTTGTGATGTTTTTTCTAACGATAATTGATGGCATGAAAGCTCAATAGCATTTATCTGACAAAATTGTGTTACGAACGATTGCCAATCATCGGCATTTTCACTTAAGCCATGATTGATATGTATCGCACTAAAATTAATTTGGTACTGATACCTTAACTCCAGCATCAGTCTAAGCATTACCATTGAGTCCAATCCGCCACTAAGTGCAACAACCACAGCGGGTTGCGCTGAACTATCTGTCGTTACTATTTTACTATCAAGTAAAAATCGATAGAGCTGGTGTGGGTTAAGTGATGAAATTGTCTGGACAACGGTGTTCATGAGTCTCAATTCTTAATTTTGATTAGGGAATAAACAGCCATAAAAAAAGCCATCATTAAGATGGCTTCAATAATACGATATTTTTACCTTTATAAATAGCCAAACGCCATTAAGCGGTTATAACGCTTATCTAGCAGCTCTTCTTTTGACAATGTTCTAAGATCCGTTAAGTCTTGTTTCAAACGCTGTTTCAGGTTTGACGCCATCTTATCCATATCTCGGTGTGCGCCACCAAGAGGCTCAGAAATAATATTATCAATTAAGTCTAGCTCTTTGATTTTAGAAGCGGTGATGCCCATTGCATCCGCTGCATCTGGCGCTTTTGCCGCGCTTTTCCACAAAATAGACGCACAACCTTCTGGCGAAATTACCGAGTAGGTTGCGTACTGCAACATGTTAACGCGGTCACCAACACCAATTGCTAACGCGCCACCGGAGCCGCCCTCACCAATTACAGTACAAATAACCGGTACTTTTAAACCTGACATAACTTTTAAGTTCCGCGCAATCGCTTCACTTTGCCCACGCTCTTCTGCGCCTATACCTGGATATGCTCCCGGTGTATCTATGAAGGTGATAATTGGCATATCAAAACGTTCCGCCATTTCCATCAGGCGAAGTGCTTTACGGTAACCTTCAGGTTTAGGCATACCAAAATTACGTTTAATTTTTTCCGCTGTATCACGACCTTTTTGCTGACCAATTATCATTACTGGCTCATCATCTAAACGTGCAATACCACCAACAATCGCTAAATCATTAGCGTAAGTACGATCACCAGCTAACTCATCAAACTCAGTAAAGATACGTTCAATATAGTCTTTAGTATATGGACGAAGTGGGTGTCTTGCTATTTGGGCAACTTGCCAAGCACCAAGGTTTCCAAAAATCTTCTCCGTTAATTCACGGTTTTTATCTTTTAAGTTAGAGATTTCTTGCTCTAAGCCTAAGTCTAACTCGCCACCGCGGTTAACATTTTGTAATTCATTTATTTTTGCTTCTAACTCAGCAATCGGTTGTTCAAACTCAAGATAATTGAGACTCATTCTTTCACCAGTTCATTTTGTTTTCTATCCATGATTTACTCAGCATGAATACTAGAATTCTAATTTAGGCTCAATAGCCAAGTGTTCCATTACATCTACAAACAGTTGTTCATCTGGCGTTACCCGCCACGCTGTTCCTAGTTCTAACTCCGCACTTGCCAATTCATTTTGATAGCCAATTCGTATTGGTGTTGTTCCATCTTTATATGGCAATAATATTCGTTTTAAACTATTCATGACATTGGTAGCTTGTGACTCACCAGCAACCTCAAGTTTGATATTTCTAACGAATTTTTCACGCGCCATTGTTAAAGACATAACATCACGCCCGGTCATTGTATTGCCGTCACTGTAATTATCAAAGCTGACCTGTCCAGAAACGACTATAATTTCACCACTTTGCAACAAATCTTTGAATTGCTCAAACTGTTCTGGGAATAATCTGAAGTCTAAACGACCACTTTTGTCATCTAATGTTACCAGCGCCCACTGATTTCCTTTTTTATTGACTAGCACTCGCATATCAATAATGAGTCCACAAACCGTCACCATTTGATCTCTTCGAGTAGGCTCCACTTCCGAAAGCTTAAGTTTTGTGTAATGTCTTAACTCTTTTCGGTATGCATTAATCGGGTGACCCGTTAAGAAAAGTCCAAGGGTATCTTTTTCACCTTGCAGCCAAGTTGCATCTGGCCACAAGGTTGCTGTTTTAAACTGAGGCTGTACTTCTTCATGCTCAGTATCAAATAAACCAAATAAGTCTGACTGACCTAAGTCCGCATTTTTTGCATGTTGGGTAGCCGCTTTCATCGCATCTTCAAGCGATGCCATAATAATGGCTCTATTTTCTTGCGTATGTGGCTCAGGTCCTAACTGATCTAGCGCGCCTGCTAGTACCAGCTTTTCCATTACACGCTTATTAATACGCTTTACGTCTACTCGCGCACAGAAATCAAATAGGTCTGTAAATTTACCACCCTCTTCTCTGGCTTCAAGTATTGCTTCAACTGGACCTTCACCAACGCCTTTAATGGCGCCAATCCCATATACCACATGCCCTTCATCATTTACGGTAAACTTATAAGAACCGGAGTTAACATCAGGTGGCTCAATCGTTAGTTTCATACGATCGCATTCATCAACCAAGGTGACTATTTTGTCAGTATTATCCATGTCCGCAGACATTACCGCCGCCATAAATTCAGACGGGTAGTGACATTTCATCCACAATGTTTGATAGGAAACTAAGGCATATGCAGCAGAGTGCGATTTGTTAAAACCATAGCCCGCAAACTTTTCTACCAGATCAAAAATCTTCATCGCAAGATCTGGATCAATATTGTTATTTTTAGAACCTTCTGCAAATGAAGAGCGCTGCTTTTCCATTTCTTCTGGCTTTTTCTTACCCATGGCTCGGCGTAAAAGGTCAGCGCCACCTAGCGAATAGCCCGCCATTTCCTGGGCTATCTGCATTACCTGCTCTTGATAAAGAATAATACCGTAGGTAGGTTCTAGGATTTCTTTAAGGCACTCATGTTGATATTCATGATCTGGGTATGCAACTTCCTCTCGACCATGCTTACGTTCAATAAAGTTGTCTACCATGCCCGAATCCAAAGGGCCGGGTCTAAATAGGGCCACTAAGGCGATAATATCTTCAAACGTATCAGGCTGAAGTTTCTTAATCAGGCTTTTCATACCTGAAGACTCTAACTGGAACACAGCGGTCGTTTCTGAATTCATCAGCATTCTAAAACTGGCTGCATCAGCCATATCAATGGACGTAATATCAACATGTTTAGCTGGATCTTCAATACGGCTATTCGCCATATCAATTGCCCATTGCAAAATGGTTAGCGTTCTTAGACCCAAGAAGTCAAACTTAACCAAGCCTGCAGTTTCAACGTCATTTTTATCAAATTGCGTAACAGGGTTATTACCGTCATCATCACAATACAGTGGGGCAAAGTCGGTAATTTTAGTTGGTGCGATTACAACACCACCGGCATGTTTACCAGCGCCACGAGTAACACCTTCCAACTTACGAGCCATGTCAATTAGCTCGCGAACCTCTTCATCCTGATTATAAAGCTGTTCTAATTGAGGCTCTGCTTTAAATGCTTTTTCTAATGTAATGCCAGGGTCACCTGGTACTAACTTTGAAATACGGTCAAAAAAGCCAAATGGCTGACCAAGTACGCGTCCTACTGACTGAATTACGGCTTTTGCGGCTAATGTACCAAAAGTGATAATCTGAGATACGGCGTCACGGCCATAAAGCTCAGCAACGTGATCAATTACTTCGTCACGGCGATCCATACAGAAGTCAATATCAAAGTCGGGCATGGAAACACGTTCTGGGTTCAGAAATCGCTCAAATAACAAAGCAAATTCAAGTGGATCAAGATCGGTTATCTTTAACGCATAGGCGACTAATGAGCCAGCACCAGAACCACGCCCTGGGCCAACAGGAATGTTATTGTCTTTACTCCACTGAATGAACTCAGCAACGATCAAGAAATAACCTGGAAAACCCATTTGGTTGATTACTTTAAGCTCAATATCAAGACGCTCATCATACTCTACCCGTTTCTCAGCTCGTTCTGCTTCGTCAGGGAATAGAAACTCAAGGCGTTCTTCTAGCCCCTCTTCAGATAATTTTACAAGGAAGTCACCTTCCGTCATGCCATCTGTAGGACACTCAGGCAAAAAGTACGTACCTAGCTGAACCGTAACGTTGCAGCGCTTTGCTATTTCCACACTGTTTTGCAGCGCTGAAGGCACATCTGCAAAGAGCTCTAACATTTGCTCTTCTGTTTTTAAATATTGCTCTGCACTGTAATCTTTTGGTCGGTTTTTATCGTCGATAGTACGCTTTTGGTTAATACAAACTCGAACTTCGTGAGCTTCAAAGTCAGACGCATCTAAAAATACAGTTTCATTTGTCGCAACAACAGGTAGCTCTAATTGCTCAGCAAGATCTAATGCTTGCTCCACATACATGGCTTCATTTGCCCGGCCGGTACGAGTTAATTCTATGTAAAAGTGATCGTGAAAGTGTGTTGTATAGAAGTCTGTAACTTCAGCTAATAGCTTTTTGTTGTGTTTACTTAATGCGTAGGCAACATCGCCAGCGGTAGCGCCAGACAATATGATGACGCCCTCTTTATGTTCAATTAACCACTCTTTATCAATCGCTACTTTGCCAAGCAGTGAACCTCTAAGATAAGCCTTTGAGATTAACGTGGTTATATTTTTATAACCATCGTTGTTTTTTGCTAGCAATGTGAGTCTAAATAACGGCTCGTCATCTGCTCGTTTTACCCAAACATCAACACCAATAATGGGCTTTATACCTTTTCCATGCGCACCTTCATAAAACTTTACGAGTCCACACAGGTTCATTTGATCAGTTAATGCTATTGCAGGGATAGATTGTTCAGAAGCTCGAGCTAAAATTGCCTTAACTTTGGCAAGACCGTCCATCATAGAAAAATCACTATGGACCCTGAGATGCACAAATTTAGGATCTGGAATTTGAGTAGAGGACGAACTTAAAGCTTCTGACATAAATAGTATTATTCTTATTAGTAGTACAAAGTAATATTATTCTGAACGATGTAAATTGTTCAGTCATTTTGTAAAGTGACGTTAAAGCTTAACCTAAACCTAAGGCTTTTTGCACTGGTTTAAAGCTTTTTCTATGGTGCGGTGTTGGGCCATATTTAGCAAGCATCTCAAAGTGAAGCTTAGTTGGATAACCCTTATGTTTTGCAAAACCGTATTCTGGGTGTAATTGGTCAAGTTCGTCCATTTCTTGATCTCTGGCAACCTTGGCAATGATAGATGCGGCACTAATTTCCGGTACGAGCGCGTCTCCCTTCACCACGGCATTTCCAGCGATAGGTAACTCTGGCACACGGTTACCATCTATTAAAACATGCTCTGGTTGTATATCTAACCTTGCTACCGCGCGTTGCATGGCCAACATGGTGGCGTGTAAAATATTTAACTCGTCTATTTCACTAGGGTCTGCTCTTCCAATGGCCCAGGCAAGCGCATCACGCTTAATGATTTCCGCTAATGCAACACGCTTTTTTTCTGATAACTTTTTAGAGTCCGTCAGTCCTTCAATTGGCTTGTTCGGATCTAATATCACAGCGGCAGTCACTACATCCCCTACCAAGGGCCCTCTACCAACCTCATCAACACCCGCTATTAACAAAGCATTAGGACGAACAAAATTTTCTGCATTAAATATGACTGACATTGCAAGGTTCTCTTTATTTACTTCTGTTAGCTAATTTAGCTCAACTAATTCTGTTTATTTTAAGTAATTATTATTTATGATTTATTTCAAGTAACTGCCAAATAGAATTGGCGGCTCTTGCACTTGCATCTCGCTTTATTTCAACATGCAGTTTGGTAAATTGATCAATCATTTGTGTATTTGTATGCTCAAGCATTGGCCTAACATGACTCACCAAGTTTGCTACCGAAGCATCATCTTGTATTAACTCAGGTACAATTTCTTTACCTGCCAATAAATTTGGTAGGGTAAAAAATGGTGTTTTGATCAGCCTTTTAAAAATTTCATAACTAAACCAGCTGACTTTGTAAGCGGTCACCATAGGGGTTTTCATCAACATGGTTTCTAATGTAGCTGTACCAGACGCTAATAAAACAACATCCGCGGCTCCCATAACGACTCGAGCATTGGCTACTGAGACTTTGATATTCAAACTTGAGAAATGCTCATCAATGATATCTTGTACTTGTTTGGCTCTGTATTCATTAACAGTAGGTAACAAAATAACCAGACTTGGAAACGTAAGTTTTAGCTCCTGAGCTGCTTCTAAAAATGGCTCTAATAAAAACTTAATTTCTGAGCCGCGACTACCAGGTAATACAGCCAACACCTTCTCTTCTGGTCTAAGCTCTAGCTCTTCACGACATTTATTTTTTTGAATTTCTACAGGAATTTGATCTGCTAATGTATGACCAACAAAGTCGCAAGGTACATCGTGTTTATCATAGAAGGCTTTTTCAAAAGGCAGTAACGCTAATACTTTATCAACGGCTTTTTTTATTGTTTTAACTCTCGATTGGCGCCAAGCCCAAACAGAAGGACTTACGTAATGTACAGTTTTGATGCCTTGCTCTTTTAATTTAAGCTCTAAGCCTAAGTTAAACTCAGGAGCATCAATGCCAATCACCACGTCAGGTTGCCATTCAATTAAGTCTGCAATAAGTTGTTTACGTTTTTTCAAAAGGCGAGGTAGTCGTTTTAGAATTTCAACAACACCCATTACTGAGAGTTCTTCCATATCGAAATAACTAGTTGCACCAAGGGCCATCATTTTAGGGCCCGCTACACCTCGATATTCTATCGTTATGTTTTGTTGGTTGGCTAGATCAGAAAGCGCCGACATTAAGTCAGCGCCCAATAAGTCACCTGAGTGTTCTCCAGCGACTATGCCTATTTTTAAGGTCGACATATTTCTCTTTCTATTTGAGTACTTTCTACGCGAGTAGAATTTCTAATTTAACGAATTATGCCACGCGAAGATTGTTTTACAAAATTAGTAAAGTCAGCCACCGCAGGATCAGAAGCATCTATTTCTTCTAATGCCTCAGTAACTTTTAGACCTTTTCTATACAAAGTTCGATAAGCTGACTTTATGGCACTAATTTGCTCTGCAGTAAAACCACGACGTTTTAAACCTTCAGAGTTTAACCCTTTAGGCTCCGCTCCATTTCCTGCCGCTAAAACGTAGGGTGGTACATCTTTTACAACAATACTGTTTAAACCAATAAAGCTGTGCGCGCCAATATGTACAAACTGATGCACACCAACCATACCGCCTAATATTGCCCAGTCTCCAACGTGAACATGACCTGCTACACTGGCATTATTTGCAAAAATAACATTGTCACCAATCATACAATCGTGCGCCACATGTGTGTAAGCCATAAACAGGTTGTTACTACCAATTTTTGTTAGACTTTGATCTTGAATCGTACCGCGGTGAATCGTTACATTTTCACGAATAATATTGTTATTACCAATCTCTAGACGAGTTGGCTCACCATCATATTTCTTATCTTGGCAGTCTTCGCCTACCGATGAAAACTGAAAAATTTCATTATCGTTACCAATAACACTTGGACCTTTTACAACTACGTGGCTATGAATCACCGTATTGTCACCAATAACAACATCGTCACCAATGATTGAATAAGGGCCAACACTAACATTTTTACCTAGTTTTGCTTTTTCAGAAATGATTGCGGTTTCGTGTATCAAATCAAAATCTCTTTTATTAATTGGTTAAACTAAAGTACGCGCCTAGCACACATAATTTCTGCACTTGCGGCGATTTTACCATCGACTAGCGCTTCACCAGAGAATTTCCAAATTCCACGACGCTCTTTAATAAACTTAACGTGAAAATGAATTTGGTCACCTGGAGTTACAGGCTGTTTAAAACGGGCATTATCGATTGCTGCAAATAAATATAGCTCATTTGGATCAACTTCACCTTTTTGAGCTTCAATTGTCTTAAATCCTAATAATCCAGTTGCCTGAGCCATTGCTTCTAAAATCAATACCCCTGGAAAAACGGGTTTACCTGGAAAATGACCTGTAAAAATTGGCTCGTTTATTGTCACGTTTTTAATCGCGTGCAATGTTTCGCCAACTTTATAATCTAAAACTCGGTCAATTAGCAACATAGGATATCTATGTGGCAGGTATGACATGATTTCTTCAATTTCAAATGTATTTAATTGCTCAGACAAAATGTGTCTCCTTACAAGCTGCAATCCAAACTACTACGGTATTTTCTTTTCTAAAGTTTTCACCCGATTAAATAGTTCAGTCAATTTTCTATAGCGTGCCGCATTATTGCGCCACTCTTTATTCGTTGTTGCAGGCATCCCTGATGAATATACGCCAGGCGTCATTATATCGTTAATGATAAAGGTTCGCCCAGTAATATAAGCCTTATCGCAAATATTTAAATGGCCAGCTATACCAACACCTCCACCAATGGTGACATTACGACCAACTGTGGTGCTGCCAGCAATCAGCGTACCCGCTGCGATAGCGGTGTAATCTCCAATTTCAACATTATGACCAAGCTGAATTTGATTATCTAAGATAACGCCAACACCAATAATGGTATCTTCGATTGCACCACGGTCTATGGTCGTATTGGCACCAATCTCGGTACCTTCGCCAATGGTAACACCACCTAATTGAGGAATTTTGATCCAGTTTTGATTGCCATTTTTTTGCAATGGAGCGTATCCAAAACCGTCGGCTCCAATAACGGAATTTCCTTGAATAGTACAGTTGGGACCGATACGTACACCATGATAAAGAATGACATTTGGCCATAACCTTGTGCCTGCACCGAGTATTGTACCCTGTCCGATGAAACAACCTGCTCCGATCTGTACATCATCACCAATAACGGCGCCATCTTCAATGACCACATTTGGACCTATTGCGACATTTCGCCCAATAGTTGCCGTTGTTCCTATGATTGCTGAAGGCGCTATTGTTTTTATTTGTTGCGGCGTTGTATCTAACTTCTGAGCAACCAGCGCAAAACCTACATAGGGGTTTTCCATAACTAAGGCTGCCTTTCCCCAAACCTTGGCCATATCAGGAGTAAGAATGACACATCCGGCGTTTGAGGCTTCTAAATGCTTTTGATATTTTTTATTAGATAAGAAGGTAATGTCTGAACTTTTTGCATCATTTATGGTAGCAATTTTTTGAATAGAAAAACTGTCATCCCCTTGAACGTTAACTTCCAAACCAGATTCAGAAGTAATCCAAGAAGCTAATTCTTTAAGCGTAAATTTCATTAAAACTCTCCAGATACAAAAAAGCCCACTTTAGAAACTAAAGCGGGCTTCACTATAGTGATATAATTTTACTTAACTTTGCTTGCTTTTTCGATAACAAGTTCAGAAATGTCTTTTTCAGGTTTTACAAACGCTACTGATTGAGCTTGTAAAACAACATCAATTTTCTTCTCAGCAGCAACTTCGTCAACGGCTGTTTTGATAATAGCCATAATCTTATTGCGCTCTTCACCTTGGCGACGACGAATATTTTCTTGTAATGGCTGAGCTTTAGCTTGGTAAGACTGTTGCATTTGCTCAATGTCAGTACGTAGCTTTTCTTGTTGCTCTTGGCTCATTGTCATTGATTCGCGTTGAAATTTCTCCATGCTGAATTGAATGTCGCTCTTTAGCTTTTCAACTTCTTCTGCTGCACCAGCAAACTCTTTTTGTAACTGTTGTTGCATTGCAGCCATTTGAGGCAACTGTGCAACGACTTTTTGAACGTCTACTACTGCTATCGATTCAGCCCAAGCTGTCACCGAAAATAAGATGCCCGTTGTTAAGGCTAAGATTTTTTTTGCTAGTGTCATTTTTTACTCCAAAATTAAAGAACTGTTTTCCTAAAAGGTAGTTCCGATATTAAAACTAAATACTTCATGTTCATCTTCTTCGTATTCTTTTAACGGTCTTGACCAAGTGAATACCAATGGTCCCATTGGTGATAACCACTGAAGACTTACACCTGCAGATACACGATAACGACCTGCATCAGAATAATCAACTATCTTTGCGCGTTGTGACTCTGCTAAATTGTCATATGCACTTATATCGAACTCTGTATCCCAAACATTACCAGCATCAACAAATACCGAGGTACGAACAGAGTTTGAAAACTCTTCTGGTAATAATGGCGTTGGTGTTATTAATTCAATACCACCAAATACTGAGGCATTACCGCCCGTCGCTCTTAGTGTAGTAGCAATTAAATCAGAGTCAGTGCCTAAGAAAATATCATCGGTTCCACCAAAACCATTTGGTGAACCAACTAACGATTGTGCTGCACGCTCTATCCCTCGAGGACCGATGGTATTACTTTCAAAGCCACGTAAGTCATTTGAACGTTGCTGCATGTTTTCCCAGAATGGCAGTGTTTGATCGCTGCCATTTAGTGTCCCATAACCATTACCGTAGTTCGCCTCGAAACGAGTCAAAAGTGTCCATTGATGATCATTTGATAATGGGAAGTAGAACTTAGAGTCGAAGTTGAATTTAAAGTACTCAACATCAGAACCTGGCACTGATACTTTAAAGCCATAGTATTGACTTGAACCGTCTGATGGGAACACACCTCTGTTTAGAGTATTTCGACTCCAACCGATATTTGCTTCAACACTCTCAAAGTCATACTTTGCATCTGGGTTGCTTGGATCAATAAACGCTTCTGCAAATCGCTTAATTTGATCATATGGCTGTAGCGATGAAATCTCGATATCTTTAAAGGCGACACCAACACTCACACGGTTATTTTCCATTACAGGCCAGCTAAGTGTAGGTCCAATACTAACGGTTTTTCTAGAGTAAGTTACTAGGTTTACTTTAGATGCATCGTAGTTACTGTAGGCTATTTGACCACCTAGAGCTACACCGTCATCAGTGAAATAGTTATCCGTATAATTGAGTGAAATTGTTTGTTGAGCTTTCCAAGTATTAAGGCCAATTCCGATTGAGTTACCTGTACCTAAGAAGTTTTCTTGTTGGATTGATGTATTAAACGCCAGTCCAGTGTAGTCACCATAAGAGATGCCCGCTTGAAATGCCCCTGAAGCTTGTTCTTTAACGCTAAAGACGACATCAACTTGGTCATCTTCACCCGGTAATTCAACCGTTGTGAAATCAACACTTTCAATATATTTCAGACGCTGAATAAGGGTTTTAGACATCTCTAGCAAATTATTAGAAAGCGTAGAGCCTTCGAATTGACGCAACTCTCGACGCAATACTTCGTCTGACGTTCCAAAGTTACCAACAAATTTTATTCTACGAACATAAACTCGTTTTCCTGGAGTAACAGAAATAGTTAATGCCACTTCTTTTGTTTCGTCATTCGCATCTGGAATCGTGGTTACCTTAGCGTTCGCATAACCAAAACGACCTAAGTATTTAGTTATCATTTCTTCGGTATATGTGACAACTTCACCGTTATAATATTCGCCAATCTGAATTGGGATGATTTTTTTAATAAAGTCTTCTTGACCTAACAAGTCGCCTATTAATTCAAAACCAGTTACCGTGTAAGGTTCGCCCTCATCAACGTTTAGCGTAATATAAACCGACTCTTTATCTGGAGCGACTGATACCTGTGTAGACTCAAGATTGTACTTTAAGTAACCCTTTTCTAAGTAGTAATCTCGAATAGTTTCCATGTCACCTTTAAGCGCTTGTTTTTGGTAACGATCGTTATCCATAAACTGCCACCAAGATAAATTTTGTTTGCTTTCGATTCTCGCTAAAAGTTCTTCGTCAGGAAAAATTTCGTTACCAACAACGTTGATCTGTTTTATAGAAGCCGCATCGCCCTCATCAAAGTCAAATTCAAGTTTCACTCGGTTTCTAGGCAAGTAAGTTACTTTGGATTTTATCGCAGCGTTATATTTACCAACACTATGGTAGAAGTCCATTAAGCCTGATTCAACAGTATCTAAAATAGTTTTATCTAAGGCCTCACCAACTCGAATGTTGCTATCGTTTAAGCTCTGTTGCAATTGCTCATCTTTAATATCGCTGTTGCCATCAAACTCGATAGAGCTAATTGTTGGACGTTCTGCAACTTTAAAAATGATGGTATTGCCTTCTCTATAAGCTTCGATATTGGCAAAGAAACCTGAAGAGTAGAGTTTTTTGATTGATTGAGAAACGTAGTATTCCGAAATCTGATCGCCTACGTTAAAAGGGACATGCGTTAGCGCTGCACCTAATGCAACACGTTGAAGCCCATTGACTTGAATATCTTCAATGACAAACTTCTCTTCATTGGCATCAGACAACCAACTCGCACTTACTAAAAAAATACCAATTAAGACTTGTTTCATTATTATTTTAATTCCAATACAACTACTACTGTCCGTTCGTAACGCACTACAAACGTCCAAAATCATTAAATAAGGCGATTCCCATAATCATGAACAGTGCAATTGCACCGAACCGGAATCCCATTTCCTGTACCCTTTCAGAGACAGGCTTTCCTCTAATAAGTTCAATAATAAAATACATTAAGTGACCGCCATCTAATACCGGAAGGGGTAAAAGATTCACCACACCTAAGTTGACGCTAATTAACGCCATAAAACTTATGAAATATACGAAACCGCTCTGTGCACTAATTCCTGCACCTTGCGCTATGGCTATTGGCCCACTCAGGTTTTCTAAACCGATGGCACCAGTAACAAACTTACCAATCATATTAAACGTGAGTTTTATTAAGTCCCATGTTTTAACAAAAGACTGACTGACAGCGGGCAAAATAGCATATTGATTAGTAAATACATAGTCTTTTGGCCACTCTTCATATTTTGGAGCAACCCCTAGGTAGCCACTTGAAAAACCTTCAAGTGTCGGCCTGTTTAATGGCGTAACAGTGAGGGTTTGTAAGTTGCCTTTGCGCAGAACCTTAACTTCAATAACTTTGTCTGCCGAATTGGTAATAACTTCTACAGCTTGTGACCAGGATTTAAGTTCACTCTTGTTGAACGATACAAGTACATCTCCTACCAAAAATCCGGCGGCATAAGCAGGGCCGGCTTCATCGATGTAGTTTAATGTGAGGGATGGTTCCGGAGAGAAAGGGGTAAACCCTAAAGAAGAAAACAACTCTCCCTCTTCCACTTTCCAATCATCGGTTTTAACACTAATAGAAAGCTCTTTGTCATTTCGAATTACTGACATTGGAATGGACGGATTGCCGATTTGGTCAATTAGTTTGTATTGAACTGACGACCAGTCATTAACACTATCTTGGTCTATTTTGATAACTAAATCATTTTTTAGTAGTCCGGCTTCCGCCGCCGCTGAATTTTCTTTAATATCGCCAATGACAGGCTTAACCGCCGGTACGCCAATTAACAACATAATAAAAATTAACACCGCTGCAAAAATGAAGTTAGCTAAAGGCCCGGCAGCTACAATAGAAATTCTTCTAAGCACGTGTTTTTGGTCGAATGATACCGATTTTTTATGCGCCGGAACGTCATCAACTCGACCATCAAGCATTCTAACGTATCCACCTAAGGGTATTAGTCCAATCACATATTCAGTACCATTTTTGCCAACCCAAGAGTAAATAGGCTTACCAAAACCAATCGCAAAGCGAAGGACTTCAACTCCATTTTTACGAGCAACCCAATAGTGTCCGTACTCGTGAACAAAAACCAATATACCCAGGGCGACTAAAAAGCTTACTACGTTTATTAATATGTCCATTAAGCTGTTATTCCCTTAGCAATTTTCTCTAAAGCTAACTGTCTTGTTTGGTTATCCAATAACAAAATATCATCAATGGACTCTGGCTTCTTATTACCTAATTGTTCTAAACACCATTCGTTCAATTTCCCAATATCAGTGAAGGATACTTGTTGTTGTAAGAAAGCTTCTACGGCAATTTCATTACTGGCATTTAAAACGGTTGTTGCCCCTTGTCCTAGTTTTGATGCCTCAAGCGCGAGTCTTAAATTAGGAAAACGTTCAAAATCTGGATCACAGAATGTAAAGCTAGCCAACTTAGTAAAATCTAAAGGCTCCACACCCGATGCTATTCTATTTGGATAAGCTAACGAATGCGCTATTGGCGTACGCATATCAGGTTGTCCCATTTGCGCAAGTACTGATCCATCAGTGTAGGAAACCATAGAGTGGATGATGCTTTGAGGGTGCACAACAACTTTTATTTGTTCAAATGATGCGTTGAATAGCAGACGAGCTTCAACAAACTCTAAGCCTTTGTTCATCATTGTTGCCGAGTCGACTGATATTTTAGCGCCCATACTCCAGTTAGGGTGAGCAACCGCTAGTTCTGGGGTAATACAATCAAACTGGTCCATTGGCCTATTTAAAAATGGACCACCGGATCCAGTTAGCAGAATTTGTTCGACACCTGACGCTTTTAATTCTCCGCCCTGCTGAACTTCAAGCGGTAAGGACTGAAATATTGCGTTGTGCTCACTATCTACCGGTAACAGTTCCGCGTTATTTTCTCTAACCGCATCTAAGAACAATTGGCCACTCATGACCAAGGCTTCTTTGTTTGCTAAACAGATTCTTTTGCCCGATTTAGCCGCTGCCATGGTTGGAACTAACCCTGCGCCACCAACAATGGCTGCCATAACGATATCAACACGATCATCACTGGCAACGTCTACAAGACCTTGTTCTCCACTCTTAACTGAAGTAGACAAGCCTAGCTTGTTAAGTTCGTCCTGTAGGGCTTGTGCCGCTTTTTCATTAGCCATAACCGCATATGTCGGGCTAAAGGCCTGACAAATTTTGACCATACCATCAACATTGGTATTGCCCGTAACGGCAAAGAGAGAATATTGTGATAAATGGCGAGACATAACATCTAACGTCGATAAACCTATAGAGCCTGTCGCGCCTAAAATAGTGATGAATTGCATCAGTACAACTTATAGATAGAAGTGGCTAAAAAACACTAGGAATACAGGCATCGCTGCCGTCAGAGAGTCTATTCTATCGAGCAGCCCACCATGACCTGGAAGAATGTTTCCACTGTCTTTAATTCCTGCGTCGCGTTTAAGCATACTTTCGCTTAAGTCACCAAAAGCCGAAACAACGCCAATAACGATACAACAGGCCGTTAACGCTATCCAATTGGCAAAGTCTATTTCGTTATTCCAAAGGACAACTAAGGTAAGAACAACAACAGCAAACATACCGCCCAAAAAGCCCTCTATCGTTTTTCCAGGACTTACGTTTGGCATCAATTTATGGCTACCAAACTTTTTACCCGCAAAATAAGCGCCAATATCGGCAGACCAAACAATGCTAAATACAAATAAGGCCAACCAAGCACCGCTGTCTTTATCAAGTAAGTAATGGTATTCACGGATTGTGAGAAGCGCTAACCAAGCCGGTACTAATGTTAAGTAACCAAACACGGCTTTAACAACAGGTTGATGCTGCCAGACTCTATTTCCACGCGGATAAATCAATACTAAAATTGAACTAATGGTCCACCAGACGCAGGCTAATACCATAATTAAATAGTTATTCTCAGTTAACTGGCCGGTTAATGTCCATAGTGAGAAATCTAAGTAACCAGCATACAACGCTATGCCCGCAGCAACTGACCCTGCTGCATACAATAACTGATATTTAAGTTTGGAGATTTCCGCAAATTTGCTCCACTCATAAGCGCCGTAACCAAACACAGCTAATGATGCCCACGCAAACCAGTCAAATGGCATAGTAAATAATGCTGATAATAAAATTGCAGCTAAAATCACTGCGGTAATAATACGTTGTTTTAACAAACTAATTTCCCAATTTTAAATTTCGTTCTGTTTAATCTGTTCGCCAGTTAGCCCGAAGCGACGTTCTGTCCCAGCAAAGGCCTCAACGGCTTGTGCAAAGCTAAGTTGATCAAAGTCTGGCCAGTAAACAGAGGTGAAGTGGAGTTCAGCATACGCCAACTGCCATAATAAGAAGTTACTTATGCGAGACTCTCCGCCAGTGCGCACTAACAAATCCAGTTCTGGCTGATCAGCCAAACACATGTATTTGCCAAGCAAGGTCTCGTCAATATCATTTGCATCTAATTTACCTGACTGAACATCATTGGCAATACTTTTTGTTGCATTGGCAATATCCCAACGACCACCATAATTGGCAGCAACGTTAAGCGTAAGCCCTGTATTTGCTTCTGTCATTTGATGTGCAGAAATAACTTTCTTTTGAATTTTGTCACTAAAAGCAGAAATGTCGCCCACTATTTTTAAGCGCACGTTATTTTTATGAAGCGTATTCACTTCTCGAGTCAAAACCAGCATGAATAGCTCCATCAGACCACTGACTTCGTCTTCTGGTCTTTTCCAATTTTCACTAGAAAAAGCGAATAGAGTTAACGATTTCACACCTACTTTTCGGGCAAAACGAACCGCTTCTCGAACAGCGTCAACGCCCTTCTTGTGCCCATATACTCTAGGCATTCCTTTCTGTTGCGCCCAACGTCCATTACCATCCATAATAATACCAACGTGCTGTGGTATTGAAGATGAATAGTGTTCTAGGACTTGATCTACAACGTTACTTTTTGCCATTTTAAAACCTACATGATAATAAAAACGCCGTGAGCTCGAACTGCAACGGCGTTTTTACTTAACTTATTGAGTTATGGATTATATTTCCATCAACTCTTTTTCTTTTGTCGCTACTATCGCATCAATTACTTTCATTTTTGCGTCAGTCAACTTCTGAATTTCGTCTTCTGATTGACGAGCTTCATCTTCAGAAATGTCCTTGTCTTTTAATAGTGATTTAATATCGCCATTAGCGTCACGGCGAATGTTACGAACCGCTACACGACCACCCTCAACTTCACCTTTAACAACTTTAACTAAATCGCGACGACGCTCTTCAGTTAATGGAGGAAGTGGGATGCGAATTACCGAGCCTGCCGACATAGGGTTTAAACCTAAGTCAGATTTCATGATTGCTTTCTCTACCGCTTGAGACAATGACTTATCAAAAACAGTTAATGAAAGCGTACGGTTATCTTCTATCGTTACATTCGCTACCTGATTAAGTGGCGTATCTGCACCGTAATAAGAAACCTGAATACCGTCAAGTAGGCTTGGGTGTGCACGGCCTGTACGAATTTTATTTAATTGAGACTGAAGCGACTCAATACTTTTGTCCATGCGAATGGCTGCATCTTTTTGAATTTCATCTAACACAGTAAATATCCTTCGATTAATTCTATTATTTATCTAGTTTAGTAACAATTGTGCCTTCATCTTCGCCCATGATTACACGCTTTAGCGCGCCAGGCTTGTTCATATTGAACACACAAATAGGAATATTATGGTCTCTAGCTAGAGTGAATGCAGCTAAATCCATTACTTTTAATTCTTTTTCAATTACGTCTTGGTAATCAAGCTCTCTGTACAACGTTGCTTCTGGATCTTTAACAGGGTCAGCGGAAAATACACCATCAACCTTCGTTGCTTTTAAAACAACATCCGCTTCAATTTCTATTCCACGCAAACAAGCAGCTGAATCCGTTGTAAAAAATGGATTGCCAGTACCTGCTGAAAAAATTACCACTCGACCACTTTTAAGCAAGCTAATGCCTTCAGCCCAAGAGTAATCGTCGCAAACACCTTTTAACGGGATAGCTGACATTAAGCGAGCGTTTACATGCGCTCTGTGCAATGCGTCACGCATTGCAAGACCATTCATTACCGTTGCTAACATACCCATATGGTCGCCAACAACGCGATTCATGCCGGCTTCAGCTAATGGTGCACCACGAAAGATATTTCCGCCGCCTAAAACGACACCAACTTGGATATCTTGTTCAACAAGCTCTTTAATTTCTTGAGCCATGCGGTCTAAAACTTTTGGGTCAATCCCAAAACCTTCATCGCCTACTAAGGCTTCCCCGCTAAGTTTCAATAAGATGCGTCTATAAACTGGCTTTGTGCTCATTAAGGCTCCCGATAAGATTTAACAGAGGTGCAAATTGCGGCGTATTCTATGCCAAAACGAGATAATTTACAAAACAAAAAAAACCGCAATAGGTTGCCCCATTACGGTTTCTTTTTAACTGTTAAGCGCTTAGTTAATTAAGCGTTTTTAGCAGCTTCGATTTGTGCAGCAACTTCAGCAGCAAAATCTTCTTCTTTTTTCTCGATGCCTTCGCCTACTTCTAAACGAACGAATGAAGATACAGAAGCACCTTTTTCTTTAAGGATTTCGCCAACAGACTTTTTAGGTTCCATGATGAATGCTTGACCAGTAAGAGAAATCTCACCAGTAAATTTCTTCATACGACCTGTAACCATTTTCTCAGCGATTTCAGCAGGCTTGCCTTCGTTCATCGCGATTTCGATTTGGATACGCTTTTCGTTTTCAACAACATCAGCAGGAACGTCAGTTGGGTTAACGAATTCTGGCTTGCTTGCAGCAACGTGCATAGCGATGTGCTTAAGTGTTTCTTCAGAACCTTCACCAGCAACAACAACACCAATTTTTTCGCCGTGACGGTAAGAAGCTAAAGCAGCGCCTTGAACGTACTGAAGACGACGAACATTCATGTTCTCACCAATTTTAGCAACTAACGCAACACGCTCTTCTTCGAACTTTTCTTTAAGTGCGTCGATAGTTGTTACTTCAGCAATCGCCGCGTCAGCAACTTTGTTAGCAAATGCTAAGAAGCTTGCATCTTTAGCAACGAAGTCTGTTTGACAGTTAACTTCAACTAAAACAGCAGCGCCGTTGTTTTCTTTGATGATGATCGTACCTTCAGCAGCAATATTACCGGCTTTCTTAGCCGCTTTTGCTTGACCGTTTTTACGCATGTTTTCGATCGCTAAATCGATATCACCGTTAGTTTCAGTTAGGGCTTTTTTACAGTCCATCATGCCCGCGCCAGTGCGGTCACGAAGTTCTTTAACTAATGCAGCAGTTACTGCCATGGTCTTGTCCTCTAATTTGTATGATTATCGCTTGTCAGCATAAATGCCTTACAGCGCTAATTTATATAATTTGGAAAAGGGGTCATAAGTATGACCCCTAAAATTGTTGTAATGATTAAATCGGGATTAACGATTTATTACAGCAATTATTATTCAGCTTCTACAAAATCTTCAGCTTGAACTTCGATGTTGTTAGAACGACCTTCTTTAATCGTTGCAGCAACAGATGAAGTGTATAACTGAATAGCGCGGATAGCGTCATCGTTACCAGGAACAACGTAGTCGATGTTATCTGGGTTCGAGTTTGTATCAACAACAGCAACAACAGGAATACCTAGGTTGTTTGCTTCAGCAATTGCAATGTGCTCGTTGTCTGCATCAATGATGAAGATAACGTCAGGCAAACCGCCCATGTTTTTGATACCGCCAAGGCTCTTTTCAAGCTTTTCCATCTCACGAGTACGCATCAAAGCTTCTTTTTTAGTAAGCTTCTCAAAAGTACCGTCGTCAGATTGTGCTTCCAAGTCTTTTAAACGCTTGATTGATTGACGAACTGTTTTCCAGTTAGTCAACATACCACCTAACCAACGGTGATTTACGTAGAATTGGTCGCTAGCAATTGCCGCTTCTTTGATTGCTTCGCTTGCCGCACGCTTTGTACCAACAAATAAAACTTTACCTTTACGCGCAGAAACAGACTTGATGAAATCAAGTGCTTCATTGAACATAGGAACAGTGCTTTCTAAGTTGATGATATGAACTTTGTTACGAGCGCCGAAAATGAAAGGTTTCATTTTAGGGTTCCAGTAACGAGTTTGGTGACCAAAGTGTACGCCAGCTTGTAGCATGTCACGCATAGATACGTTTGCCATTTTTATAATCCTCTATTGGGGTTAGGCCTCCATATATCCCATTCCAATCCGACCGCTTCACTGTACAAAACAATGATTTGGCACCCCGGAGAATGTGTCGATATATGTGTGTTATTTAAATTAAAGTTAAGTGTTGACCTATCAAACGATAGCCAACGTTCTTACCCATACAAAAATGATTTAAGGAAAACCTGAAAAAACCTTTGTAAAAATAAGGCGCGCTTTATACCATATTACCCTTGTACAACACAACAAATTCACTCAAAAACTGTTCATTTTTTAACATTTGTGTTCAAACAAGCGTTTCTTTGTCAGAATTACTAAGTAGAGTGAAAAGTGTTAATAATTAAATTGTGAGGGTTATATGGGTGCGATAATAAAAACACCAGAACAAATAGAAAAAATGCGTATTGCAGGTCGATTAGCCTCTGAAGTGTTAGAAATGATTGAGCCTCATGTTAAGCCTGGTGTAACAACTGAAGAGTTAAATACTCTATGTCACAACTACATTGTTGATGTACAAGGTTGTATTCCTGCTCCATTAAATTATGGCCAACCACCATTTCCAAAATCAGTATGTACGTCGGTAAACCATGTCATATGCCATGGCATTCCTGACGACAAGCCGCTAAAAGAAGGCGACTGCGTAAATATTGATGTAACCGTCATTAAAGATGGGTTTCATGGTGATACATCAAAAATGTTTTTTGTGGGCAAGCCGACCATTATGGCTGAACGTTTAGCCAAGGTAACGCAAGAGTGCTTGTATAAAGCTATTGAGCTTGTGAAGCCAGGTTGCCGTTTAGGCGATATTGGCTCAGTTATTCAAAAGCATGCTGAAGGTCATTCATACTCAGTTGTACGTGATTTTTGCGGCCACGGTATTGGCGAAGGCTTCCACGAAGAACCTCAAATTGTTCATTATGGTCGACCTGGTACAGGTGAAGAGTTAAAAGAAGGCATGTGCTTTACAATAGAGCCTATGATTAATGTAGGTACGCACAAGTTAAAAATATTGCCAGATCAGTGGACAGCCGTGACTAAAGATAGAAAGCTCTCTGCTCAATGGGAACATACATTGCTCGTCACTAAAAATGGCGTTGAAGTATTAACATTACGTTCGGATGAAGACTTCCCAAGAACAATAGAACACTAAAAATAAACAGGAGCGATTATCGCTCCTTTTTTAATGCTGTAAGTTTGCCAGCAATAATAACTACTCGAGGCTAAAAACAACGTGAAATCAAAAATACCAAGTCATTTATTGGCACCTTTGCCCTTGCCTTTTGATATGCCTGTTTATAAGCAAAGATTGACTGACTTCTCGGAATGGAGCAAAGAGAATTTTAATCTAATATCCGTTAGAAAGTTAGTGCAAGCTCGAGCAACCTTTGTTGACTTTATGTTACTAAATATTTGGCAACACTGTGGATTAAACGATGAACTTGACGTCACCCTTCTTGCCGTTGGTGGTTATGGAAGAGGTGAGTTACACCCTGAATCAGACATTGATTTGTTAGTGCTTACAAACACCACATTAACCAACAGTGCCAGTGAAAAAATATCCCAATTTTTAACCTTGTTATGGGACTTTAAATTTGATGTAGGTCATTCAGTTCGAACCATTGCTGAATCACTTTCCTGCGCCAGTGAAGATATTACTATTGCCACCAATTTAATGGAAAGACGATTGTTGTGTGGCAATAAGTTGAACTTTGACACACTGGAGACAAGTTTAGCTGAGTCCAACTTTATGACGAGCAAAGAGTTTTACTTAGCTAAGCGTGAAGAACAAGAACGAAGACATAAAAGGTACTTTTCAACCTCTTATAACCTAGAGCCAAACTTAAAAGCTAACCCTGGTTGTTTGCGCGATTTACAAACCATTTCATGGGTCGCTAAAAAGCACTTTAATACTCAGCACATCACTGACTTAGTTAAAGAGCAATACTTGCTTCAAGATGAATATCAAGAAATGCTAGAGTGTCAGGACTTCCTATGGCAAATGCGATTTGCGCTACACCTAGTAGCAAATAGAAATGAAAATAGACTGCTATTTGATTACCAACCTTTAGTTGCTGAAACCATGGGGTTTGGTAAAGATGGTAAGGCCGCAGTGGAAAGAATGATGAAGCGTTTTTTCCGTGTTGCTCGACGTGTTACTGAGCTAAACACAATGTTATTGCAACGTTTTAACTCCGCAATTTTAGGCACAAAAGAACAAACCATTATTATTGATGATGACTTTGCTATGCATGGCAGCTCTTTGCTAATTAGGCATAACGATGCGTTTTTCTATCGCGCGAACATAATTAAAATGTTTCTCCATATTGCCGACAACCCACATATTAAAACACTGCATTCAGATACCATTCGGTTACTTCGTAGAGTCCGAAGAAGACTTATGGGTGACTTGCATGACTTGGAAAAATGTCGATCAATGTTTATGACATTCCTTCGTCACCCTAATGCGTTAGGGCACGCTTTCACTATTATGGTTAAGCACAGTGTTTTAGCTTATTACATGCCAAATTGGCGACACATTGTTGGCCAAATGCAATTTGACCTATTTCACGCCTACACTGTGGATGAGCATACACATAGGCTGATTAAAAACATTCATCGTTATTCATTGCCAAAATACAAAGACGAATTTCCATTATGTAGTGAAATTTACAAAAGACTGGATAAACCAGAGCTATTAACGCTAGCGGGAATATTCCATGACATTGGAAAAGGTCGAGGTGGTGATCATTCTAAGCTAGGCGCTATAGACGCGACCAACTTTGGTACTCTTCATGGTTTACCAACATCAGACAAAAAGCTTGTTAGCTGGTTAGTGGACAATCACTTACTTATGTCTATCACGGCGCAAAAGAATGACATTTATGACCCCGGCGTTATCGCTGACTTCGCTAAAAAAATTAAAGACGAAACTCGGTTAGACAATTTATATTGTTTAACGGTTGCCGACGTAAGAGCCACAAACTCAAACTTATGGAATGAGTGGAAAAATACGCTCCTGTCTGATTTATATTTAGCAACCCGCCGAGCGTTAAGACAAGGTTTAGAAAACGCTAAAGACATGAGAGAAACGGCGGCTTCCAATAAAGAACAAGCGCTTTCATTGCTAGACGCACTAAATCTAGACTTAGAAAGAGCTGCGCAAATTTGGAAGCAATTCCGCACCGTTTATTTTACAAGGCACAGTCCTCAACAACTTGCTTGGCATACTGAACATTTGCTGTCGCATAAGAATAGAACTAAAAAGCCACTCGTGTGGCTAAGTAATCAATCGGTTAGAGGCGGAACTCAGGTTTTTGTATATGCCAAGGACCAAGCAGGATTATTTGCGAATATTGTGTCTGTTTTTCACAATAAAAACGTAAATGTTGTAGATGCACATATCATGAATACCAAAGATGGCTATTTAATTGATACATTTATCGTTTTAGATCATGATAATACTGTTATAGATTCGCCAAGTCGCCGCGAAGATATTAAGCAAACAATTGAGCAAGTACTCACTGGTGAAATATCCATTACACGAGCTCAAAAACGAGTACCTAGACAAATTAAGCAGTTCTCTATGCCTCTGCGCGTTAAGTTTATGGACGCAAAAAGCAACAAACGCGACATGATGGAGTTTACAGCTCTAGACACGCCCGGATTGCTCGCTAAAATAGCCACAGTATTTAGCGAAATGAACATACTGCTGTATTCAGCAAAAATTTCGACTAACGGTGAAAAAGCAGAAGATATTTTTAAAATATCAACTTCCGAAAGAGAACGATTAGACGAACAACAAAAGCAAGCTTTAGTCGAGGCGTTACAAGCTGAGATAAATGACTGATTAAAGGAAAATTATGAGCACGTTACAACTAGTTATCGAAAATGCATTTGAGCAAAGAGACAGCATTACACCAAGCACGGTAAGCCCAGAAATAAAATTGGCCGTTGAAGAAGCATTATTAATGTTGGATCAAGGTAAAGCGCGTGTTGCAGAAAAAATTGCTGGCGAGTGGGTTGTTCATCAATGGTTGAAAAAGGCGGTTTTATTGTCTTTTAGAATTAAAGATAATGAAATTCATGACGGTGGCGAAACAAAATACTGGGACAAAGTTGACAGTAAATTTGCAAATTACACTGAACAAGATTTTAAAGAGCAAGGCATGCGCGTTGTTCCTCCTGCAGCAGTTCGTAAAGGGGCATTTATTGGTAAAAATGTAGTTTTAATGCCTTCTTACACCAACATTGGTGCTTTTGTTGATGAAGGTACCATGGTTGATACTTGGGCAACGGTAGGCTCATGTGCACAAATTGGTAAAAACGTTCACCTATCTGGTGGTGTTGGTATTGGCGGTGTTTTAGAGCCACTTCAAGCGAACCCAACGATTATCGAAGATAATTGCTTTATTGGTGCGCGCTCAGAGGTAGTTGAAGGGGTTATTGTTGAGGAAGGCGCTGTACTTTCAATGGGTGTTTATATTAGTCAATCAACGCGCATCTACGATCGTGAAACTGGCGAAATCACATATGGTCGAGTGCCTGCGGGTGCAGTTGTTGTTCCGGGCTCTTTGCCTTCAAAAGACGGCTCTCACACCTTATATGCCGCTATCATTGTGAAAAAAGTAGACGCTCAAACTCGTGCAAAAGTAGGTGTAAATGCACTACTTAGAGGCATTGACGAATAAGAGTCTGCAGCACTCAAGGTGCCAGTCATTGGCTCCTTGAGTTATTACATTTATAAACCATGCCTTATATTAAATAGTCCATTAACAAAACACGCCTGAGCGATATTCTTATGTTCGACAACCCAGAAGTACTCAAACAAGCAGTTAATACCATTATGCCCTTTGGTAAGTACGCAGGCAGAAAGTTACTAGACTTACCAGAACCCTATTTAGTTTGGTTTTATCAACAAGGTTTTCCAAAAAACAAACTTGGACAGCAATTAGCCTTAATGTATGAAGTAAAACTAAATGGTTTAGAATCGGTACTAAAACCGTTAAAATCACCTTATTAACATTTTGTAATACTTTTTTTTGATCTTTTTTTAAACTTTTATATTTTCTACATATTTTTTTCATAACACTATGCTAAAGCCCAATAGGCCTACCTTTTCGCAAAGAAAATATTTTCCCCAATAGCGCAACTAAACCTCCGTATCAGTGCATTCAACCGATAAAGTTGAAAAATTTTTCTACAAATTCCGAAAAAAACAAGCTAGGGTCTATGTCTACATTTTAAACAAGCGCTCCATTGAAGAGAGTGTAAAGTGTGGTCTCAGGACAAAGGAATGCATCTAACAATCTTGTGAAGCGCAACGCGACACATAACATGAAAAGAGAAGATAGATGACAAATAATAAAAAAACATTAGTACCTGCAATGTCAGTTGTTGCACTGGCAACTGCTGCATCATTAACTATGGGTGCAGCAAACGCTGCAAACCTTCAAGAAGTAGAAAAGACAGAGTATACCGGCACTCATGCTGACTTTTCAGAGTGGAAAGCAAAACAGCGCCAGCTCATTCTTGAAGATCAAACCGATCAATTTATCATTGAGTATTTAGAAAACGTCGATACAAAAAAAGAAGCTAAGAAGCTTGGTAAGCGACTACGAAAAATGCTTAAAAAATCCGGCGTAAAACACAAAGGAAAGCTTAAAAATAAAAAGCATATTTTTAAGCTAGCGCAAAAAATTGGCAGTAAAGAGCGAAAGGCTTTCTTGAACCTAATTCGAAAAGATAAAAATATAAAAATGGCAGAAATGGATCCTGTTCGTTTCTTAATGGCTGAAAACGTTCCTTGGGGCGTACCAAATATTCAGGCTGACCAAGTATCTGACTCAAGCGCAGGTAATATGACTGTGTGTATTATTGATTCAGGTTATCAATCAAATAACCCAGATCTTGCATCAAATAATGCGACAGGAACAAATGACCCAGGTACTGGTAATTGGTATCAAGCCGGCGGCTCTCATGGTACTCACGTTGCGGGCACAATTGCCGCTGTGAATAATAACGAAGGCGTTGTTGGTGTGATGCCAAATACCAATGTAAACCTTCATATTGTTAAAGTATTTAATGAAGCGGGTTGGGGTTATAGCTCTGATTTAGTTAGTGCCGTTAATACTTGTGTAAATAACGGTGCAAAAGTAGTTAACATGAGTCTAGGTGGTCCTTCTCAAAGTACATCGGAACGTAATGGCCTAGAAGCTGCTACTGCGCAGGGTGTACTTTTAATTGCTGCATCTGGTAATGATGGTGACGCTAGTCTTTCTTACCCAGCATCTTACGATACGGTCATGGCCGTTGGTGCGGTTGATGAGTCTGGTCGTCATGCAGAGTTTTCTCAATATACGCCTCAGGTTGAAATTGCAGGTCCGGGTGAAGCTATCCTTTCAACCGTTGCTGGTGATGGACGCTTAGGGTCTTTAACTGTTGGTGGTACAACATGGGCAAATGACCGTGTAGCACCGCAAACTCACTATGTTCAAAGTGGTGGTAGCTACGTTGTTCAGAACATTAATGGCTCAGCGTCTGGTGTTTTATCACAATGTACCTGGTCAGGATCTTCATATAATTGTTCAAACGTGGCGGGTAACATTTGTATTGCGCCTCGAAATGACAATCAAAAAGGCAGTAATTATCCTGAAATCAACCCTGCTAAAGCATGTGCCGATGCTGGAGCTTCTGGTGTCGTTGTTTATAGTGACAGTAGTCGTCCTGGTCTTCAAAATCCATTTTTAGTAGATGCGACCAATGCTGTTGATGTACCTACAGTTTCTGTAAACAGAGCGCTAGGCTTAGAGCTTGCGTCACGTATTGGTCAATCAGCATCACTATCAGTGACAGCAAACCAAGACTATGCTTACTATAACGGTACATCTATGGCTACACCACATGTAGCCGCAGCGGCTGCATTAGCTTGGTCTAATAACATTTCTTGTACTGCCTCTGAAGTTCGTAACGCACTTAAAGCAACCGCCATTGACTTGGAAACAGCAGGTCGTGACGATAAAACCGGATATGGTTTAGTCCAAACTAAAGCGGCTTCTGACTATTTAGCAGCCAATTGTGGTGGCACAACACCACCACCTCCAACAGGCAATGCATTAACTAACGGTCAAGCTAAAACAGGCTTGTCTGGTTCTGCTAACCAGCAACTAGAGTTCACTCTTGAAGTTCCTGCTGGTGCAACTGGTTTAAGCTTCGACATGACTGGCGGTACAGGTGATGCAGACTTATACGTTAAGTTTGGTTCTGCACCAACCACATCTAGTTATGATTGCCGACCTTATAAAGGTGGCAATGTTGAAAGTTGTCCAATTGCAACAACCCAGGCTGGTACTTATTACGTTAAAGTAATTGGTTACTCTGCATTTAGTGGTGTAAGCCTAACTGGTAGCTATACCGGCGGTTCAACAGGCGGTGGTCAAGGTTATGATACAACTATCAATAATATTTCAGCAACTCGCAACAACTGGAAGTACTACACAGTTGACGTTCCAGCAGGAATGTCTAGCTTTGATGTAAGCACATATGGTGGTTCAGGAGATGCTGATTTGTATATTCGATTTGGTGCTCAACCAACAACCTCAGCTTATGAGTGTCGACCTTATAAAAATGGCAATAACGAAAGCTGTTCAGTGAATAGCCCGACTGCTGGTACTTGGCATATAGGCGTTCGTGCTTATAGCACATTCTCTGGTGTTAGTATGGATGTCTCATACCAACCTTAGTTTAAACACGATGTTCCCAATCGTAACTTTTTGAAGCCCGCTCGCGGGCTTTTTTTTATTCAAAAAATGTCATTAAGTTAGTATGAAACGGGTTTAACTTGGGTTCGTTGTAAAATTGTTGAATTGCTGGAGTTAAATTGACATCTAGATATTCCATTGGCGACATCTCGGGAATCCATTTGTATGCTTGATTGTTTGTTCCTTTACAAGTGTGTACTGGCCAGAGAGTTCGTTTAAAGCGAGTTTGCAAAGACTCTACGCTATAATTAATAGGAGCAATAATTAAATTCTCTCCTAGTTTTGTTGGTTCTTTTTCATCGCAGTAGATACGCTGTTGCGCTGGCCGTAATTGATACTCGTCATAAAGATTTAACCAGTGCCCCACTTCATGCAATAACACCTGGGCATTGTCATTTTTATCCATAAATATAACGGGGCCTCTACTATTCGCTTTACCATCATCTGCAATAATTAAAAGCCTTAATTTGTCATCTGACAGAGCTGTGTTATAGCGAGTTGCACGTTCTTTTGCCAGCGTTTTAATATCTCTTGGATCGCAGCTCAGCAATCCAGCATTTGACTTATGACATATAGCGTTCAGTCGATATTCTGCACTAACATTCGAAAAGCAAAGCGTAGTTTTAGTGCTAGGTAACATATTGTGGAATTCATCAATAATTCGTTCTGCTTTAGAAGCGTTGTATTTTGTATTCGCGATGACCAACACTTTAACTTCGCATGACGCTTCGAAACCATTAACATTATTTGGCTTATCGAGTTTATTTTGTTTTAACTTCAAGATTCGAACATTCAGCTTTTTAATGCTATTTCTATACACTTTCGGTAGTACAACTTGGCTGTTTAAAGCCCCAATTTCTAATGTCTTTATCAACGCCTCTAAAAAACCAACTTCTATTTTAACGTTAGTGACGTCATCTAAACTTTGTTCTATTTTAGGTATTTGACGGCTCGCCAATACCCATTTTTGTTTAATGATAAGAGTTTCTAAGTGTTGAACTAACGCGTCAGGATGTTTATTTTGTAGAGCAACATCAAACCAAACTCGCTCTTTATCATGGCTGTCGCTAGCATAGTAGTCCGTTGCCGTTTGGTTCAGCCGGTACAACTGCCATGCGGCTTCGGCATGCCCAAGTTTAGCGGCTTTTGTTAACCAAGCTTTATTACCCGTAGCTTGGTATAGCTCATAAATAGCCGCTGTTTCCCCTAAAGAGGCAGCAGAGTCTAGGTAACTAGATGTCTTATTGTAATGGTAGCTGACTTGTGAAGCGGATAGCATTACGCTGTCTGCTAGTAAAAGAGGAAACGGCGCCAAAAGCGCCATTTTTAATGCAATCTTTATTTTCACCGTTAGTAAATACTAGTTGGCTTAATTATCTTGTTGTCTATTGGAAAAGCGCTGCCTAGCCAATTCATATAGCTTATTCAACTCCAACCTTGAGTACTTATGTTCGACAAACTCATGAACGGATGTTCCTAGCGCTAAGCGGAAATAGTTTTTCGCAGCTTCTTCGTCACCCA
This sequence comes from Psychrosphaera sp., assembly GCA_028098005.1. The sequence continues at coordinate 77,197 of JAOHFM010000001.1, forward strand.
TGATTAGTTTGTATTTAGCTAAATAAAAATAACCTTCACATAGACGTTCCACTAGTTCACGAGAGCTTTTTAAATTTTTACCCATGTTGTCGATAAAGGCCTGTTCCGATAGGTTCCCTAGCAACAATTCAACAATTTGATAGGACCAACTATTTGGGTCTAGTTGGCTAGCGTTATAAATTAGACGCAACCTAGCATCATTCATATCTACGTCTGCTTCCGAAAAGTATAACCAAATAACGCGGTATGGATCTTCAGGTTTTTTAACGAAGAATGCTTCTAAATCTTCAGCTGCTAGGCCATTTCTTCCGTAATAATGAAGCGCTATACCTCTATTCAAATGAACATACTGATGTTCAGGGTCAATCTCTAAAGCGGAGTCAAACGCCTCAAACGCTTGAGCATACTGCCCCATTAAAGTTAGGTGAATACCGATAAAATTATACGCATCTGCAAAGTCCGGTTTATGCTCTAAAGCCCGCCTAAAATCTAGCTGTGCCAATGAACGTAAACCTAAACTGTCGTACATCACACCACGGTCGTAGAGTAGCTCTGCCAGTTTCTCTTTTTCTAATTTTGCATGGCTAATAATTTGAGTAAGCTTTGCAATGGCCAATTCACTTTTATAATCAACACTTAGCGGCTCAGAAATAACAACATTATTAACAACGTGTGGCTCACTATTATCAACCACTGATTGTTTACTTGCACAGCCGGTAACAATTGTAGATAGCAGTACTAATGATAGACTTACTCGTTTCATATCAACTCCTTCAAAATTCGCCATTATTAATAACATAAAAGCCCGTTTAGCATAAGCCTAGATGCAAAAAAGAGAGCCGAAGCTCTCTTTTTATTTCAACACACTATGAAGTTTTCACTTCATTTATGTTTAGATGAGTGATTACTCAGCTGCTGGTGCTTCTTCAGCTACCGCTTCTTTCATGCTCAGACGAACACGACCTTGGCGGTCAATCTCAAGAACTTTAACAACAACTTCTTGTCCTTCAGATAAAACGTCAGAAACATTCTCAACACGCTCTTGTGAGATTTGAGAAATATGAACTAAGCCGTCTTTACCAGGTAATACGTTTACAAACGCACCAAAGTCTACGATACGCGCAACTTTACCGTTGTACGTTCTGCCAACTTCTAAGTCAGTTGTTAATTGCTTAACGCGCTCAATACAAGCTTGTGCACTTGCACCGTCAGTTGCTGCAATTTTAACAGTACCGTCATCTTCGATTTCAATTGTTGTGCCCGTTTCTTCAGTAAGAGCACGGATTGTTGCGCCGCCTTTACCAATAACGTCAGCAATTTTCTTTTGAGGGATCTTAACTGTGTAGATACGTGGAGCAAATTCAGACATCTCTTCACGGTGACCGCCAATAGCAGCGTCCATTACTGTAAGGATGTGTAAACGTGCAGCTTTAGCTTGAACTAGAGCCTTGTCCATGATCTCTTTAGTGATACCTTCAATTTTGATGTCCATTTGAAGTGCAGTAATACCTTCGGCAGTACCAGCAACTTTAAAGTCCATGTCACCTAAGTGATCTTCGTCACCAAGGATGTCAGAAAGAACAACAAAGTTTGAATCATCTTTAACTAGACCCATCGCAATACCAGCAACCGATGCTTTAATTGGAACACCAGCATCCATAAGTGCTAGAGATGAACCACATACAGAAGCCATTGAAGATGAACCGTTTGATTCAGTGATTTCCGATACTAGACGTACTGTATACGGGAATTCAGCTTGTGAAGGCATAACTGCAGCAACACCACGTTTCGCAAGACGACCGTGACCAATTTCACGACGCTTAGGTGAGCCCATGAAACCAGTTTCACCAACACAGTACGGAGGGAAGTTATAATGAAGCATGAACGGGTCACGACGTTCACCAAGTAGCGAGTCGATGATTTGAGAATCACGCTCTGTACCTAATGTCGCAGTAACGATTGCCTGAGTCTCACCACGTGTGAATAGTGAAGACCCATGCGTACGAGGTAAGATACCTGTTTTCACGTCAAGCGCACGAATCATGTCTGGTTCACGACCATCAATACGTTTTTCGCCTGCTAGGATACGTGAACGAACAACGTCTTTTTCAAGATCATGTACTAATTCAGAGATTTCTTTTTCGTTAAAATCTTCTTCGCTTAACTCTTCAGCAAGTGCAGCAACAGTTGATTTTTTAACTTCACCAACGGCGTCATAACGCGCCATTTTGTCAGCGATTGAGTAAGCAGCATCGATACCGTCTTTTGCTAACGCAGCAACTTTCGTTTTCAATTCTGTGTTCTCAGCAGGAGCAGTCCATTCCCAGGCAGGAGTCGCTACTTCAGCAGAAAATTCTTTTATTGCAGTAACAATAGCTTGTAATTGCTCATGACCGTATACAACAGCACCAAGCATAGTCTCTTCAGAAAGCACAGCGGCTTCTGATTCAACCATAAGTACAGCATTATCAGTACCAGCAACAACTAAGTCTAAGTCACTAGTTGCAAGTTCTGTTTGAGATGGGTTAAGTACGTATTGGTCATTTACAACACCAACACGAGCAACACCGATAGGACCATTAAATGGAATACCAGAGATAGATAACGCAGCTGATGCACCGATCATTGCTACTAGGTCTGGTTGAATCTCAGGGTTTACCGACATAACAGTACAAACAACTTGTACTTCGTTTTTGAATCCTTCAGGGAAAAGTGGACGCAAAGGACGGTCAATTAGACGCGCGATTAAAGTCTCTTCTTCCGCCGGACGACCTTCACGTTTGAAGAAACCACCTGGGATTTTACCGCCTGCATAGGCTTTTTCTTGGTAGTTGATTGTTAATGGGAAGAAGTCTTGGCCTGGAGCCGCTTCTTTTTTTCCAACAACACTTACGAATACAGATGTATCGCCGATGCTAGCCATTACTGCAGCAGTTGCTTGACGTGCTATCACGCCAGTTTCAAGAGTGACCTCATGCTGACCATATTGGAATTTTTTAATAATTGGAGTCACATTTATTTCCTTTCATTGCGATTTGGCGATTTTTTTAGAGCGCTTTTATTTTGGTTGCAGTTAACTTCACATACACCCGCGCCGACCAAATCTATTATTTTCATTTAAGTTCGCGGCATATTATACGTTGGTCAATATTTAATGCTATTAAAATTAAGTTACAGGCACAAAAAAAGGAGCAATAAATGCTCCTTTTTAAAATCTGATTTCAGATTTAATTAACGACGTAGACCTAAACGCTTGATTAAGTCGTTGTAACGTACAAGGTCACGACTCTTCAAGTAGTCTAAAAGTTTACGACGTTGGCTAACTTTACGTAAAAGACCACGACGTGAGTGGTTGTCTTTTTTGTGTGCTGCAAAGTGGCCTTGTAGCTTGTTGATGTCTGCAGTTAATAATGCAACTTGAACTTCAACAGAACCAGAATCTTTTTCGTTTGCACCGAAATCCGCTAGGATTTTAGCTTTATCTTCAACGCTTAGTGACATAAGTCTCTCCAAAAATAAAATATGATGTGGTAGCAGCCAATCACTAACTCAGCCGCTACAGGATAAACTCGAATTAACGAGAGACGCGCATTTTACGCAACTCTATAAAAAACTCAAGGTGTTTTTACCGCTAGCCGCTTAACCTTTACGTGCCCTTGAGAAAAACAAACAACGCCTTCAAACTCATTAGTCTCTGAGTCATAAGCGGTAAACTCTGTTTCTTCATCTTTCATAGAGTACTGTTGAAATAAGTCAGCATTTAAATCAACCATTGCGGCGTCAATAGGTACCGTTTGACCAAACCTTAAAATTTCAAAGGCTCTGGTTGATAACTTAATCTCTGGTAGTCCAATTAAGGCGGTTTGCATTGGCAGCAAGTGACTATCAAGCGCCGTGTAATCAACTTCATTTTCTGGATTTCCATCAATAAAGTTGTCATCCTTTAGCTTTTGAATTTGCTCAAGCGTTAACATTTTATCAACTGGGTAGTTAGCTACTTGTGTACGTCTTAATACTTTAACGTGTGCCCCACACCCTAATAGCTGACCAAGGTCATCAATCAATGTACGGATATAAGTACCCTTTGAACAACGTACCTGGAAGTCAGCCTCATCGCCACGAAAGTCTAATAGTTCAAACTCATATATGGTGATAGGTCGTGCTGCTCGTTCAACGGTTATGCCTTGACGTGCCAGCTTATAAAGTGGTTGCCCGTTGTGTTTTAAAGCTGAAAACATAGTTGGGACCTGTTTGATTGGCCCTGTTAATGATTTTTTAAATTCATTAATTTGCTCAAGCGTTATATCAACCTCTCGAACTTCAACAATTTCACCTTCTGCATCACTGGTATCAGTACGTTCACCAAACTTTGCCGTAACAAAATAACTCTTGTCCGAGTCCAAAAGATACTGACTATACTTTGTTGCCTCACCTAAACAAATGGGCAACATGCCAGTTGCTAGAGGATCAAGCGCGCCAGTATGCCCTGCTTTTTGAGCGTTAAAAATCGCTCTCACTTTTTGTAGTATATTGTTAGAAGAGCCACCTTCAGGCTTATCTACCAATACAATGCCGTTAATTGCACGGCCTTTTTTCCTACGTGCCATAAATCTTAGTCGTCCAAATCTTCCGCAGGGTTTTCGCCAGACTCAGCTCGACGAACTTTATCTTTCTGAATAGCCTCATCAACTTTATTAGACATTTTAATACCAGTCACCAAGCTATTGTCGTAGATAAATTTGATTTCAGGTACGATACGTAAACGCATTCGTTTACCAATTTCCATGCGGAAAAAACCATTGGCTTTATTTAATATTTCCAACGCTGCTGCAATTTCATCTTCTTCTTTACCAAAAAACGTAACAAATACTGAGACGTAAGCAAGGTCTTTAGTAACTTCGACTTCTGATACGGTAACCCAACCAATACGTGGGTCTTTAAAATCACGTTGTAATATCATTGCAATTTCTTGTTGCACCTGTTGTGCGACGCGATCTGTTCTAGAAAAGTTCTTATCCACTTTCCTCTCCTCTTTTAAGTTAATGACTTAATTATATAAAAATAGTTTTAAGCCAGAAATATGACGTTAATTTTATAACGACCCAACAAAAAAGGGGCACGTTAGCCCCTTTTATACGTCAGCCGTTAAAAGGCAATTATAAAGTACGTTGTACTTCAACAACCTCGAACACTTCGATCATGTCGCCAACTTTAACGTCATTATAGTTCTTAACGCCGATACCACATTCCATACCGTTACGAACGTCTTGTACGTCATCTTTAAAGCGACGTAGAGACTCAAGTTCACCTTCATAGATAACCACGTTATCACGAAGTACACGGATTGGGTTGTTACGCTTGATATTACCTTCAGTAACCATACAACCAGCGATTGCGCCAATCTTAGGAGACTTAAATACATCACGAACTTCAGCAAGACCAATAATTTCTTGTCTGAATTCTGGCGCTAACATGCCTGACATTGCTTGTTTAACTTCATCAATCAGGTCATAGATTACGCTGTAGTAACGTAAATCAATATCTTCTTGTTCCATTAAACGACGAGCCGTTGCATCTGCACGAACGTTGAAACCAACAACGATTGCATTAGAGGCTTGCGCTAAAGATGCATCAGTTTCAGTAAGACCACCTACGCCACTACCAACGATGTTCACTTTAACTTCATCTGTAGATAGACGAGTTAGTGAGTCAGTAATTGCTTCTAGTGAACCTTGTACATCAGTCTTAAGAACGATGTTAAGTTCTGAAACGTCACCTTCTTCCATGTTAGCAAACATGTTTTCAAGTTTCGCTTTTTGTTGTCTTGCTAGTTTAACTTCACGGTATTTACCCTGACGCTTATTAGCAACTTCACGTGCTTTACGCTCATCACGAACAACAGTTGCTTCGTCACCCGCTTGTGGCACACCTGATAAACCAAGTATTTCTACTGGAATAGATGGACCCGCTCTATCGATCTCTTTACCGTTTTCGTCTTTCATCGCTTTAACACGACCATACTCAAAACCACATAGAACGATATCGCCACGCTTAAGCTCACCTTCTTGAACAAGAACTGTCGCTACTGGACCACGTCCTTTATCTAAGCGTGATTCGATTACAACACCATGTGCTGCACCGTGGTCAACCGCTGTAAGTTCAAGTAACTCAGCTTGTAAGCTAATTGATTCAAGAAGCGCTTCAATACCTTCACCAGTTTTTGCAGATACGTGCATGAACTGAGTATCGCCACCCCATTCTTCTGGGATTACGTCAAGCGCAGACAGTTCGTTTTTAACACGATCTGGATCAGCAGACTCTTTATCAATTTTGTTTACTGCAATGATTAAAGGAACGCCAGCTGCTTTCGCATGCTGAACCGCTTCTTTAGTCTGTGGCATAACACCATCATCAGCAGCAACAGCTATAACTACGATATCCGTTGCTTTAGCACCACGAGCACGCATCGACGTAAACGCCGCGTGTCCAGGAGTATCAAGGAATGTAATCATGCCGTTTGACGTATCAACGTGGTAAGCACCAATGTGCTGTGTAATACCACCGGCTTCTCCGTCAGCAATATTTGCTTTACGGATATAATCTAGTAGTGATGTTTTACCATGGTCAACGTGACCCATTACTGTAACTACAGGCGCTCTAGAAACCGCATCACCTTCACCAGAAGCACGATCTGCTAATACAGACTCTTCTAGTTCATTTGATTTAGTTAATACAAATTTATGACCCATTTCTTCAACAACTAAACTTGCTGTTTCTTGGTCTAAAACTTGGTTAATAGTAACCATTTCGCCCATTTTCATCATAGCTTTAACAACTGATGCACCTTTAACGGCCATCTTGTTCGCTAGTTCTGCAACGGTAATTGTTTCACTAATTTTAACAACTTGCTCAACTGGAGAAGCAGGCTTTTGGAAACCGTGTTGGTTTTTAGCTTGCTTGCCTTTTTTACGACGACCAGTAAGAGTGCTTGCTTCGTCTTTATCGCCTTTTTTCTTAGCTTTACGACGAGACTTTTTCTCTTCTTGCTTATCCTGATCATCTTCAGCTAACTGAGCATAAACAGAGCTATGGACATGAAGGTCTTCTTCTTTCTCATGCTCTAACTTATATTTACGTTGAGCTTCTGCTTCTTCCCACTCTTTGCCTTTTTCTTCAGCAAGTTTACGAGCTTCTTCTGCAAGTTTAGCCGCTTCTTCTTCCGCTTTTTTAAGAGCTTCTTGTTCTAGCGCTAAACGAATCCTTTGCTCTTCAGCAGTCTCTACTTTTTCAGCTTTCTTTTCAGCTGGCTTGCTCGCTTTTGCGGCTTTAGCTGCTTCTTTACGCTTTTCGTCAGCTTCTTTTTTAGCTTTAGCTTCTGCTTCGCGCTTAGCTTTAGCTTCTGCTTCACGTTTTGCTTTTTCTTCAGCTTCACGCTTAGCAGCTTCTTCAGCTTCAAGTCTTGCTTTTTCTTCTGCCGCAGCGGCTGCTGCTAACTCTTCAGGACTACGTTTAACAAAAGTACGCTTTTTACGAACTTCTACTTGTACGTTTTTAGCTTTGCCCGAACCACTGTTTACACTTAATGTGCTTTTAGTTTTACGTTGCAGAGTCATTTTTGTAGGTTCAGCACCTTCGCCACCATGAGCTTTGCTTAAGTGGTCAAGTAATTGCTTTTTCTCAGCTTCATTAACCATGTCGCCAGCTGATTTTTTAATACCAGCGTCAGCGAATTGTGAAACCAGCTTCTCAACCGGAGTGCCCACATCTTGGGATAGTTTATCTAAACTAACTTCTGTCATATTTCTAAATACCTCCGTTGAACCTATTGCTCTTCACTAAACCAAACAATGTTACGTGCAGCCATAATTAGCTCACCCGCTTTTTCTTCAGTAATCTCTTCAATGTCACTAAGTTCATCAACACCTTGCTCTGCTAGCAATTCAAGGTTAGTTATACCTTTACTTGCGAATACATAAGCTAAGTGACGATCGACACCTTCAAGGTTTAGTAAGTCTTCTTCAGGTTCTGAATTTTCAAGCGACTCTTCATTTGCAAGCGCTTTTGTTGTAAGTGTTGCTTTTGCACGTGCGCGCAGTTCTTCTATCGTATCTTCGTCTAATCCATCAACTTCAAGTAACTCAGAAACTGGTACGTAGGCAACTTCTTCTAGTGATGAGAAACCTTCTTCAACTAACATCGTTGCGAAGTCTTCATCAATATCTAATCCTTCAGTAAACAACTGTATCGTTTTGCTGTTTTCTGCTTGATGTTTTTCAGCCATATCGGCTTCTGTCATCACGTTTAATTCCCAGCCAGTTAATTGGCTAGCTAATCGTACGTTTTGACCACTACGGCCTATAGCCATAGCTAAATTATCTGCTGCAACGGCAATATCCATAGACTTGCGGTCTTCATCAACAATAATTGATGCTACTTCTGCCGGTGCCATTGCGTTAATTACAAACTGCGCTGGGTTACCGTCATATAAAACAATATCAACGCGCTCACCGTTAAGTTCGCCAGACACTGCTTGAACACGAGCGCCTCGCATACCAACACACGCACCAACAGGGTCAATGCGACGGTCGTTTGACTTAACTGCAATTTTTGCACGAGAACCTGGATCGCGAGCTGCAGCGATGATATCCAACATTTCTTCACCAATTTCTGGCACTTCAATGCGGAATAGCTCAATCAGCATTTCAGGTTTTGTACGGCTCACAAATAATTGTGGGCCACGTACTTCCGGCTTAACTGCATAAAGGTATGCTCTTGCACGGTCACCTGGGCGGAATGTTTCTCGTTGGATCATATCTTCACGATATAAAACAGCTTCGGCATTAGCACCTAGGTCTAAAATAACGTTATCGCGATTTACTTTCTTAACGATACCAGTAATTAGTTCGCCTACTTGGTCGTAGTATTGCTCTGCAATTTGACCACGTTCAGCTTCACGTACTTTTTGTACGATTACTTGTTTCGCCATTTGAGTCGTAATACGGTCAAATTTAATTGATTCAATTTGTTCTTCAACAAAGTCACCCAGTTGCAACTCAGGCTCATCATATTGAGCAGCTGATATACTCATTTCTGCGCTTGGGTTTTCCATTTGGTGATCATCAGGAACAACTAACCAGCGACGGAACGTGTCGTATTCACCCGTTTCTTGGTCAATAGAAACACGAACTTCAATTTCAGCAGTGTGCTTTTTCTTTGTTGCAGCCGCTAGAGCAAACTCTAGCGCTTCAAAAATCTTTTCGCGTGGAACGGCTTTCTCATTCGATACCGCTTCTGCCACCAGTAATAGTTCTTTTGCCATTATACTTCGCTCCTTTTTATCTGGTTAGTCGAATTGAGCAACTAAATGTGCTTTTTGGACATTATCGATTAAAATAGAGAACACTTGATTATCTACGTTGATGTTGATCATATCGCCTTCAACTTCAACAAGCGTCCCTTTAAAATTACGACGGCCATCTTGCGGCACATTCAATTTTACACTCACAGTTTCGTTTACCACTTTGGCGAAATGTTCAACGGTGAACAATGGACGATCCATGCCCGGTGACGAAACTTCTAAACTATATTCAGTAGAAATTGGGTCTTCAACGTCTAGTATTGCGCCAGCTTGATGACTTACATCAGCACAGTTATCAACTGAAATACCATTTTCATGATCAATATAAATACGCAACGTTGAATGGTTTCCAGCTCGTATAAATTCAACACCTAACAATTCAAAGCCTAAAGCATCAACTGCAGGTTTTAACATTTCAGTTAAACGCAATTCAAGGTTAGTCAAATCACCACTCCTATCACTAATTTTAAATACAAAAAAAGGGCCTAAAGCCCCAGTCGCATGTGCTAATCTAAACGCACACCACATAAACTGTTAACAGAAACTAAAGCGCCCCGAATCTCTCGAGGCAAAGTTTCTGGTTCTACTATAATACATATTCGCAATTGAGTAATTTAAAAGCTACCTGTATTTGGTTGCGGGAGCCGGATTTGAACCGACGACCTTCGGGTTATGAGCCCGACGAGCTACCAGACTGCTCCATCCCGCGCCAGTAGACTAAAAACATTTACAGTCGGTTTTAACGACTACTTTATGGAAATGCCTGATACAAGCTTCCCAAAAGATTTGATGCGGGGATTATACTTGCTATTGAAATACATTCAAGTTAAACCTTGCTAAATATTCAAATTCACTGCTTATATAGGCTTTAATTTTGCTCTCTCGTTTTTATATTCGATTTTGATGTAATAAATACCAATTCATATTTGTGATAATGCATATTAAGTTGGCATAATGCGTCAAACAGACTTTAAGAATTCAGCCCAATTTATTACTAAGAGGCCTATTTTATGCCAGCTAATGGATCCGCAAACAAACTTTCACAACTAATTGGTAATACTGACCTGTTAACCATACCTAGCCTTAGTCAGTTAACGCACTGTGATATAAGCGTGAAGTGTGAGTTTCAAAACCCTGGCGGATCGGTAAAAGACCGAGCAGCATTACAAATGGTTTTATCGGCCATTGAATCTGGTGAATTGAAACCTGGAATGACAATAGTTGAAGGTACGGCAGGTAATACAGGCATAGGTTTAGCCGTTGTTGCTAAATCACTAGGTTTTAATTTAAAAGTTGTTATGCCAAAAGGACAGGCAAAAGAAAAAGAACAAATGATTGAACTGCATGGTGCCGAGCTTATCTTGGTAGACCCTGTACCTTTCGCAAATGAAAACCATTTTTATCATACTGCTAGACGAATAGCTGAAGAAAACCCAGATTTCTGGTGGGCAAATCAATTTGAAAATACAGCCAATGCAGATGCCCATTATTTAACAACAGGCCCTGAGATATATAGTCAGACAAATGGTGATGTTAGCTACTTTGTATCCGCGGCTGGTACTGGCGGGACTATTGGTGGAATTACCAAATACCTAAAAGAACAAAATGAGCAAATAGGCACAGTATGTGTTGACCCAAATGGCTCGGGTGTTTTTAACTTTTTGCAATCTGGCGAGTATAAAGCAACACAAGGCGGTTCCTTTACCGAAGGGATTGGCATTATGCGACTCGTTGATAACTTTAGGCTGGCAAAAGTCGACGAAACAATCACCTTACCCGATAGCGATATTGTTACATTAGCAAATTATGTTAGGCAACAAGATGGCTTAGTACTAGGCAGTTCAAGCGCACTCAACGTAGCTGCTGCTTTTTACACCGCGGTTCAAAAAGGGCCACTTTCAGGTGGTTCAAAACAACACGTAGTCACATTAGCCTGTGACTTGGGAGAGCGCTCTGTTTCTAAACTCTATAACAACGAGTTTTTAGAAACAAAGGGAATAAACCCAAATACAGAGTCCATGGAAGATATGACCACTCGTTATAGTCACACCACCGACCTACTGAAAAAAGTCACGTTTAAATATAACTAGCCACCTAATGTGGCGAGGAAAACCCACAAAAAAAGGCGATGATTAATCGCCTTTTTTATTAACGGCTAATGAGTATTAACAAATCAATCATCGCTATTATTCAAGATAGCTTCAAATACTTGATATCATTTCTTTCTGTAAACTTTTACGTCTGTGTAACCATGTTCGTGAAGTAGTAACGCTTGCAGACGGCTCATTACACCCCTATCGCAATACAAGTAATAAGATTTTGACTGGTCCAAATCACCAAATTTAGTAGCTAGTTTAAAGAAAGGCAGCTCAATCACTTCAATATCACCCATATCTAGTGGTGCATTGTCGGTCTCTTCTGGGCTACGTATATCTAGTACAATAGAGCCACTTGATAAGTCAGTTACCTGCTCAACTTCTTTTACTTCTTCGTGGGTTTCATTTTCTATCTCGCGCACGTCCATCATATCCGCGTGATATACCGCATCGTCTAAGATACTAAAGTCGAAGTTTGCTTCTGCCTCTTCAATCTCACTCAACACTGCTCGTGTTGTTGGCTTTTTAGAAATAACTCCACAATATTCAGGCATTGCAGCTGCTAAATCATGACTGCCTATTTTTCTAGCCGTATCAATAATTTCTGATTTATCTATGTGAATAAGCGGTCGCAAAATTAGGGTTTCGGTAACACGGTCAATCACATTTAGGTTCGTTAACGTTTGTGAAGAAACTTGCCCTAAGCTTTCGCCCGTAACTAACGCCTTAATATTTAATTTGTCAGCCACCTTCGACGCCGCGCGCATCATCATTCGTTTAAGAACAACGCCCATTAATCCATTATCAATTTTGGTTAGTATTTCTGCCACGACAGGCTCAAAGTTTACAGAAATAAACCTTGTTTTATGGGAGCTGCTATATGCGTTCCAAACTTGGTGACATGCTTGCTTTACGCCAATTTCATGTTCTTTTCCACCTAAGTTAAAGAAACAGAAATGGGTTCTCGCACCACGGCGGATTAGGTGATAAGCCGCAACACCAGAATCGAAACCACCTGACATTAATGCCAATACGTCTTCTTGGCTTGGCAGAGGCATACCGCCTAAACCTTTATGGTTTGCTTTGATGACATGGAATACATCATCACGTAATTCTGCTTTAATTGTTAATTCTGGCTTTTTCAGTTGTACACGTGAAGACTCTACAGCTTGGTTTAAGCCGCCGCCAACGTAACGCTCAAGTTCTGAAGAAGTGAAGTCGTGTTTACCGGTACGCTTTATTCGAACACAAAAAGACTTACCCGCAATTTCATCTTGCCAATGTCTTGATACGTCTTTATAAGCTTGATCAAAGTCGACAAATGGGTATTCAACAACTTCGTTAAATTGATCAACACCCGGAATTCTAACGATTAAGTCTAATAATTGTTCGCGTTCTTCTGGCGTCGCGAGAGGCGCGTCTACCAAAATATCTGTCCAGCGAGAAATAATATGCGCTTTTGGGTGAACCTTTTTTAAAATAATGCGTAAATTAGATTCAAGTAGTTTATAAAACCGTTTTCGAACCGAGCGGCTTTTTATATTTATTTCAGGATGGTACTTAACAATTAACTTCATAATATCTCATTTTTAGGTCAGTTCTCGCGGTTCAGCGCGCGCGTATTATACACACACGCCCGACCATCGAAAAGCAACAATCAAATATCAGTTGTTAGTCTATTGTTCTGTAATGTTAATTTGCTCAGATTCTTTAGCTTTACCTTGCATTATAGAAACTTCAACTCGTCGGTTTGCTCTTCTATTTGCGGCACTGGTATTGGGTAACAAAGGTCGTGTATCAGCGTGACCAACAACAATGACTCGGTTTTTATCAAAGGTAGGTACTTTTACCATTTCCGTGGCTACTGCCACTGCTCGTTGTGAAGATAAATCCCAGTTATTAAAAAACAGTTCATTTGTCACGTTAATGTCGTCTGTATGCCCAGAAACGGTGATCTCTCCTGGAACGTCATTTAATACACGAGCTACTTTCTGGATAATTGGTTTAAATTGATCCTGTAGGTAAGCTGACCCAGATGGAAATGAACCGTTTTCACGAATACGTATAATAATCTGTTGTCCTAATGACTCCAGCTCAATAGCGCCATCAATAATCTCTTGTTGCATCTGCTGAGCGATTTTCTTCAATAGTTCGTTAACTTCTTCTTGCTCCGCTGCAGCTTCTGCCGATGATTCTGACTCTGCTTCGGCCGTTGCGGAACTCATGCCACCACGCATTTCTGCGGTTTGCTCTTGGCGACCACCGGCTGACTCGTCCTCACCCTCTTCAAATTCTAAAACCTGCTGAGTAATTTCGATTGTTTGTTGTTGGATAATTTCTATAGGCGTTGGTTCTGGTCGACCAGGACGAAACTCCTGAGCAATTACAGAGGTACCTTTCGGAATATCTTTTACTTCTATCTTGTTTTGTACACCAAAGGCAAACTTCATTGAGCCAGCAATTTGCTTAAATTTCAAAACGTCCATTTCGGCAAAAGACAATAGCAATACAAAAAAGCACATCAACAACGACATTAAGTCTGCAAATGTACCCATCCAACCGGGTAGACCCTCGGGTGGACATTTTGGGCATTCTTCTTCAGACATCTGCTATTCCTCAGTATTAACTTCACGTTTAGAAGCAGCAAGATAGTTACGCAGAACACCTTCAATAACTTTCGGGTTTTGACCGTCTTGTATGCCAAGCACGCCATCCATTATCAGACTTTGATTTAACTTTTCTTCTTCTACACGAAGCCCTAGCTTGAAGCTCATTGGCAAAGCAATAACGTTAGCTAAAAACGCACCGTATAACGTTGTTAAAAGCGCAACCGCCATTGCTGGCCCAATGGACTTAGGGTCATCCATGTTTGATAGCATAGCAACAAGACCAACTAACGTACCTATCATTCCCATTGCAGGCGCAATGTCACCTAATGTTTTAAACATTCCGGCACCCAATTCATGGCGTTCAGTGGTAAGAGAAATGTCTTTAGATAAAGTAGCACGAACCACTTCACCATCATGGCCATCAACCAACAAGTCAACGCCTTTTTGTAAAAATGGATTGCTAATTTCAGCTTCTTCTAATGCAAGAAAACCACCTTTACGAGCAGAATCAGCTAGCTCAACAATCTTTTCTATTAATTCTTCGGGGGTTTCAATTTTAAAGGAAAACGCTTTACCGGCTATTTTTCCAACTGCTATAAATTGAGGAAGGGTGTAGTTAGACATTAATACAAATGTTGAACCACCAAATACTATAGCGATTGAAGGAACATCAATAAACATTCCTAAACCACCACCTAATATCATGGCTAAAACAATAAAGCCGATGGCTCCAATCATGCCAACTATACTTGCTAAATCCACAATTTACTCCTGAAGGTGATTTCTGTTACTAAGTTTAATTATCGACAGCAAAACTAGCAACTTAAATATTATCGGTAACTTAATGACTTAACCGAACAAAGTTTAATCAATTTATACTTATTCTAGCTCAATATAATTGAATAACCATGCCATTTGCGATACCTTTACCGGCTAATTTTGGCAGCTTTTAACCAAGTGAAAATCAACCTATGGCAACTCCTAAAAATATTACGTTTGAAACCGCAATAAGTGAATTAGAAACTATAGTTAATCAACTTGAGTCTGGAGACTTAGAACTCGAGAAGTCGCTGGCATTATTTGAGCGCGGTATTGAACTAACTCGACTAAGCCAAGGGCGTTTACAAGAAGCTGAGCAAAAAGTACAAATCTTAATGGAAAAGCAAGGCAATTTAGAGCTTCAACCCTTTTCTGAAAACGTTGGACAAGGCGAGTAAACCGAATGACTATTTTGTCTGCCATCAAGGAAGTGCAACAACGCACAGTAACGCACCTTGATGCCTACTTAAACAATGCAAATATTGAAGACTCGCAATTAAAAGATGCGATGCAATATTCGTTACTTCTTGGTGGTAAAAGAGTTCGCCCTTTTTTGGTTTACACAACAGGAACGATACTCGGTGCAACTTTAGAAGATCTTGATGCTCCCGCCTCAGCAATAGAAGCTATTCATACGTACAGTCTGATCCATGATGATTTACCTGCTATGGACAACGATGATTTAAGGCGTGGGCAACCAACTTGCCACAACAAATTTGATTATGCGACAGCGATTTTAGCCGGAGATGCATTACAGTCTTTTGCATTTGATTTAGTGACCTCTCATGATTACCAAGACGTTTCTGCTGAGAATCAGCTAAAATTGGTTAACATAATCGCTAAATCAGCAACAAAAATGTGTGCAGGCCAAAGCATTGACTTATTAAACACAGACAAACAACCAATGACCTTAGCGAGTTTAGAGGCTATGCACAATTTAAAAACAGGTGCACTAATCAAAGCATCTGTTTTAGCGGGGGCAATTACAGCCAATGCAAATAAGGCTCAAATTAATGCGCTAACTAAATACGCAGAAGCAATTGGGTTGGCCTTTCAGGTCTGGGATGACGTATTGGATATTACTTCCGATACAGAAACACTCGGCAAGCCTCAAGGCTCCGATGAAAAAGCAAACAAATCTACTTACCCAGCATTACTGGGTTTAGATAAAGCAAAATTAAAAGCACAGCAATTGGTAAACGAAGCAAATCTTGCGTTAGAACTCATCGACGGGGATACATCTTCATTAAGCCAATTGGCGCAATATATTATAGAAAGAGACCATTAGTAATTTTATGACTGTTAATATGGCGGATTATCCGAACTTACAAAAGGCATTATTGCCTACCGAACTGCGTCAATTGCCACAGGAACAGCTTCATTCTGTTTGTGATGAGTTACGTGCGTATCTTTTAAATAGTGTTAGTAAAAGCTCAGGACACTTTGCGTCTGGCTTAGGTACTGTGGAGCTTACTGTCGCCCTTCACTATGTTTATAACACACCATACGACCGTGTAATCTGGGATGTTGGCCATCAGGCTTACCCTCATAAAATTATCACTGGCCGAGCTGACAAAATTCATACAATTCGTCAAAAAGACGGTTTACATCCCTTTCCTTGGCGCGAAGAAAGTGAGTACGACACATTAAGTGTTGGCCATTCCTCAACATCAATAAGCGCAGCGTTGGGTATGGCTATTGCAGCCGAAGCTCAGCACGATGCGAATCCAAATGAAGAAATAAGAAAGGTATGTGCTGTTATTGGCGATGGCGCAATGACGGCAGGAATGGCTTTTGAGGCAATGAATCATGCCGGTGATATTAAGCCCGATATGCTTGTTGTGCTCAATGACAACGATATGTCTATTTCTGAAAATGTGGGCGCGTTAAACACTCACATGGCTAAGCTTTTATCAGGAAACCTTTACACTACATTTAGAGAAAGTGGTAAGAAGTTATTAAGTGGCATACCACCAATAAAAGAACTAGCAAGCCGAGCTGAAGAACACCTTAAAGGTATGGTTGTGCCAAGCACAATATTTGAAGAGCTAGGGTTTAACTATATTGGCCCTATTGACGGCCATGATGTTGATGCACTTGTTGATACGCTGAGAAATATGCGAGATCTTAAAGGTCCTCAATTTCTTCATATAGTGACTAAAAAAGGTAAAGGCTACGATCCAGCTGAGCTAGATCCAATAAAATACCACGCAGTACCAAAGTTTGATCCGACCTTAGATTCATTACCAAAGTCGGCTCCTTCGGGCCCAACTTACTCAAAAGTGTTTGGTGAGTGGCTTTGTGATATGGCAGCTGCCGATCCAAAACTAATGGCCATTACACCAGCTATGCGTGAAGGCTCAGGTATGGTGGAGTTTGCTAAGCAATTTCCAAAACAATACTTCGATGTTGCTATTGCAGAGCAGCATGCTGTTACATTAGCCGCCGGTATGGCATGTGAAGGTTATAACGCCATTGTTGCCATCTATTCTAGCTTTTTACAACGCGCCTACGACCAGCTAATCCATGATGTTGCTATTATGAATTTACCAGTATTATTCGCCGTTGATAGAGCGGGTATTGTTGGCGCCGACGGACCAACACATCAGGGCTCATTTGACCTTAGTTTTTTACGATGTATTCCAAACTTAGTAATAATGACGCCAAGCGATGAAAATGAATGTCGCCAGATGTTATTTACTGGCCATAAGCTAGACAAGCCTGCAGTTGTCCGCTATCCAAGAGGCACAGGCATGGGCGTTGATATTGAAGCAACCATGACAGCACTAGAAATAGGCAAAGGTCGTATCATCTCGACGGAAAGCGCATCTGAGTGCAATGAAACAAGCATCGCAATTCTAAACTTTGGCACCTTTTTAGGCTCGGCCATTGATGCTGCTAAAGAATTAGATGCCTCAGTTATTGATATGCGATTTGTTAAACCGCTAGACGTAACCTTAATTGACGAACTAGCTGCTAGTCATGATGTGTTAATTACTTTAGAAGATAATGCGATAGCAGGTGGCGCAGGCTCTTACGTGAATGAGTATTTGAATATGCGAGGACACGACAACCGAGTATTAAACCTTGGTCTGCCTGATAACTTTATCAAACATGGTACTCAACAAGAAATTTACCAAGAGCTAGAACTCGATGGTAAAGGTGTTGAAAATCAAATTAGGCGTTTTATGGTCAGTTAACTCTGACTAGACGATGTTTAAGAAACATTGCCGATATTTCAAATTAAAAAGCCCGCTCAATGCGGGCTTTTGTTTAGCCGAATGTATTAATCTAAATCTTTTAACGGCCACACAACAATATAATCTTCAAACTCTTCTTCTGTGATCATATCGTCAAAGATTATTTTACCTCTAACAGACATACCCGCTTTGTGCATCGCTGCCTTTTTTCCCTTATTTAATAAAGGATGCCAGCTTGGCAAACCTCGACCTTCCTGCAAGCGTCGATAGCTACAGCTTGTAGGCATATAAAAAACTTGCTCAAGATTGTCCTGGGTTAACTCAATACAACTTGGAACCAGTTTTGTTCGTTGTTTGTAAACTGTGCATTCACATTTCTTATCATTAAGGTATCGACAAGCAACAGAAGTAAAGTGCAACTCTTCTTGCTCGTTCATGTGAGTGGTATCAATGGCCTCTTCTTGGTCATCGTCATCTATTAACTTGTGTAAGCAGCATTTAGCACATCCATCACAAATAGACTCCCACTCAGCCCGAGACATTTCCTCTAGTGACTTTTCCTGCCAAAATGGCATTGAATTTGTTGTTGTCATATTAAAGTTTTGGATACCCAATTCTATCTGCTAGATAACCCACTGATGTAACAAAGTAATATGAACGGTTCCAGTGCATTAGCGACTTGTAGTTGTCATATGCCAAGTACATTCTACCTTTAGCATCATCAGGCATAATTAACGCAGCAGTAATATCTACGTCTGGCAAAGGTTTGCCATCCATTCTCGTAACACCGAGCGCGCGCCACTCTTTTAAGCTTCGTTCATTGTCTTTAAAGTTATTCAACCAACCGCGACGACCTTTACTGTTTTTGGCCATAATATTCTGTTTGTCAAAACCTTCTGGCAACATAACTTGTCGACCCCAAGTTTTGTTGTTGTCCCAACCCTCTTGTTTCAAGTAGTTAGCGATTGATGCAAAAACGTCTGTTTTATTTGTCCAAATATCTTTCTTACCGTCTTTGTCACCATCGGCAGCATAAGCAAGAAATGAGGTTGGAATGAACTGACATTGACCCATAGCGCCTGCCCATGACCCTACGAACTTCTCTTTACTGATATGGCCTTCATCTAAAATTTGAAGCGACGCCCACAATTGCTTTTTGAAAAACGCTTCTCTTCTTCCATCATAGCTAAGCGTTGTAATTGAATCTATAATTGGCATTTTTCCTTGGATACGACCAAAGTTTGTTTCTAAAGCCCATAAAGAGACAATAAAACGAGCCTGAACACCATATTCTGCTGCTATTTTTTCAAGTAATTCACGATTTTCTACATACGCGTCTCGAGCTCTTTTAACTTTCCATTCTGGCACGCGTTTAGGCAAGTAAGTATCTAACGTTTCAACAAACTCAGGCTGGTTTTTATCGGCCTTTACGACTCTTTTTAAGTATTTAAGGTTTGATAAGTGAGTCTCAACAAACTCAGGCTCAAAGCCTTTTTCAATAGCTTCTTTTTTTAAGCCTTCTACATACTGCTCAAATGATGGTTTGTCTGCCGCAAAAGACGTAAAAATAGGCGACGACAAAATAAGCCCTGCAATAATCGTTTTTAACTTCATGTAACTTCTCCTATACATCCTCTTGGGGATGTTTTTGGTTCTTTTTAAAAGTTTCTAATAAATTTTCTTCTGGTGGAGGAATTTGTAAATAATAACCTTTGTCTACCAACTCTTGTTTTACTTTAGAAAGGTCTGCCGTGGCAAGCTCTTTGCGACGGTCTAAATCTAACGTCATGACCAACTGCAATTTACCCACAAGTACCATCAAAGGCTCAGGCACCTTAGAAAAGTCATTCGTTTTTTCAACGTAAAGGTAAGTTTCAGATTTTTTTGAGCTTTTATATATTGTACAAAGTTGCATAACTAACCTTTTTTAGCCAATGGATTAAATGACAATTTATCTAGTTCGTATTTATCATTCCAAACCTCGAGTACATCTTTTAATAAGGCATGACGCCAAGGTTGAGCGAAGTCAGGAAGTTCTTGCCCTGGCACTTTCCAAACCCATTTAATCCACTGGTTTAATTGTTTTTTAGTTGCTAACAACGGTAAAGGAACATTGTGCTTTTCACTTGCGTCCGCAGCTAACTGTTTAAGTAGTTTGAATGCCTGCTTATATTCTGGGAAGTCAGTCAGTCTAGGTATGACTGCTGGGCAGTCGTCAAGTTCAACTTGTTTACCCCTCTCAATACATTCTAAGAGCGCTTTGCCATGTATACGAATTTCACTCGCGTGAATGTCCGGAATGTTTTTAAGACTACCTAAATCGCTAGGTCTGCGCTGAGACAAAACAAAAAGAGTCGCGTCTTTCACAACAAAACCTAAAGCCAGGTTTTTCTTAATAGCCACTTCATATCGCCATTCTGTTAGCTCTTTTAATACCGCTAACTCACGTCGCTTTAGTTGCCAAGCATTACCAAAGTCTTGATATAACTCAGCAGCTACTTTATCTTTTCGCTTTTGTTCAACTTTTAACTCAGCTTCAATCAAGTTGTACTGATCTAACTTCCTTGAAACAAGTTCGTCATTAAACGCATGGTATAAAGGCAGTAGGTATTTGACATCGTTTGCCGCATAATGCAATTGCGTTTTTTCTAACGGTCTCTTTAACCAGTTTGTTCGTGCTTCGCCTTTGTCTAGAACCGTACCTGTTGTTTTTTCAACCGCGGCTCCAAAGCCCAAAACAGCACCATCATTTAAAAACTGGCCTGCAATTTGAGTATCAAAAAGTGGTTGTGGTAATCGACCGGAGTATACTTTGAACACTTCTAAGTCTTCATGACAAGAGTGCAATACTTTCACAATATCCTTGTTGGTAAGTAGCTCCCAAAAAGGCTCCAAATCTAAGTCAACGAGTGGGTCTATTAATACTAAATCTTTGCCGTCAAATGCTTGTATAAGGCCCAGTTGGGCATAAAATGTACGAGTTCGAACAAACTCAGTGTCTAAAGCTAAAACAGGTGCTTTGGCAGCTTGTTCACAGAACGCATTAAGCTCAGTTTGGGAATCAATATATTGATATTCGGATTGTGAGTCATTCACTATTTTATTCACTCTTAAAAACAAAAAAAGCCGACCTTAGTCAGCTTTTAATTTAATCAAAGATAAGATTAATCTTTAAGCATACGACGTAAGATCTTACCAACATTAGACTTTGGTAATTCATCACGGAATTCTACCAGTTTAGGAACTTTATATCCTGTTAATCTTTCGCGACAGTGATCGATTACTTGCTGTTCCGTCAAGTTAGGATCTTTTCTAACAACAAAAATCTTAACAACCTCTCCAGATACTTCATGAGGTATACCAATTGCGGCAGCCTCTAAAACACCTTCGTGAGTAACAACTTCGTCTTCAATTTCATTTGGAAATACATTAAATCCAGAAACAAGAATCATGTCTTTTTTACGGTCTACTATATAAAGTAAGCCTTCTTCATCAATTTTGGCAATATCACCTGTTGCTAACCAGCCATCATTGAGTACTTCAGCTGTTGCTTCTGCACGGCCTAAGTAGCCTCTCATTACTTGAGGACCCTTAACTAACAGTTCACCCGGCTCACCAGCTTTAACGTCTTCACCGTCTTCACCAATTAAGCGAACATCAGTTGAAGGTACAGCTACACCGATGCTGCCTGTATATTTACCAGTATCAAATGGAACAAATGATACCACTGGAGAGCACTCCGTTAACCCATAACCTTCAAGTAGGTCACAACCTGTAACACTCAACCAACGCTCGGCAACCGCTCGCTGAACGGCCATACCACCACCAATGCTAAGATTTAATGAAGAAAAGTCCAATTCAGAAAATCCTGGAGTATTCAACAGGCCATTAAATAATGTATTTACGCCACTTATAGCCGTAAATTTAACTTTGCCTAGCTCTTTGACAAACCCAGGCATATCTCTTGGATTGGTGATCAATACATTTGTACCACCAAACTTTAAAAACAGCAGGCAATTAGCGGTTAATGCAAAGATATGATAAAGCGGTAACGCTGTAATAATAGTATCTTTGCCTTCTTCTAAACAAGGACCTAAAAGTGCAGATACTTGTTCTAAGTTTGCAACCATATTGCTATGTGTAAGCATTGCGCCTTTAGAAACGCCTGTTGTGCCACCCGTATATTGTAAAAAGGCGAGATCTTCACCAACCACTTCTACTGGAGTAAGTGATAACTGACGACCTTTTTTTAATGCTTGTGTAAACGGAATGGCAGTTGGCAATGAATAATCTGGCACCATCTTCTTCACATATTTAACCACGAAGTCGACTACAAAACCTTTCATGCCCAACATGTCACCCATTTTGGTGAGGATTACATGTTCTACCGATGTTTTTTCTAATACTTGCTCTAGTGTATTTGCAAAATTTTCTACAATAATAATGGCTTTGGTTTTACTATCATTTAGCTGATGCTCTAACTCTCGAGGTGTGTAAAGAGGATTTACGTTAACCACAACAGCACCAACTCGGTGGGCAGCAATAAGCGCAACGGGATACTGAAGTAGGTTTGGCATCATAATAGCAACGGCATCACCTTTTTTAATACCTAACTCATTTTGCAAATAAGCGGCAAAGGCCTCAGCTTCTTTGTTTAGCTCGTTATAAGATATGGTTTTGCCCATATTCATAAAAGCTTCTTTGTCGCCAAACTTAGCGACGCTGTCTTGAACAACGTTTAATAACGAATGCTGCGGATCAAGGGTTATTTCTGCTGGCACATTTTTAGGATATTTATTTAACCAGATCTTGTCCAAAACGCTCTCCTGAATCAATTTGCTATGCTTTTATTTTATTAAAGCCAAAATAGTCCGTTACAATACTCCAACTCATCCGATCAGACAAATTAGTTAGACTAAAAATCAATCAAACCATCTATTTTGTATGATATTCCGGCAATTATAGTAAAAATTCAGCAATCTGCTGAGATGTTTCAGACGGGTTGTCTAGGTGACAGTGGTGGTGGCCGCTTACTTCAACCATTTTATGATTTCTATAAAATGATTGGAATTTTGAATAGTTAGTCTTCATTGACTCATAACCGTCGTTAGCTAATATGATCAATGTTTCTACTTCTATTGCTGCAATAATTTGTACTGCTACAGTGCTATTAACTCTCACTGGTGAGCCTGACCTAAGCTTTAAATCAGTACGCCAGCGATAGCCGTCATCAACTAACTCGGTATTACGGTCCACTAACAATTTTGCGGCATCAAAACTTATGCCCCCAGCATTTTGTCGTGCTTTTATCGCAGATGAGATGTTACTGTGTTGACGAGACTTTTTGTTTACTAACTCTTTTCTTGAGTCCATGGCAGCTCGCATATTTACCAACGCATTAACATCGTCTTGTATTACTAAACCAGCTGAATCAATAAGAATTAATTTAGATACTTTATCTGGGTATAAACCTGCTAATACTGTACCTAACATGCCTCCTAGTGAATGCCCCACTAAAACAGGAGGTTGCGAAAGCTCTAGCGCATCTATCACTTCGATAACGTCAGAAACCCAATCAATAAAATGATAATAGCTATTACTAGAACGATGAAATGAATGACCGTGACCTGGCAAATCAATGGCTACCCAATTAAATTGAGGCAAAGAATCTATCAAGGGCCCAAAGCTAGCGGCATTGTCTAACCAACCATGTAAAGCAATGATTGTAGTTGAGCGTTTGGAGTCATAGGCAGCATTTTTAAGTGCTGCTATATCTCCACCCGATATTTTGATGAAATGACTGTTCAATTTATTTGGGTTTTACAAACTTCAACGTCATTCTGTCACTTTCACCAATAGCTAAATACTTGTCTTGGTCAAGTGCTCCCATTGCCAAAGTAGGTGGCAATGTGTACACGCCTTTTGGATAATCTTTCGTATCTTTAGGGTTACTGTTTATATCTGAACTTTCTACAAGTTTAAAACCTGCATTTTCAGCAGCCTGAATCACGTAATTTTCAGCTAAATAACCTTCTGGTGCAGATGACGAAAAGTCTGACAATTGTGTAGAGCGATGTTGAATGATCCCGAGTAATCCACCAGGTTTCAAGGCTTTAAACACCGATTGTAGCCCCTGTTGCATTTGACCAACTTCATCCCATATGTGAAGCGACCTGATAATTAATGCTTTATCAATTGAGTCAACTTCGGCTACGTCCAAACGTTCAGGTGGCTCAAACTCTGTGAAGATAACGTTACCGTATAACTCTTCATCTGCCATCTTTTCACGGTATTCCGTTGCTATTTTACTCCAGAACGCCAAACGCTTGTCTTTTGAGTTTTCATTGTTAATACCAAAAGTAGCTGCGACTAATTGCCCTTCGGCTTTTAAATAAGGTCCTAATATTTCACTATACCAACCATTCCCTGGCCATACTTCTAAAACCGTATCAGACGGCTTAATCTCATAAAAACCAATAACTCTTTGCGGGTGACGAAAGTCATCTCTCGCTTTATTCTCTTCACTTCGGTGGTCTCCGGAAAGAATCGGAATAATCGCCTCTTCTATACCATTGCCATTAACAGAAGCTTGCGCACTGTACGCGGAACCTAATACTGCACTTACTAATACAGCCAAACAACATGCTTTAAACATTAACTTACCCTTTTTTAGCGTGCTTTATTATTGTTTTTTGTCTTTAGACTTTACAACACCAGATGGGGTTATTTTTTTTGTCGATCCACCAATTATATACCTATGTCTTGTTCCACCTTGCCAGCGCCAGTGTGGATAATGCCCATACCAACCATAATGAAATTCAACGCGTGTTGGTGGGTCTAACTTTTTCCATAGATGTATTTTTGCTTTTGTTATTGTTGGATATAGATATTCAAATTCATCAATTTTTTGAGACTCACTGTCTTTAATCTCGCCTAGTGCGGTAACTGATTTGCCTTTTTTGAAAACCTGAGGGTCTAAAAAGCCATCGGCATAAACTCGAAAACGACCTTGTGGATCTTCTTTCAAATCTGGTCTGCCGGTGCCTCGAGCTGGGTAATATAAAACATCTAAACGAGTACGATTAGACTCATTTTTTACTTCAGCTATGACGCCACTCCATCGGGCTTGTTCGCCGATAAGACTGTTGTCATCTGCGTTAATTGAGGAAAAAGGAACTAAGTTTGTATTTTCAGGAACACTCACCGTTTCTGGATAACTAGCGCAGCCTGAGATGATTACAATACTTACACTGGCTATTAGCTTTCTAAAAAAATTCATTTACCTACCTCACTAATGATATGTCGATAGTATTAGGCAAATTAAGCGGTAATATCAACCTTTATTTTTGCAGATAAACTTTCGTTACTCTCTCTAACTTGCAGACTATTGTAGGAATTAACCGCTGTTTGTCCCAACCCAGATGCGTTTTCTTGTTGTTCGCGTCGGTTTGCCGCATTGAGTTCTAATTGTTGGACTGTCTGTGAATCAGGGGCCCTAAGCTGATTTGAACTTTCAACTTGTTGTGGATTTGTTTGCTCTTGACGCTGACGTTGCTCAGATTGAGTAACATCAGTCTGAAGCGCATCCTGCTCTCTAACCGACTCTAAACGTTGACGATTATCAACGGCTTGCTCTTGCTGATCTTGGCGCTGAACAGAGTCATCTCTATTTTGTCTTTGCTGTTGAATGAGTTGCTGTTCAGCTCTCAAATTTCCACCAGCACTCGCCCCGTAACCAACACCTTCTGTCATGATTGTCTCCTAAATATAACTAAGTTAATTTAAGTTTAGTCAACGATTTTGAAACTGCGAATATAATCTGCCAAAGCGGCTGAAATTTCTTTAAAAACATCCCTATTCTGACAACTTGTTACCATTTGCGGCATTCCATTCAAAGTACACATGATTAGCATAGCCACTCTTTTGCTATCAGTATTACCTTTAACAATATTTAGTGTTTTGGCTCTTTCAAAAGCTTCGTAAATAGATTTCTGCACTGAACAAAAAATTGCATCAACTCGGTGCCTTAAACCATCGTTCGTTGAACCTAGTTCTGCCAATAAATTGTGAATAGGGCAACCGTTACACATGTCTTCTTGACTGGCCTCTATAGCCTGTTTCTCAATTGAAGAAGCGATGGCTTCAATAGGGTCATTGGCTGCGGTTATAGCTTCCCAATGTGCTTTCGACTGCTTTCTATAAAGCTCATCGACGATGGCATATAGCAAATCTTGTTTATTTGAAAAGTGATGATAGAGAGCGCCTTTAGACACTTCCGCTTTTGTTAAAATATCGGTCAGGCTGGTGCCATTGTAACCTTTTGCTTGAAATAAGCATGATGCTATCTCTAACAAGTTATTACGGGTTTTATCAGGATCTCTTAATGCCATTTCATGCTCTCGAATGTTGACTACCGACTGGTCGGTTTTAATTATGCCTTACCTTTGGCTGAATATTAACCAAAAAATTCAACTAACGACCTGGTAATTTCTTCCACGTCACTTCATCACGAACATAATTAGGTTGCGCTTGCTCGGCAGGTAAACCTTTACCGCTTTCAAATTCTGATTCAACGAGCTTAAAGCCATACTTTACATTAGGTAGCAAAATATCTGTTTTTACAACATCAAATTTATCACTTAAAATATCGTTATAGGTTTCCCAACCTGTTCCTACTGAAACAGCGCCAATTAATACTTCACTACTTTCAATATTGACCTCTTCAGGCTTGCAAACAACATCTTTAACTCGAGCTACCGCCTTGCCATTTATATTGTCGTATATTGCAAAATAAACTTCTGACATTCGTGCGTCAATGGCCGCTATGACTTGAGGGGCATTAAGATCATCCATCGCTTGTTGTGCCATAAGCGCTAAATTTGAAACACCAAGTACAGGTAAGTCTGCACCAAACGCCAAACCTTGCGTAATAGATACGCCAATGCGAACGCCGGTAAAGCTACCAGGACCACACCCATATAGAATACCATCAAAGTCTTCAAGTGTTAGGTTTGACTCGTTTAACAAGTTCTCAACAGCTGGCAATAGCTTTTGAGAATGCTGTTGAGGACAAACCTCGTAGTAACCAATTACTTTATCTTCTGTTTTTATTGCGAC
>JAOHFM010000010.1 GCA_028098005.1 Psychrosphaera sp.
AGAGTCATTAGATAACCTATTATTTGGTTCAAATGGCCTGGTTCAAACAAGGATTCAACAGCTACGTATTGAAGGACGAACGATTGGGCGAGGCAACTTTGTACGGAATCTCGTTACCGATTTTGCAAATCAAGTAGAATATGAATCATTTCACTTAAACAACCAAGTGGTAAAAGAAACTCAAAGCGCGACACTGGCGATATCAGCACAGCTAACAGTAGTTATTATGTCATTTGTTATGTCGTTATTCATATTCGCTATTATTGTTTATTATCTTCAACGAAAAGTAATACATAGGCTAGTTAACTTAAACCATGGTGTTAATAAACGTCTAAATGGCAGTGCCGAAGATGTGATTGATTCAGGCTCTGACGAGATTTCTGACATTGCCGAGACATTTAATATCTTTGCCAATACCGTGGAGTTACAAAAGCAAACATTAGAGGAGCTATCGTCGTTAGATGGTTTAACAGGAATAGCTAATAGGCGGGCATTTAACGATCGTTTGTCCAACGCAATTGCCTCTGCACGACGTTCAAATAGTTCGTTGTCACTAATCATTGTAGATGTCGACTTTTTTAAACCTTACAATGACAACTACGGACACGCCAAAGGCGACGATTGTCTAAAAAAGGTTGCACGGATTCTAGCTGAACAACTGCCACGCGAAACTGATTTCCTAGCGCGATACGGCGGTGAAGAGTTTGTTTGCATCCTGCCAATGACTGATGAAAAAGGAGCAAAGATTGCAGCTAACAAACTAAAGGACGCGGTTTATGGCGCTAATATTCCACATTTGTTTAGTAAAATTGAAGACAGGCTTACAATAAGTGTCGGGATTTCAATTCACGGCTTTAAGGACAACGAAGAGTTAGTAACCGAATTAGATTTGATTACACAAGCAGACAACGCCTTATATCAAGCAAAAGTTAAGGGCCGTAATAGAGTTGTCGTTAACAATGAAAGCATATTACGAGGGTAATTAAAGTGAGGTAATTTATAGCTTATGTAAACTTTATATCTCCAATATATTGGTGTGCGCATAATGTATATTATGTTAAATGGGGTATCAGAGTTGGGAAGAGCGAATAGATGGCGCTCACATAAACCTGCAAGCGCTCATATTATTTTACCTCAGTAACGAACATTACTTTATGCAGTAATAATATCTTCGTATGCTAAACCGTCATTAATTGCGATGACTTCTGCTCTTTTGAAGAAGTTAAAGTCTGTTGCTGTACAACATGAGTACGCACCCATCATCGTTGTTACAACAAGGTCACCATTCGCTAGTTTTGGTAACATAATCTGTTCCGCTACAACATCTATACTGTCGCAAGTTGGTCCTGCCAATACTGACGAGTACAATTCGTGATCCGTATTTAAAACAAATGTTTGATACTTTGCCTCGTCAAACATAAGTCCACTAAACGAGCCATAAATGCCGTCGTCTAAATAGTACCAAGTTTGCCCATTCCTTTCGGATTGACCCATCACAGACGCTATGTTTATTACTGCAGGAGCTACGATAAAACGACCTGGTTCAGCGATGACTCGAATCGTTTGCGGCAACTCAGCTAACGCTTCTCGAATTGGCTGACAAAAAATATTAATTGGTATTACGTCCGATGTATATTGGACTGGAAAGCCGCCTCCAATATCTAAGGTACTAAGCGCAGGCAAACCCGCATCAACAACTTCACTCATAATGTCATTACAACGACGCACGGCCGTAGCATATTTAGCACCGGTTTTTGTTTGTGAGCCAACGTGAAACGACAAGCCTTTAATACGAATTCCGAGTTCAAACGCCCTCTTCATAATCTCTAAAGCTGCCTCTGGTTTGCAACCAAACTTCTTAGAAAGGTCCGCCAAAACGTCTGCATTTGGAAAGCTAACTCTTATTAAAAGCTCTACATTATCCTTATACGCAATAAACTTTTCTAACTCGTTAATGTTATCTACAACAAATACATTACAACCATACGATAAGGCATGCTGAATATCGCTATCGCGCTTAATTGGATGTGTTTGAATGGTGCGTTCTGCTGGCACTCCCACAGAGTTTACTAGATCAACTTCACCGTTAGTTGCCAAGTCAAAAAAGGCACCTTCCGCTAACAGTGTTGAAACAACAGCTGGATGTGGCAACGGCTTAAGTGCGTAGTGCAGGTCTACATTGGGTAACGCCTGCTGTAAAGCACGAAACTGTTGGCGAACCACATCACAGTCTAAAACCATCAATGGCGTACCATAGCGGAATGATAAAGACTCTATCGTAGCAGCGTCATAAGGAAGGTTGTTCTCTGCAATTGCAGACACAATAGAAGTAACAGACATAACCAATCTCCAGAAAAGCTAAATAAACCTACTTTTAGGTTTGAGCGAGTTAAACATAGTTAAATATTCAAATTCACTCTTGGATAGTTGCTCATTTGCCTGGCCGCTAATGCGATGTACTTGGATTGGCTATCAACAAGAATTGGCGCGCATAATAATTAATAATTTAAAAATGGCAATCTTTTTTATTACAAATATTTAATATTTTTATAATAGGTATAATGCGCGCTGAATAAATATAGCTAGAATAAGCTTTCCAACTTTTCTCCTACATAAATAACAACCTCAATAGCAATAAGCCAAATTATAATCCATTCCAAAATTGAAGAATGTTGATGTTTTTGTTCGTCCGCTAACATGTCAAAAAGCTCGTGTATCGTGGCAAGTTTTTTAGACAAGAGGTCTACACGTTGATGTATCTCTAAATAACGTACCACAGCGTTATAGTTATTTTCATGCTCTGGGTATTCCCAAAAAAACTCAGGTGTATCTAGCAAACCATAATGCAAAATAATGTCGCTCTTAGTACTAAATAGCCGACCACGAATTTTAGCTATTTCTCTACGGTTTAGTGCGATTTTACCTGTGTTCGCCAAAGCTTCAGGTAGATGAGAGTAATCAGAAATAGTGGATTGTGCTTTATGTTCGTACTCAACAAGTTTAATAGATTGTGCGAGCCCATGACTTATCGCTAAACGAGTTAAGGCATTGTCATTTGGCAGGTATACAGTATCCTTGTTAACTTTAAGCTCTTCAGACACTATAAAACGATAGTGATCTTCGATAACATCACTAGGCGTATTCTCATTGCGACAAAGTCGATTGATCAAGGCTTTACGTTCGTCTTCTTCCACGGCCCAAAAAACGACAACACCATAGTCAAATAGCCAGTATTCGCCTGTAGGCACAACAATATGAATTGCATCTTTATACCTGACACCGCGTTCAACAATTGCTTGGTCAAGAGATTCGTTTTGGTGTGAGTAATCCTGTTGAAGGTTGTAAACCGATAATCGGTCGTGAATAAAAGATGAAGAACTAAGCCCCTGAAGTTCGGTGCTATTTTTGTTCATTGTGTTATCCGCTATAGTTAGAATAAATAAAGGCAAGTTTATGCCCGTTTAAAAATCGCGCGGATTATGAACTTGTTTTTTTAAATAGCAATAATTATATGATGCGGATTAACAAATATATCCAGGCGCTATAGAGAGTTCCGGTATGTTAGCTAGTGAATCAATGTTCGCTAAATAAAGTTGGTATTCTGGTGAGTTAAGCGATGCATTTTGTGTACAGTCAACATTCCAGCGTCGAAGCAGGTACCCTGCCATTGCTGCCCTAACCTTCAACGTCTTTTTTCCATCCGTCATGCCATAGTCCATTTCTACTGCCGTAGAAAAACTTACATTATTTGGGTGAGGTATGATGGTTAAATCCAAAATCCTTTGCCACTGCATGTCAACAGCTTTGTATTCATTTGGCGCTATATCAATAGATTTTATCGTTACCTTACTAATACGGGTTAAAACAAAATCTCTAAAACTATTCGTTTTTCTGTCAAATCCTCGTACGTGCCACCTAAGTCCATTATCAACAATAGAATGCGGGACAATATCGCGGCCAGCAGAACCACTTGAAAGCGAAGTGTAAATTATATTAACAACGTTTCCGTTTAATATGGCACGCATTAGGCGAGCGATAACTTCAATATCAGGCGCGTTTAAATAGGAAGGTTGTTCTACAGGAAACTGGGTTTGGCTAATGGCGTCAAATCCATCGGATATCTGGTGCGCCAACTTAACCAAGGTTTTCCTTGGGTCGTGGCTAAATACTGGCTTGAAGTTATCTAATTTGAAGTAGCGAAGAGCTTGTTCGTCGAATTCAAGCTGACCACCTAAAACTGATTGATAACTATTAAAGTATTGAACCGCTGTTTTTTCGGTCAATGAAAACTTATCAATTATTTCTTTAAGCCCGAGGTGCCCCTTAAAAAACAAAGAAAAATCAATAAAAGCATATGTTTGCTTTTCGTTCAGTGTCAAATTTTCCATATTCTTCATACAAATATCGTCTTATTCTTATTGCTATATCTCTTAATCACTAACGGCTACGCTATCATTCTTTTTATCAAGTTGCATGATAACCATCATGACAGTGGTAAATAGTACGTCAGGCTCTTCATCTTGATTCACGACAATTACATGAGTGTCCCTTAACGAGATGAGATTCTCGCTAGCCGACGAAACCTCTCGGTCGCCATGTTTAATTGTAAACGCTAAGTCAAGAAGATTACCTTTTGCTAGAGCACCAGCGTACATACCATCAACAACATAATATTGTCTTGTCCAGGACAGTAACTTACGTTTTACGGTGTAGCTACCAAAAATAGATCGCACTGTATAAGTAGGTTTTAAGCTAAATTTCTTCTTCTTGATTGATGCGAGTTTGTTTTGTGAGTCAAATATTCGCCAAGTTGGTGAAAATATAAATGACAGCTCCCCTTTTGCAATAAAAAGGCTTTGATCATGCTCATCATTTATATCCATTTGCCCTCTGAGGCTTAGGAGTTTGTTTCGTATTGTTAAAATTCTACTCATCTTATTCCTTTAATTTTAGCCCATACCAACACGTCCAATGTGTGTTGGTTTATTTTAATATGTTATTCTTCTACAGCGATAACGTATTGTTGACCCATAAACTCGATCGTGTCACCAATATTTAACTTTTTGCGTTTTTGTTTTTCTATATTGCCGTTAACTTTGACCAACCCGTCTTCGATTACCATTTTCGCTTCACCACCGCTGCTTACTAAACTTTCAAATTTTAATAATTTATTAAGCTCTATAGGTGCCGCATTAATGTAAACTTTATTCATTGTATTTTCCAGATTTTTCAAAGTAACGGCATTATAACTACACCTTATTATGCATTGCTACTTATAAAGTACTACCTTAAAACACGAGCATTCGCTGCAGCCCTAAAAATTGAATTGATAAACATAATATTTAAACCATCAAAGTATGCTCTCGTTGTCGGATCTTGAGTAAAGCTAATAACCATTCCGTTCCCCATTGGCTGGTGAATTAAAAACGGTTTATAGGCGAGTTGCTTCTTGTTTTCAGCCCACAAGTAGCCACTTGCCAGTACTTTTTCTTCTGACGAAAACCAAGCTAGATTTTTGCCAGACGCCAGCTCAATCGGTTTATAGATATCGTTACCAAAAGCTGGCCCAACTACGTTTTCATTTACACCAACGGTTAGCCAGTGCTCTTGGTCAACTTCTACGTTCGCTAAAACACCAGCAACATAATCCGGTTTTTCTTCTTTATTTTCTGCAGACTCAACCAACGCTTTTTTACTAGTAAGTAACACGCCTTTTACTGTTGCTTTGTTAGTGTCTTCATAAACACTGTCTGCTTCTTTATATGCAAGTTCACGTTTTGTGTCTAGCAAACCAATGTCCGGGTTTGCAGCAAATTTTGTCGCCCCTGCTAGTGTGATTAATACACCACCGTTTTTTACCCAACTTTTAATATTGTCAGCACCGGATTTACCTAAGGCTTGGTTATAGTAACCATTTGGTAAAATGAGGACTTCATAATTTTTCAAGTTTGCCCATGACAATGTACTTGTTCTAATTGCGGTTACCGGGTAGTTAAATTCTTGCTCAATTACATATCTAACATGCCCTGCACTTAATGAACTAACCGGCTCATCCCAAGCCATGGCAATTTTCGGGGCAACCATTAAAGGTGTGTTATTGCTTCCAAAACTGGGCCCTTTAGTAACCCAGCTAGAGTCAATGCCAACAACCAAAGCACCGGTTTCCTTTGAAATAGCTTCTACTAAATTGGGAAGGTTTTCATCATTGCTGTGATTCTCTATAATTAGCGAACCACTTGGATAAACATCGCCCGACTCCAATGTAAATGCCTGGTCAGCTGATTTTACAACTAATCCACTTCTTAATGCTTTTGTTAAAAACTTTCCTGAAGACATATCTAACCAAGGAACAATAAAACCAAATTTTGCTGATTTATTTTTTACTTCCCCCACTAACGGCGTTGCTGCTAAAAAGATACTTGAGGATTTTGTGGGCGCTTTACCGCATTCTTGAACATTAACACCAAACATTAAAGGCAGTGACCAACCGGTTACGTCATAAATCTGGTTACTTAATTTTCTTGAGCGAAGTCGTTCTTGTTCATTAACAAAATCAGCGCTCATGTTTACCTGCTTATCAAACGTGGTTTTAACAAAACGTCTTTTAGGTTGTGCCGAGTCTATAAAATAAGTACCGGCGGGATAACGCACACCACAGGCTTTAAACTTGTCATTTGCGACCTGAACATTTACATCGTGCAAAGTCATTAGGTTTGCTAACTTATGAGCTCCGTAGCGATTTGCTTGGTCAGATAAAATATAGTAACGACTCTTTTTATCTTTTTTCCCTTCTTCAATTGCCGTTTTTTGGTAATTAACATAATCGTTAAGCAATTTTTTCCGGTTTTTAGACGCACCTTCCAACGTTGCAATTGATGCGACAAAATGACGTCTTACCGTATTACGGTAAGTCATAACTTCACCACTCTTTTTTCTAAACACCTCGCCTCTTGAAGAAGATACTTCATAAGTTGAAGCGGATGCCCCATAAAACGTTGGCCAACTATCTCCATACCCGGGATAAAATGCATCAAATATTTCACGAGTAAAGTAGTCGAATCCATTTTTATCAAAGTGCGTACCGATATTCTTTCCAATAAGGGCCATATTTTCTACTTGTTGCTCAGTCATATGGGGGTTTATAGGTTTAGCCGCTGGGGCAAAGTAGTAGCTTTGATCGCCACCCATTTCATGTAAATCTATGACCACTAAAGGGCGATAGTGATTCATTTTTTCCACTCGGCCTTTTGTTTCTGGTTGGGTTAAGGCCAACCAATCTCTATTCATGTCAAATAAATAGTGATTAGAACGTCCACTTGGCCAAGGTTCGTTATGTTCGGCGCTCAGGCGATCGTTACTATGTTCTAACCCCACAGTGGAGTAATAACGACTAGTAAAACGCGTGCGCCCATCTGGGTTTTGCAGAGGGTCTATGAACACGATTGTGTTTTCTAATATACTATTGACCGTATCGTCATTTTTTGCAGCCAACAAATGGTATGCAGTCATCATAGCCGCATCGGTACCACTAATTTCATTGCCATGAACGGAATAACCTAACCAAACTGACGCCGGCAGCTTTTCCACTAAAGAAGGCGCCTTATCGCTAGATGATAACAGCTGCATATTTTGGGCGAAAGAATCTAAACTCTTGATGTTATTTTCTTTACCAATCGCGGCTACTATGAGTTTACGTCCTTCCCAACTCGTTCCATATTCTTGAATTTTTATACGGTTTGGCTGTGCGTGTTCTAACGCCTTAAAGTACGTGATCATGTCCGCGTGCGAAGTGATTTTTTTTCCAATTGGGTAGCCTAGTATAGACTTTACCGTTGGAATACTTTTGTTATATTCAGTGCCGTTCCACATCTCCGGCACATCAGAGGCTGTTGCGACGTTACTGGCTAGTAGGCAGGCCGCAAAAGTTATGAACCTTTTTTTCATGAATTTCCCTTTTTATAATAATGTTTGCTGTAGACCATATAAAATTTGACCACTTTTGCAACAAAACAAAGGTAAATTGACCATGAACTGCTGTTAACAGTGGTTAAATAGCAAAATTTACAAATTAACTAAAGACAAGTTTAATTCTGACGATACAATCAGGTACACTAAAAATAATAATAACAGGGACAGTTGTCTCCGCATATTTGGATTTATTATGCTGAAGAAGTTCATATTTTCATTACCTATACAAACCAAAATCACACTTACCTTAATAGGTGCGATTATTATATCCACAAGTATCGTTAGCTACGTTGGTCACTCTAAAGCTCAATCCATTATGCTAGAGCGAATGGAAAACTCAGAGTTACCTAATGTGGTTCAAAGAATAAGAGATAAAGTCGAAGGCGAAACCGCTTCGATGAAATCAATTACTCGCACTATTGCCACCAACCCGTATATCCACAAATGGTTAGATAGCGGAAAGCACAAGTCCGAAGAGCAAACGCTTATAGATTATCTAAAGCAAATACAGGTTGATAATGGCTTGAGCAATGCATCGTTTGCTTTTAGAGATACCGCAGAGTATTGGAATCAAGACGGCTTCTTGAGAGTTTTAAAAAATGATCAAGCTGATGGCTGGTTTTTTGCCTTTACTAATAGTAATAAGGCTGAGTCCGCTAGTATTTACGCTTATCCAAACGGTAATGTCGATATGTTTGTTAATTATCAAATGTTAGGCGGCAAAGGTATTTCTGGTGTATCTAAGTCACTAAATGACATGGTTAGCTATTTGAGTAGTTTCAAACTAGAAGAAACTGGCTTTGTCTATTTAGTTGATAATAATGGGCTAATACAAATCCATAAAGATAAGTCTAAAGCAAACGCAGAATCTTTAAAAAACGAATACAGTAAAATACAAACACACAAGCTATTGCAAGAAAAAGACTTTGCGTATCAGAATGATGGAAAGTTAGTTGTAGCCACTAGCTTTATCCCGTCATTAGGCTGGTATGTTGTTGCGGAAGTCCCTACCGTTGAGTTGCATGCTGGATTAAACGAAAGTAGAAACCATATGATCATGTGGTTCTTAATTGTAGTAATTGTACTAGGGTTTATCGCACGTTACTTCTCGAAGATGTTGATGCTTCCTATCATTGCGCTAGCTAAAGTGTTTCAAAATCTTGGTGACGGGTCGGGTGATTTGTCCTACCGAATTAATCGCTACGGTAAAGATGAAATTTCTAGCTTAGCGCAGGGGTTTAATCAGTTTTTAGATAAAATTCGAAATATTATTATTAACTTGTCAGATACTTCTATTGAGTTAAAGAGCGCGTCAGATAGTGTGTCTCAAAGTGCTCAAGAAACTAAACAAAGCGCGGAGCTTGAAAGAGATCAATCAATTCATGCTGCTACCGCTGTTAATCAAATGGGCGTAACCATTGGTGATATTGCAAAAAGTGCAAATGTTGCTTCGGAAGCAACGCAAATAGCTATGGAAAAAGCCCAAGTTGCTCAAACCGTTGTAGGTGAATCTACTCAGTTTATAAATGTGATGGCTAACGGGATGAAAAGTGTTTCTTCTACTATTGAGTCTTTGGCTGAAAAAAGTGGAAATATTAGTAGCGTGTTAGACGTAATTAGAGGGGTTTCAGAACAGACTAATTTACTGGCGTTAAATGCGGCAATAGAAGCTGCACGAGCAGGAGAGCAAGGACGTGGCTTTGCTGTAGTCGCTGATGAAGTTCGTAACTTAGCTAAACGAACAAGCGAATCTACTGACGAAATTGCAGCAATGATATCTCAACTACAAAGTGAGTCTGAAATTGCGGTTCAGGGCGTTAGGGAAAATAGACAATTGGCTTCGCAAGGTGCTGAATCTTCTCAAGAAGCGAACCAGGCCCTCCAGGAAATTACCAAACAAATCGACATGCTGTCAGGTTTAAACATGCAAGTTGCCACAGCGACGGAAGAGCAACTTACGGTTGTTAATGAAATTAATGAACACGTTCAAAATGTAAGTAAAAACAGTGAAAAATCGGCACTAAATGCAAATGAGATGGCCCACTCAAGCGATGAGCTTAATGCTTTAGCAGCGCAATTAGATAAGCTAGTTGGCTCATTTAAAGTTAACTAACAATACCCTCGGTGATGATCTACTATACTAGTAAGTGCGTATGAAATTGCACTTACTAGTAAAACCATAATCGCTGGGAGTATTATGTTTACCAACAAGTTACACCCTGGAACTTGTTTTCCAAATATTAACGTTCAATTTTCCGAAACAGAAAGTTTTCAATTAGGATCGCCCATTAATAGTGATGCAGATTGGCAACTCATTGTTGTTTACAGAGGCGCTCACTGTCCTTTGTGTACCAAGTTCCTTGAAGAGTTAGACGAAGTTAAGTACTTGTTCCTTGATATAGGGATTGAAATTATTGCCATATCTGCAGACCGCCTAGCTCAACTTCAAAGTCACAAACAAAAGATGGACGTG
Source organism: Psychrosphaera sp. (assembly GCA_028098005.1). The sequence continues at coordinate 10,442 of JAOHFM010000010.1, forward strand.
AATTTCCCATTAGGTTACGGATTAAGTTTGGCAGATATGGACAAGCTTGGAGTGTTTAAGTCTGTACCAAGAAATGATCATGAAACAGACCATGTTTTTTCTGAACCAGCACTGTTTGTTATTGACCGAGAACGAACACTTATAGCTGTGGACCTCAGTAATAACCCATTTTCAAGACCCGCTGTGATCAATTTATTAAATGGTATGAAGTGGATTCGAGACCCTGACAACAACTACCCTATTCGAGGAACACACAATGAGCCAGTTGAGGCTTAGTTTTGTGCGTTAGGGGTCACCTCTCTGAATCTCGATATTTCTCAGACCAGTAACTAGCAAATGTTTGCTGGTCTATGACGCCATTTTCATACTCTAAATACACCATCCACTGCATAATGGGTTCTGCACACAAGCCAATTAAAAGCGTCGCCGAATAGCGGTTGTGTGCCTTCTCCTCTAAAATAATAGGTATATGACCCATCTGCATGTTTAATGGTTCTATCCATGCTTTTTTTAACTTAATTTTTGATTCAATATCTAGTAAATAAACTTCTTCAGATTTAACAAAGGTGTGATCGAAAGTAATGGTACTTTCCGTAAACATAAGTTGCAGACAAGGTGTTGTTTCAGGACCACAATTATTAATATTCTGTTCGTTTTTTAAAGGCGAACATGCACAAAGCATAAAAACTAAACTACTGCTTAGTATCATTATTTGCAGCAATGTAGATTTTTTAATCACTTGAATTCTCTAATTATTGATCTGGGACAATATATTGCCCTTGGTTGCTATGATTTTACGCTTAAAGTCTTTATCATGCACGTGCGTAAAAGTCTCTCGCTTGAATTTTTGGATAATTTACCGCCAAAATTTGAAAAAGAGTCTAATATTTATAACTTTAATAATACTTTTCACGGGTAAGTGGAACCATACTATGACAACAACAAATATTGCTCACCCAGAGTACAACTACAAGGTCGTTAGGCAATTTGCTTTAACAACTGTATTGTGGGGTATCATTGGTATGAGCGTAGGTGTATTGATTGCTGCGCAATTAATATGGCCTGCACTAAACTTTGATACACCTTGGTTAACATTCTCACGATTACGTCCTTTACATACAAATGCTGTAATTTTCGCATTTGGTACAAGTGCCCTATTCGCAACATCTTATTATGTTGTACAACGTACTTGTAAAGTAAGACTTATCAGCGACAAAATAGCAGCATTTACGTTCTGGGGTTGGCAAGCAATTATACTTTCTGCTGTCATCTCTTTACCTTTAGGTTATACAACTTCTAAAGAGTATGCAGAGCTAGAGTGGCCAATCGATATTGCCATTGCGGTAGTTTGGATTGCCTATGCATATGTGTTTTTAGGAACATTAGCAATCAGAAAAACTAGCCACATATACGTAGCTAACTGGTTCTATGCTGGTTTCATTGTAACCGTCGCTGTTCTTCACATTGTAAACAGCCAAGCAATTTCTGTTAACGAAATGAAGTCTTACTCCATTTACTCAGGTGCAGTCGACGCCATGATTCAATGGTGGTATGGTCACAACGCCGTTGGTTTCTTATTAACAGCTGGTTTCTTAGGTATGATGTATTACTTCGTTCCTAAACAAGCTGAGCGTCCGGTTTACTCTTACCGTTTGTCAGTTGTTCACTTTTGGGCACTAGTTTCTTTATACATTTGGGCTGGCCCGCACCACTTGCACTACACTGCACTTCCTGATTGGACTCAGTCAGTAGGTATGGTTATGTCAGTTATTTTATTTATCCCTTCTTGGGGTGGTATGATTAACGGTATCATGACGCTGTCTGGCGCATGGCATAAACTTAAAACTGACCCAGTTCTTCGATTCCTAATTGTTTCATTGTCTTTTTACGGTATGTCTACGTTTGAAGGTCCAATGATGGCAATTAAATCTGTAAATGCATTGTCACACTATACAGATTGGACCATTGGTCACGTTCACTCAGGCGCTTTAGGCTGGGTTGCTATGATTTCAATAGGTGCTCTTTATCACCTTATTCCTCGTCTTTACGGTAAAACTCAAATGTTCGACCTGAAGCTTGTTAACCACCACTTCTGGTTACACACTATCGGTGTGGTTTTATACATAGTAGCAATGTGGATTTCAGGTGTTATGCAAGGTCTAATGTGGCGTGCGGTTAACGCTGACGGTACATTAACGTATAGCTTCGTTCAAAGCTTAGAGGCTTCAAAACCTTTCTACTTTGTACGATTCGTAGGTGGTGTATTTATTGTTGCTGGTATGCTTGTTATGGCCTACAACGTTTATAAAACTGTTCGTGGTGCTAAACCACAACAAGAAGAATACCCAGAAGCGGCGTAAGGAGAAGTTATATAATGGCAACTAACCATCATGAGAAAATAGAGAAAAGCGTACCGCTTCTCGTTATTTTTACTATTATCGCTATCAGTTTTGGTGCATTGGTGGAAATCACTCCATTAATGTTCCAAAAAGATACAACACAGCCTATTAAAAACCTAAGGGCATTGACTGCGCTAGAAATGGAAGGTCGAGACATTTATATTCGTGAAGGTTGTAACAACTGTCACAGTCAAATGATCCGCCCTTTCCGTGCTGAAGTAGAACGTTATGGACATTACTCTGTTGCGGGCGAATCAGTATGGGATCATCCATTCTTGTGGGGCTCTAAGCGTACTGGTCCTGATTTAGCGCGTGTTGGTCAACGTTACAGCGATGACTGGCATTACGCTCATTTAATGAATCCTAGAGACGTTGTACCTCAGTCAAATATGCCATCATTCCCGTGGCTAGATGAGAACGTTCTTACGGGCGAGTACACTGCGAAGAAATTCGAAGTATTTAACCGTCTAACTGCTGGTAAAACACATAAAGATGAAAATGGTAATTACATTCCTCTTTATTCGGCTGAAGACATTGCTGGTGCGCAAGCTGCTGTTGAAGGTAAAACTGAAATGCAGGCTCTTATTGCATACTTGCAACAACTAGGTACTCACCTTAAGTAGACGTTATGGATTACGGTACATATAGAGGCGTTTATACTTTAATTTTATTAGTTTTATTTTTGATTATCGTTTATTGGGCATACAGTAAAAATCGTAAAAGTGATTTTGACGACATTGCCCAGTCTATCTTAGAAGATGACGTAAATGATAATCCGCGTAAAAAGGAATCATCAAATGATAATGACTGATTTTTGGAGTTGGTGGATTATAATCCTAACCGTGTTCTCCATTGTGGCTTGTTTTGTAATAATTACAGCCAACCTTAAGAACTACACACACGTTGAAGAAGGCGAATCAATGGGTCATGAATTTGACGGCATTGAAGAACTAAATAACCCGCTACCTAAGTGGTGGACATATTTGTTCTATTTCATCTTGGTTTGGTCTGTAGGCTACTTAGCATTGTTCCCAGGACTGGGTAACTATGAAGGGTTACTTGGCTGGAAAAGCTCTAACCAAGGAATTACTACCTTAGCAGAGTCTAAGGCGTTGTCTGAAAAGGCAAAAGCTGAGGGTTTGTTAGTTAAGCTTGACCAAGAAATGAAGAAAGCTGACGAAGTGTATGGTCCTGTTTTCAAGAAGCTAGCTGACCAACCTATTTTAGACCTTGCGTATGACGAAGAAGGTTTTAAAGTAGGTCAACGCTTATACCTTCAAAACTGTGCGTTATGCCATGGTTCAGACGCTCGTGGTTCAGAGGGATTCCCTAACCTACGCGATAATGATTGGTTGTATGGCGACTCGCCAGAAACGATAAAAGAAACATTATTGTATGGCCGTAAAGCAGCAATGCCAGCTTGGCAAGCGGCATTAGGTGACCAAGGGATTGAAGAGATGACAGCCTATGTGCTTAAATTAGCTGGACGTAAAGTTAATGATAAGTTGGCTGATGCTGGTGAAGCTAAGTTTGGTATGTGTGCAGCATGTCACGGTGCAGACGGCAAAGGCTCACTGGCTCATAACCTACCATTTGGTGCACCAAACTTAACAGATAATATCTGGTTATATGGTGGTTCTAAAAAAGCGGTTGAAGATACTCTTCGATATGGCCGCAACGGCGTAATGCCAGCATGGAAAGATGTACTTGGCGAAGATAAAGTACATGTTATTTCTGCATATATTTACAATATTTCACACCCTGACAAATAAATTAGGGTAAAATAAAAGGCCTCTTCGGAGGCTTTTTTTATGTCTAAAATATAATGAGTAGTTAAATGAAATCGAATAGCACAGCTTGGTACAAAAATGGATGGGTTTGGTTAATTATTGCCCTTCCAGCTTTAACGGTAGTAGCCGGTATTGCAACAGTAGTAATTACTAGTTTAAACCAGCCAGAAATGGTTGTTGACGATTACTACAAAAAAGGTAAGGCCATAAACCAAGAACTTACTTTGTATCAGGCATACACAGATTCTGGCATTCAATTGGATGTAAGATTAGAAGGTCAACGTTTTGAGCTTAAGTCTTCAGAAGTTTTATCTGCAATTAAAATTAATCTAGTTCATTCAACTCAAGGTAAGCGAGACCTTAACTTTGTTATGACGCCCAATGCCGTTGGAACTTATACAAAAACGTTAGACACTGCCTTGACTGGTAAATGGACCGTGTTTGTAGAGCCAATGGACGGGACGTGGAAGGTTCAACAAAAGTTAGCATTTCCAAATTCAGATTGGACAAAATTGGTAGCGGAATAAAACTTTGGAAAAATGTTTTCATTGTGGCTCAGATGTATTAAACGACGGTGAGCCTCTATTTATTAAAAATAAAGGTCAATTAGAGCCAGTCTGTTGCCGTGGTTGCAAAGCTATTTCTGAGCATATATTAGGTAATGGTCTCTCTAATTATTACGAATTCCGCTCTGAATTAGCGTCAAAACCTACTGATGAATATAACAACAGTTCTTATGATATTTATGCTGACGAGTCTTACCTAGGTTTAATAGCAACACAAAGGGATGGCGTTCACCAAATAACGCTATCTATTGATAATATTCACTGTGCTGCATGTGCGTGGCTTATTGAGCAGGCGTTGTCTAGCATTAACGGTTTAAACAAGATTAGTGTTAATACAATCAGTCAGCGTGCTACGTTGCAATGGGACAATAGAGAAGTAACGTTAGATATTATCCTTAAACGATTTGATAGTGTTGGTTACCCCGCCACTCCGTTTAAAGTGTCTGACGTAGAAGTCACATTAAAAAATAAAGAAAAACAATATATTAAAAGGCTCGGTGTTGCCGGGCTTTTCACTATGCAAGTTATGATGCTTGCCGTAGCTATGTATTTCGGCGCGTTCGAAAGCATGGAAAGTCATCAAATTGGCTATTTTAAGTGGATCAGCTTCTTGTTATCTATGCCCGTAATTTTATACTCAGCGGTCCCTTTCTTAACGGGTGCAATAAGCTCCATAAAAGCCAAGACGCTCAATATGGACGTTCCGGTTTCAGTGGCTATATATGGCGCATTTATTGCGAGTTTATACCAGCTGATAATTAATGGAATGGATGGCTCAAAAGGAGAAGTGTTTTTCGAAAGTATCTCTATGTTCACTTTTCTCTTATTAATTGGGAAATACTTAGAATTTAGAGCAAAAAGTAAAGCGATCCTTTCTAACTCTAACCTTTCATCGTCATTGCCCTCAACGGTAACAAAGTTAGTAAAAGGCACTCAAATAACCTGCCTAGTAAAAGATATAAATGTAGGTGACTTCGTTACTATAAAAGCAGGTGAAAAAATAGCGGTTGACGGCATAATTACCGATGGCCAAACACAAGTCAATGAGTCAGTACTGACTGGAGAATTTTCGCCTATACCTAAAGGTATCAACGACACTGTTCTAGCCGGTAGCATAAACTCTGATGGTTTCATTACAGTAGAAGTGTCAGCGACAGACCAAGATACAGCTCTGGCAGAAATAAACTCAATGCAGGAATCTTTTGCCGACTTTAAACCAAAGTACAGTCAAGTTGCCGACCGAGTTGCACATTGGTTTGTGTTAGCTCAGTTAGTTATATCTATCTTAACTTATATCTATTGGGCTCAAAACAGCCCATCAGATGCGCTTTGGATTTCACTTTCAGTTTTAGTTGCCACCTGCCCTTGCGCGTTAAGCCTAGCAACGCCTACTGCATATACATGTGTACTATCGACACTCTCAAAAAGTGGTATTTTAATAAAGGATGCGGTTGCTTTTGATAGATTAAATCAAATAAATACCGTTATCTTTGACAAAACAGGCACTTTATCAGAAGGGGTATTCTCCATTACTGAGTCCAACTGGAATAAAGAAAATATTCCTTACGGCGTAAATGAACAACAAATTCTAAGTTATGTATACCTCCTAGAGAGAGACTCTGAGCACCCTATTGCAAAAGCCTTCTCAAAAGAAGCGTTGGCTATTGAAAATGTAGATACGGTTAGAATGGCGGCAGCTAACGTTAACGTAGAAATGGGAAAAGGAATTTCAGGCTTAGTAAACAACCTAAAAATTAAGATTGGAAGCGCGGAATTTTGTGGCGTAGCGAGAAGTAAAGCAAATGTTTATGTTGTTATTGATAACAAACTTGTTGTCAGTTTTTTAGCCGAGGACAAGTTAAGATCTGAAGCTCAACAAACATTAGCAACGTTAAAATTAATGAATAAAAAGCTAGTTATGCTAACTGGCGATTCAAGTATTAATGCGGATAAACTGGTTCATGGTTTACCATTAGATCATATTGAAACAGGATGCTCACCTAAATTTAAAGCTAATTATATACGGTCTTTACAAAAACAAGATAACGCCACTTTAATGGTTGGGGACGGGATAAATGATGCTCCCGTATTGGCAGGATCTGACGTAAGTCTAGCAATGGGCGGTGGCGCTGACATCACAAAACAAGTAGCCGATGTCATTGTTGCAAACAATTCACTAAAGGCCGTATCAACATTACTGCAAAACGCGGCCAAAACCCGGCAAATAATCAAACAAAATTTGTACTGGGCTTTAGTGTACAACTTGAGTATCTTACCAGTTGCGATGATGGGCTTGGTACCTCCTTATATTGCTGTTGTCGGAATGTCTGCGAGTTCAATTATCGTAGTTAGTAACTCACTAAGGTTATTAAAATGAACATAATATATTACTTAATCCCTGTCGCTATTCTATTTATGGTAATTGGCGTTATCGCTTTCTTTTGGGCGACAAAATCAGAACAATTTGAAGACCTTGAAAAACAAGGGTTATCTATACTTATGGATGATGTTAAGGCGCCTGAAAAGCAAGAGCAAACTAAAGAAAATAAGAGTGACAATCATTAATAGACAAATAAATTAGAAGGTTAAAAAACGTTGAGCCTTTTACTTACCGCTTTCATAATGGGCCTCATGGGGGTCGCACACTGTGTTGCTATGTGTGGTTCATTGTCTATGGCGCTTGGTTTTTCTATACCCAGCAACAAAAGTTTTATCAAATATGCCAGTGTAATTAGTCTATCTCGTATCGTCGGTTATGGGGTAATTGGTTTTATCGTGAATTATTTTACACAATCCTTTCTTTCGGTTACAAACGGTAGTGTATTAATACTATCATTTGTCTCTAGCATATTTATGATAGGCATCGGCTTACACATAGCAAAATTGTCTAACTTCATTTTGTATATTGAAGTTGTAGGCAAGCGTTTAAATAAATACTTAGAACCTTTAAAGAAAAAGATCCTACCCATTGACTCATTGTTAAAGTGTGTAGCTTACGGCTTTTTATGGGGCTTCTTACCCTGTGGGTTAATTTATACGGCGTTAACCTTAGCGCTTGTAGCAGAGAGTCCGGTTCAAGGTGGATTTGTAATGTTCTTTTTTGGCTTAGGCACTTTACCTGCTGTTATTGGCATGACCGTTTTTAATAGCCAGTTAAACCAGTATTTAAAAAACTCTAACATACGACTATTTTTTGGTGGTGTGATCGTTATAATGGCGTTATATCAGTTATTTCTTACATACCAAAAGTATACAGGGCTGCATCTATGACAGGCACAAAACATAAACATAATTGTGGTTCTTTTTCTATTAGTTGTACAAACTGCAACCTAAGCCAATTGTGTATCCCTTTTACATTAGAAGACAACGAGCTTCAAAAGTTAGATGATCTTATTGAACGTAAGAAGCCTTACCAAAAAGGTCAAACGTTATTTGATGCAGGTCAGACTCTAAAAACACTATTTGCAGTGCGTTCTGGTAGTTTTAAATCATTTTTAGTAGATAATGATGGTACCGAACAGATTACCGCTTTTCATTTACCAGGCGACATTATTGGCTTTGATGCGTTATCAACAAATAGCCACATTACTTACGCTCAAGCTATGGAAACGTCGATGGTATGTGAAATTCCGTATACCACAATTGAAGATTTGTCGGACAATATGCCTAACTTGAGGCAGCAAATAACACGATTAATGAGTAATGAAATAAAGAGTGATCAGTCTATGTTCATGTTGCTCAATAAAAAAACGGCCGAACAAAGAATATGTAGTTTTATTGCGTCACTTTCAAACCGTTTTAGCGAGCGAAATTTATCGTCAACGACTTTTCGACTTCCAATGACAAGAGCAGAAATAGGTAACTACCTAGGCTTAACGGTAGAGACTGTTAGTCGAATTTTTAGCAAATTACAAAAGCTTGGAATTATTGCAATAGACGGTAAATTCATTAGCGTTCTAGACCTTCCTAAAGTTGAAAACTTAGTTAATTAGAATTAGTCATTTTATTGATTTAGTTCAATGCTTTTACAACAGAATTCCTTTATTTTTACTAAACTATAATTAATTAGTGAAAAATTAAGGATAAGTTATGAGTCACTTTAAAAACGTTTTAGTTGTTATAGATCCCACCGAAGATGATTCGAAAGCTTTGTCTAGAGCGTTAGAGCTTTCATCAAAACAAGCTATTAATATAACTTTGTTTTTGTCTATTTATGACTTCTCCTACGAAATGACAACCATGCTTTCGTCAGACGAAAGACACAATATGCGTGATGCCGTGATTGCTGACAGAACAGCTTGGTTAAAAGAACTAATAGATCAAAACGTTAATGCCAATTCAGAAGCTATAAAAACAAAAGTAGTCTGGCATAACAGACCCTATGAAAGCATATTAAAGGAAGTGGTTTCAGGGGATTTCGATTTGGTCATAAAAGGAACACACAGTCACGACACATTAAAGTCGGTGATATTTACACCCACTGACTGGCATCTATTGAGAAAATGCCCCACTTCACTTTTACTTGTAAAAGAACACGCGTGGCCTAGCCACGGTAAAGTGCTTGCAGCGGTAAGTGCTGGTTCAGAAGATGAAAAACATCAAGAGTTAAACAATCTTATTATAGAAAATGCCATTACTATGGCTGACCTATTAGAGTCAGACACACACTTAATGAATGCCTACCCTCCAACACCAGTAAACATTGCTGTAGAAATTCCTGAATTTGATCCAAATGAATACAACGCCACAATGAAAGACTATCATATAAAGTCCATGGATAACCTAGCGAACCAACACCAGGTTCCAAACACAAGATGCCACGTTGTTGAAGGTATGGCTGAAGATGTAATTCCCAGAATAGCAAAAGACCTAGACGCAGAGTTAGTCGTAATGGGTACCGTTGGTCGCCAAGGCATCACAGCCGCTTTAATAGGTAATACCGCAGAGCATGTAATTGACAATATTAATTGTGACCTACTGGCAATAAAACCATCAGATTTTGAGTGCCCTATAAAGCCTTAACGTTGAGTTTTGGCTTATTCTATTTATATCGCTTAAGGGCAATTCACTTAGGCGATATTAACTTCGTTACGACTATATTTAATATGAATAACAGAAGTTAAACTTTACTATTTATTAAATGGCTAGGCATAGGTAAAATAAGCGCCCTTTTATTCTAAACGCAGTTTACCATGAACAATACAGACGAAAGAAAAGCTATTCACGAACAAAATAAACTTGAAAAAAGGTTACGAAATCGTGTTGGTAAAGCCATAGCTGAATACAATATGATTGAAGAGTCTGACGTTGTGATGGCTGCGATTAGTGGCGGCAAAGACTCTTTTGCGATGCTCGATATCTTAATCGCATTGCAGAAATCAGCCCCAATTGACTTCAAAATAATCGCAGTAAACCTTGACCAAAAACAACCGGGGTTTCCAGAACACATATTACCAGCCTACTTTGAGTCTTTGGATATTCCTTATTACATTGTTGATAAAGATACATACTCCATAGTGAAAGAAAAAGTACCCGAAGGAAAAACAACCTGCGGATTATGCTCAAGGTTAAGAAGAGGCACGTTATATTCGTTTGCTGAATCTATTGGTGCTACTAAAATAGCATTAGGTCACCACATGGATGATATGGTAGAAACTATGTTCTTAAACATGTTTCACGGTGCGAAGCTTAAAGCCATGCCACCAAAGTTACGATCGGATGATAAAAGAAACGTCGTGATTAGACCCCTCGCGTTTTGTCGTGAAAAAGACTTAATTAAGTATGCAGAGCACAAAGCGTACCCAATTATTCCGTGTAACTTATGCGGCTCTCAGGAAAACCTACAGCGACAGTCTATCAAAGCAATGTTAACGGAATGGGACAAACAAACCCCTGGAAGAATAGAAAACATATTTAACTCTATGAAAAGTATAAGTGTTAGCCAATTAGCGGATGGCGAATTGTTTGACTTTAAAAATCTTCCTATAGACCGAAGTGAAGAGCGCAAAGAATACGAGTTCACTGAAGCTACCGTATCGTCTTCGAATATAGATGAGTCTTTAATCATTGATGTTACTCATGTATAAAACACTGTAGATCATGACCAAAAAAGGAGGCTTCAGCCTCCTTTTTATTTACTCAAACGTTAATTACATTTGATTTTATTTCTCGCCATTGCCCCAAGAATCTCTTAAACCAACCGTCTTATTGAATATCATTTTGCCTTCATCATTGGTTTTACCATCAAAGCAGTAATAGCCTAAACGCTCAAACTGATACCCTTTTTGTGCATTAGCACTTTGCAGGCTTGGTTCAATATAACCCTTTCTTATAACTAAAGATTCCGGGTTTAATACCGTTGTAAAATCTTCTTCGGCCGCAGGGTTTGGAACGGTAAACAAACGGTCGTAATCTCTGATCTCAGCTTCAATACCTTCTGAAGCAGAAACCCAGTGGATTACACCCTTAGCTTTACGACCATCAGCAGGCAACTTACCTAGCGTCGTAGGATCGTATTCACAATATACTGTGGTTACGTTACCGTTATCGTCTTGATCAAATCGAACCGCTTTTACAAAGTAAGCATTGCGCAACCTAACTTCTTTATCAATAACCAAGCGCTTGTATTTTTTATTCGCGCTTTCTCGGAAGTCTTCTCGCTCAATGTAAATCTCTTTACTGAATGGAATTTTTCTCGTTCCCATTTCTTCTTTATTCGGGTGATTAGGCGCATCAATCCACTCAACATGATCATCAGGAAGATTTTCGATAACTAACTTAATCGGATCAACGACCGCCATCGCTCTTGGCGCGGCTTCGTTTAAGTCTTCTCTAATACACGCTTCTAACATGCCCATTTCAACCATGTTATCAACTTTTGTCACACCAATACGCTTACAGAACTCCCTAATAGAGCCAGGGGTGTATCCTCTACGTTTTAAACCAGCGATAGTTGGCATACGAGGATCATTCCAACCTTCTACATGACCGTCAGTCACTAGAGTATTAAGTTTACGTTTACTCATTAAAGTGTACTCAAGGTTTAACCTTGAAAACTCATACTGATGTGGACGAGAGTCAATCGTAATATTATCTAAAACCCAGTCGTACAAGCGTCTATTATCTTGGAACTCTAATGTACAAAGAGAGTGTGTAATATTTTCCAACGCATCTGAAATACAGTGAGTAAAGTCGTACATTGGGTAAATGCACCACTTGTCGCCTGTTTGATGATGATTTACGAATCTAATTCGGTAAATAACAGGATCGCGCATACAGATAAAGCTAGAAGCCATATCAATTTTGGCACGCAAACAACACTCACCTTCTTTAAACTTACCGTCTTTCATTTCATGGAATAGTTTTAAGTTTTCTTCCGGTGACGTATCACGATAAGGACTGTTTTGTCCTGGAGACTTTAAAGAGCCACGCATTTCACGAATTTTTTCCTGACTAGAAAACTCAACGTATGCTAGGCCTTTATTAATAAGCTCTTCAGCAAAGCCAAAAAGTTGATCGAAGTAATTAGATGAATAACAAATTTCTCCATCCCACTTAAAGCCTAACCAGTTTACATCTTCTTTTATAGCATTAACGTAATCTATGTCTTCTTTTTCTGGGTTTGTATCATCAAATCGTAAGTTGCAAAGTCCGTTATAGTCTTGAGCTATGCCAAAATTTAGTACGATAGATTTAGCATGACCTATATGCAAAAAGCCATTAGGCTCTGGTGGGAATCGCGTATGTGTCGCTTTATGTTTACCAGCTGCTAAATCCGCATCAATAATATTGCGAATGAAGTTTGATGGGCGATTTTCAGTCTCCGCCATTTTAAAACCCTTATTAATCTATGAATTAGTTTGAGTATACCACTATGCCTGTAAGTTTCGCCAAGCATATACGGTTGTTTGAACACTTTTAAAACAATTAAAATAACATAATCTACATATAGGCAATTTTGCTAAAAAATAGTCTCATTCACCAATATATTAATACTAAAAGTTATAGTTAAAACGCTAAAACTAGCTTAACCTCCTATATAACTTAGCTTCATGCAATTGGCACAATGTTTGATACCTTAAAGCCAATAATAAAAAATTAAAATTACAAATGGATACAAACATGAAAAAGACCTCTGTATTAGTAAACGCAATCGCCGTTCCTACATTACTTTTCGCCAGCAACGCATTTGCCCACAACGACGGTATCGTAACGCAGCAGTGCGATGTTACTTTTAAAAATAAAGTATCGATCACACCAGAACACATACTGGTCATTGAGGGTAACCAAACTGTTTATGATATTTATAATAACGAAACAATCTTCTACAAAGGCGAGCAAGTTAAACTGAGCCCCTCTGACGCGGCCCTAATAAGTCGCTTTTCTAACGAAACTCGTTCATTGATACCAACAATTACTGAAATTGCCATTGAAGCCGTAGGTATTGCATTTGACGGAATAAACGCAGGTTTAGGTCAGTTTGGAGATTCAAAAAAATTAGACTCTAAGTTAGCCAATGTAAAAGCGCGTTTAGAAGAAAAATTTGCGAATCAAGACGGTCATTATACCTTTGAAGAAGGTTCATTTAACATGGACTTTGCCGATGAAGAGTTAGATAACGCAATTGGTGAAGTGGTTGAGCAGGCTTTACCTTCATTAATTGGTGGTGTATTTCAAATGTTGGGTAGTGCGATAGCCAACGGCGAAACTGACTTCACTGAGCTTGAAAACTTAGAGGCAAACATTGAGCAAGAGATAGAAGCTAGAGCAGAGTTGCTGGAAGAAAAAGCCGACGTAGTTTGCGATAAAGTTGAAGAGTTGGCCTTCTTGGAAAAACAAATACAGGCTGCGCACCCAAACTTAAGAGATTTTGATTTAATAGATGTAAACCATAATAAATAATCGCATTCTCGGTATAGTTATAGTAAATCCAAACTATCTTAACGCGAAAGTTTGGATTTACCGTAATAGAATCGCTGCTATAAATTATAACAAGCTCAATAACCTTGGCCCAAACTCACTGACTAAAATGTTTATAGCCAAAATAATTAGCACCCAACCCATTACTCGATCAAACAAATATGCGTTTTTGCTAAACAATTGTCTTACAGACTTTTTTGATAACAATAATGATAAACAACAAAACCAGGCGGTTGTTGCTAAGGCTAAGTATACGCCATAGCCGCCTTTAATAAGTAATGGTGTATCTAAAGAAACCACAACCGTGAATAGCGACAAAAAGAATAGCGTTGCTTTAGGGTTTAAGCCGTTTGTCATGAAACCTATAGCGAACGCTTTACCATCCGATATGCTTACATTAGTTATAGCCGTGTCATTGTCATTTTTTAAATGTGCAGTGGATCTTATAGCCCCTAAACCAATATTAATTAGAAACAAAGACGCCACTATAATCAGCAGGTCATATAACCATGGCGTCGCGTTTAGAATTAAACCAATGCCCGCTAACGCATAGGCAACGTGAATAAATATCGCAGTACCTACGCCAATAGATGTAATAAGAGCTGCCCTTTTTCCATACTGAATAGAGTGTTTCATCACTATAGCAAAATCGGGCCCTGGACTGGCCACGGCAAACAAGTGCGCAATGGCTATAGTAACAAACTCTACGGCATAATTTGAAAAGTCCATCTGCACATCTTCCCTCTATTTAAATAACTTAGCAACAACCTGTATTGGGTGTTTAAGGCTCGCTTCAGCAAATCGCTTAGACTGGCATCGGCATGAAAAACCTGTGGCTAACACATTCTCCTTTGGCTTTGAGTCTAAAACGGGTTTCCAACTAGATTCAAATAAGGCTTTAGAAACAGCCTGATTACTTTTTTCATGACCAAACGTGCCAGCCATACCGCAACATCCAGTATTTACTGATTCTGCTTGAAGTCCCAACTTATCAAATATCTTTGGCCAATGGCTAACTGTATCCGCAATAAGCGACTTTTCGGTACAGTGATTGAGGACTGAATATTTATTGAGGCTACTCACTTGCTTTTGAGTAACTGCAACTGAAAGAGTTGAAAGGTTAGAGTTTAACCATTCGCCAAGTAATTTCACTTCAAATTTTACTTTGTCTTGCCCTAATACATTCGGGTATTCATCTCGATACACTAGGGTCATAGACGCATCTAAACCAACCAACGGGTGCCCCAATTCAGCTATTTTGTTGTAATAAGCAGTGGCCTTTTTTGCAGACCGTTCAAATCTACTTAAAAAACCTTTTACATGTTGCGCTTTACCATTTACCTGAAACGGTAAAATTAGCGGGTGAAAACCTAAACCTTTTAAAGCCACAACGGTATCCGCTAATAAACTCGACTCGTAACTAGAAGTGAAGGCGTCTTGTACTAAAAACACAACGTTTTTAATCTCTTCACCTGACAGTTCTTGGTAACGCGTTTCGCTATAAAAGCTCGTTTTATCAATTACTTGTGTTGGATTCACTGATAACTTAGGTGCATCTACATAGCCAATTACTTTATTGATTAAAAACTGGCTCACGGGGTTATGAGTCAGAGCATTTATCAATTTAGATTGTTTCGATAATGGCGGCATAAAAGTTTCAACATTAGCAACGAGGTAGTCACTAATTGGTCTTAAATACCTAAGGTAATATGCCTCTAAAAACTTACTTCTAAAGGTTGGCACGTCTACTTTTACCGGACAGGCCGAAGTACAAGCTTTACAGGCTAAACAAGCATCCATACTTTCCTTAACCTCATGACTAAAATCATAAAAGCCGAGCTTTTTGCCCGCAGAGAACATAATTTTATAAGGAAGCCATAGCAAATTTATCAATGTAGACTTTGCTAATAAGATATTTGAAGGTGCCATATTCTCACCTTGCAATCGCAGCCATTCTCTCATTAGGCTAGCTCGCCCCTTAGGAGAGAATCGTCTGTCACGTGTTGCTTTATAAGATGGACACATCACACTTGATTCATCGTAATTGAAACAAAGCCCATTACCGTTACAATTAATGGTTTGTGGGAATTCCTGTCGAATTTCAATAGGTATTTGGCTATCAAACTTTCCACGTTTTACGTTATCTACACTTACTAGTTTTTCTTGTGACTCTAGTGGTGTACATATTTTGCCTGGGTTTAGTCTATTTCGAGGATCAAAAGCGGTTTTTATTTTACGCAGCTCGTTAAATAACGTGTCACCAAAAAAGTCTGGTCCATACTCACTACGGTAACCTTTACCGTGTTCGCCCCACATTAAGCCATTATACTTTGCGGTAAGCGCCACCACTTCATCAGATATACTTCGCAAGATTTTTTCTTGTTCTGGGTCCATCATATTAAGAGCGGGTCTAACATGAAGTACGCCGGCGTCTACGTGTCCAAACATCCCGTACTGTAAACCATGCTTGTCTAATACGGCTCTGAACTCTGCTATAAAGTCGGCTAAGTTTTCTGGTGGAACTGCAGTGTCTTCAGCGAATGCAATTGGCTTTTTGTCGCCTTGAACATTTCCGAGTAACCCTACTGACTTTTTACGCATTGCATAAACTCGGCCCATATCGGCGCGGTCATTAGTTACGCTGTAAGTAAGAACACCAGACTCTTTGTTAGCTATTAAGTCATCTAAACGGGCGCACAAGCTCGACACTTTTGACTTTTGGCTTTGTTCATCTTCGTCATTAAACTCAACAATATTTAAACCGTCAACGAGGTGTCCCGGCTTTTCAATAATTAAATCGGCCACATCAGCCCAAACAACGTCCTTTTTCGCTAAGTTTAAAACCGTGCTGTCTATAGTCTCAACGGAAGTTGCCTTGGCATCCACAAGGAAAGGCGAGTTACGAAGTGCGGAATCAAAACTGTCGTATGTAATATTAATCATGGTTTTGAATTTAGCGATGGGCGTAATATTTAGTTTTGCTTCGGTAATAAAAGCCAATGTACCTTCTGAACCTGCTAGCACCCTTCCCAAATCAAATTCTGTCAAACCGTCGTTAAACACATGCTCTAAATCATAACCGGTCAAAAAGCGATTTAACCTTGGGAATGTTTCAAGGATTTTGTTTCTTTGAGAAAAACAGGTTTCATAGACTTGGCGATATATTTCTGCGTTAGTGTCTTTGCTTTTGGCTATTTTCAGAGCCTCAGACGTTAACATTTTTTTTGTAGAAAGAGAGTTGCCAGCTACAGTTATGGCTTCGAGTTCAATTACATGATCACTAGTTTTACCATAAACGAGTGAGCCTTGCCCAGACGCGTCTGTATTAATCATACCCCCAATAGTTGCTCTGTTTGACGTTGATAAGTCGGGGGCAAAAAAGAATCCGTAGGGTTTTAAGTAGTCGTTTAATTGATCTTTGATAACGCCAGATTGCACGCGAACCCACTTTTCGTCCACGTTTATTTCTATAATATCTCGCATATGCCGAGACATATCTACAATAATGTAATCCGTCAGTGACTGTCCGTTTGTGCCTGTACCACCGCCTTTCGGAGTAAACTTAAGGTGTGAAAACTCGTTTTTTTTGCCCAACGATGTAATCGTTAAAATATCGGCTTTGTTTTTGGGGTATAAGATCGCCTGAGGTATAGCTTGATAAATACTGTTATCAGTAGATTGGGATAGTCGAGCTCCGTAACTAGTTTCAATGTCACCACTATAGGATGAACCTGACTTTGATAATAGTGAACAAAAGTCAGCTACAATTGGGTTTAACGTTTTTTGAGCGGGAATTCTACGGATCATAGCTAGGCAATACTCAACAATCTAAACTTTAGTAAGGTTGATTATAACCAGTTCTACCCTACTAAGTCTAAACTTCTTGACGCTGTTAACGCATTGAACCAGCTATCTATATCCATTGAGTTTGGACGTTCTACACTATGGATATTCACTATATTTGAATGGTTAGTAACTTTTAGTTCTGCCTCTGGCTCAAACTGTTCACTGTTTTCGTCAATTAGTGGATTTACGGTCCTTTGCTTAACATTGTAATCTAAGTTGTCTATTAACTTTTGATCAAACATTTGGCGCTTATAAGATAAAGGTTCAGGCTTCATTGTATTTTCAAGCCTTACATCTTGAAAGTACCCCCTAGATATTAATTCATTTTGGTGTGTTGAGCGAACGCCATTACTTTTTCCATAAAGCGGTGTTTTTGGACAGGTATAAATGTCCGCAATTTTCTTATTTACGAGCGGTGATGGTGTTGAAACTTGTTGAAACTGATCAAATTCTGTTGCGTCCTTCGTTAGCATAGACAACAACATCTTAAAACTGCCACTGTCAGAGGTATCTACCGCTTTTCTAATATCTGCATAATAAGCAGACTCGCGAACTACGTGAGGCCCTTGATGCCTGTTGGCATTTTCATGACTGTAATCTACATTAATTGACACAATGGCTACTTCTTTAAAACCCTAACTAGTCATTATTTCGGCAGTCGTCAATTTTTCTTTAATTATTTGTTTACAGAATTATTTTCTTTGCTATTATGCCTCTCGTTCTGGAGGGGTTCCCGAGTGGCCAAAGGGATCAGACTGTAAATCTGACGGTTCTACCTTCGGTGGTTCGAATCCACCTCCCTCCACCACATTTCAAAAAAAAGGCACAACATATGTTGTGCCTTTTTTGATCCTCATACCCTCTATTCTAATGATTCTCATAAAAATTACCCTTCTATATTTGTAAATTATCCATTTCGGTTATATACCTTTAAGACATTAATTGTTTTTAAGGTCTCAACAATGCGAACTAATGTTTATTTAGCAACTGCTATTTGTACATTGCTCGCACATGGAAGTGCTAAAGCCGACATCGATTTTACAGGCTTTGCGAGTATTACAGCAGGCAAAGTTTTAAGCGGTGATGGTGTACCTCACTATGACGTACCTCCTACGTTCCTAGCCGACTACCCTATTGTATCGGCTTACAGTGAGGACTTGTCCTTTAGACAAGAAAGCTTATTTGGGCTTCAAGTTAAAGCAACCTTAGCTGAAGGCCTGTCCGCGACCGCTCAGGTTGTTTCAAGGGGTTCAGATAGTTTCGACACAACATTTGAGTGGGCTTACTTGTCGTATGAAATAAATGATCAATGGACAATACAAGCGGGAAAAAAACGTTTACCACTCTTCTACTATTCAGATTTTTATGACGTTGGGTTTGCATATGTATGGTTAAGACCGCCAGCTGACACCTATACTTGGCAAGTTTTTAACTATAATGGGATAAATGCACTTTATTCTGGCCAAGTGGGCGACTGGTCAATCAGTAGTAATTTTTACACCGGTAAGGAAGAAAGTGAAAATAATAGATTATTAAGCCAATTCTTTTTTATTGAGCCGACAACAGAGATTTGGAAAGACATTTTTGGCGCGGTATTTAACGCAAGTAATGATTGGTTAGAACTACGATTTACTGCCATGACCTATACAAACGAGCGATATCGCAGCGGTGTTCAACAAACCTGGGGCGGAAAGACCGAACGTGATGGTACCTTTTTAGGAGTAGCTATAAACGCAACTTGGGGTGATACATTTCTACTTACCGAAATAAACCAACTTGAATTAGATGACGATGGACAACTTGATTCATTAATGGTCAGTATTGGCCATAACTTTGGAACCTTCACTCCATATCTATCATATTCTAAGCTTGATCAAACGGGTGACTACTTAGACGGTTCACCTATTAGTGATGGCGAGGATCACGATACGGCCTCCGTTGGCGTCCGTTATGACTTCCATCCATCGGCTGCATTTAAGGTTCAATATGATGTTGTTAACGATAATTCATATGAATATGCAGTAGCTGGTGACAGTAAAGCACTTACATTTGGTATAGATTTAGTTTTCTAGGGGAAAATAAATGAAGAAACTTTTATTAATATTTACAGCACTATCGTTTAACACATTTGCAGAAGTTGCAGTTATTGTCCACCCATCTAATGGTTCATCCTTAGATGAAAAGTCCGTAGCTCGTATCTTTACTGGTAAAATGAAGTCATTTCCAAATGGCGACCAAATTATTCCTGTCAACCTAGACAATAGCCAAGCCGCCACTTCGGAATTTAACGAAAAGGTATTGAAGCGGTCTGAAAGTCAGTTAAAAGCATATTGGTCAAAGCTTGTTTTTACAGGTAAAGGAACTCCTCCTCAGTCTGTATCCAGCGCGGAAGAAGTTATTAAGCTTGTATCTACAAACCCAAGTGTTATCGGATATATCGATGCGTCTAAAGTGACAGGCGACGTCAAGGTCGTTACAAAATTTTAATGACTGAACAAAACAAATAGCAATAAAAAACCCAGATTCTATAGCAGAATCTGGGTTTTTATTATCTTAAAGAATTAGATGCTTTAGTTACATCATATCCATGATCATAGACGAAGGGTTTTCTAGATACTTTGTCCACAAATTGTTAAAGCGAGCAATGGTGCCCCCATCGATTATACGATGATCGCCTGACCAACTTACGTTCATTAACCTTCTAGCTTCCACTTCACCTTTATCGTTAAATCTAGGTAGCAACTGCATTTTACCTAAGGCGACAATTGCAACTTCTGGCTTGTTAATAATCGGAGTCGCGGTTGTGCCGCCTAAAGCACCAATATTCGATATTGAAATTGTGCCGCCTTTAAGCTGTTCTGGAGACAACCTTCCAGCGCGAGCTTGTTCAGTAACTTCAGTCATCTTAATCGCAATTTCTTTAATGCTTAAAGATTCGCAACCTTTAATATTAGGCACTAGTAGCCCTACTTTAGAATCAACAGCCATACCAATATTATGTTCAGAATAATAAGTCAACTCAGTGCAATCTGCATTTGGCTTAGAGTTCATTATCGGGAACTGTTTCATCGCCAAAGACATCGCTTTCATGAAGAAAGGCATCATGGTTAACTTAATACCTTGCGCTTCATATTCTGGCTTCAACTGTTTTCTAAGAGCGTATAGCGCAGTTAAATCAATCTCATCTGAGTAAGTAAAGTGAGGTATCGTTGACACTGAGTCTTGCATTGCTTTTGCCATTGCAGACTTAACACCACGAATCGGCTCAACTCTTGTAGATTGAGTGGCCTTTTCAGCTGCCTCTTTATCCAAAGATGAAGCCGGCACAGCAGAAGTTTGTTTAGGAGCGTTGTGATTTAATAAGTCTTGCTTATAAACTCGTCCTTTAGCGCCTGTGCCCTGAACCATAGTGATATCTAAGTTCATTTCTCTAGCTAAACGTCTTACCGCCGGAGAAGCCACCGCTCTTTTACCATTAGGTAATGTTTTATTTGAATCGACTTGCGCAGAAGAAGTTGAGTTTTGAGCGTTGTTAGCAACTGTCTCTTCAGGTTTAACTGGTTGAGTGGAACTTTCAGCCTGAACTGTAGTATTTCCGGCTACTGCAATTGCAAATAACGGTTGATGTACAATGGCTATTTCACCTTTTTGGTAATAAAGTTTAGCTACCGTACCATCACTTTTGGCTGGAATTTCAACCATTGCTTTATCAGTCATCACTTCACAAATTGGCTGGTCTTCTTTAACCGTATCGCCTTCTGCAACTAGCCATTCAACGACTTCACACTCTACAATTCCTTCACCAATGTCTGGCAAAAGAAAGTCTTCTAATATCGTGCCACTAGATTTTGAATCATCTAGCTTTTGTTCTTGAACTGAATTGCCACTGGTTTCTGTCGTCACAGCTTTTATTGAAGATTCAGAAGTAACTTCGCCGCCTGACTCTTCAATCGCAAACAATGGACCATGAACTTTTGCTATTTCACCTTTTTGGTAATATAACTTAGCGATGACACCATCGCTCTTAGCTGGTATTTCTACCATGGCTTTGTCAGTCATCACTTCACAAATAGGTTGGTCTTCTTTGACCGTGTCGCCCTCTGCTACTAACCATTCAACAACTTCACACTCTACAATACCTTCACCAATGTCTGGCAAAATAAAATCAGTACTCATTTTTAATTCTCCAGATTAGTAGTTAATAGAGCGTTTTATCGCTTCGTAAACTTTAAGGTGATCGGCCATATATTCTTTTTCATGCGCTAATGGATAAGGTGTATCAAGTCCGCAAACTCTTTCAATTGGCGACTCTAAATGTAAGAAACACTCGTCTTGAATTGTTGCTGCAATTTCAGAAGCAAAACCACCCGTTAATGGGGCTTCTTGAGAAACCACTAAGCGTCCTGTTTTAATAACCGACTGAGATACCGTTTCAACATCCCAAGGTGCTACGGTACGTAAGTCAATAATTTCACAAGAAATGCCATCCTTAGACGCCATTTCTGCGGCTTTTTCTAACATTTCAACTTGAGCACCCCAAGCTAATAAAGTGATGTCAGAACCTTGTTGAACAATTTCAGCTTTACCCAATGGAATTGTATATTTTCCTTCAGGTACCTCTCCAACTGATGCTCTATATAATCTTTTCGGTTCAAAGAAGATTACTGGGTCATTGCTTTCCAAACTCGCCGCCAATAAGCCTTTTGCTTGATATGCGTTTCGAGGGAAAACTAACTTTAAGCCTGGAGTATGAGCA
Organism: Psychrosphaera sp.; assembly: GCA_028098005.1. The sequence goes on from JAOHFM010000010.1 coordinate 32,718, forward strand.
AAATAAGCTTCTGGTGACTGTGAGTGATATAAACCACCATGAATGCCTCCACCGTATGGTGTACGAATTACTAGGTTGCCAACATTAAACTCATTACCAGAACGGAAACGAAATTTAGCAGTTTCATTAACTATTTGGTCAAAGGCTGGAAAAATATAATCCGCAAACTGAATTTCTGGAATAGCTAACGTACCTTGAGCGGCCAAGCCATTGGCAAAACCTAAGATACCTTGCTCAACAAGTGGCGTGTTGAAAACTCGGTCTTTACCAAACTTTTCTTGTAAACCACTGGTTGCTCTAAATACACCGCCAAATGCGCCAACGTCTTCACCAAACACACAGGCGTTTTCATTTTCTTCCATGGCAATTGCTAACGCAGAGTTGATTGCCTGTAACATATTCATTTTAGCCATTACTTAGTCTCCTCTATACGACTTGCAGTAGCAGGATAAGCTTCTGGGTACTTCAAAATGTGTTGTTTTAGTTGCTCGTATTGCTTTTGTAAGTGCAAAGGAACGTCTTCATAAACATCAGTTACTATTTCTTCTAGCGCTGGTTTAGCAACTTTCTCAGCTACTTTTAAAGCACTTAAGACATCCGCCTTGATTTTTTCTTTAGCAGCTTCGTCTTCAGCTTCATCAAGCCAACCTTGCTTTAACATGTACTTTCTAAAGCGTTCAATTGGACAATTGGCTCGGAACGTTTCTTCTTCTTCTTTTTCTCGATAGCCAGTAGGATCATCTGAACTTGAGTGAGCCGCTAAACGATATGCAATAGACTCAATAAGTACAGGTGCATTGTTTTCTACCGCAAACTCTCTTGCTTTCTTAACGGCTTCATAAACAGCCAGTACGTCAACACCATCTACGCGCAATGCTTTCATTCCATAGCCAACAGCTCTCACTGCAATGCCATCACCTTTAAACTGCTCAGAAGCAGGGGTTGATATTGCGTAGCCATTATTTCTCGCAAAGAATAACGTTGGCGCGCTATGCACAGCGGCCATATTTAGGCCAGCGTGGAAGTCACCTTCAGATGCAGCTCCTTCGCCAAAATAACAAATTGTGCAAGCCTTATCGCCTTTCAGCTTTTGACCATAGGCGTAACCCGCCGCTTGAGGAATTTGCGTACCTAACGGTGAAGAAATAGTTGAGTAGTTTAATTCTTTTGAACCATAGTGAATCGGCATTTGACGGCCTTTACCAAAGTCTTTTTCGTTCGAAAAGTTTTGGTGCATGAATTGCTCTAGCGTAAAGCCACGATACGCCAATGCAGCTTGTTCGCGGTACTGTGCAAAAATCATGTCTTTATCTTCAAGGGCAGCCGCACTGCCAGTAACAGCTGCTTCTTCACCTAAGCATTGCATGTAAAAGCTTACACGGCCTTGACGTTGTGCCGCTAACATACGTTCATCGAAAACACGAATAAAACGCATCGTTTCGTAAATACGAATCGCCGTCTCTTTATCCATAGATGAAGCTTGTGCGTCTTTATAAAGCTCGCCATTATCATCTAACATTTTAAATGTTGGAATCTCCAACGCGTGTTCATCTACGAACTCCAAATGTAACGTGTCATTTTTTGACGTGTTATTTGGATTATCGACATTTAATAACTTAGCCATTTAGACTTGTCCCCTTTCAATGCAAAGCTACCAATCTAATAGTCAGTATTACTGCTTTTGCAATTGCTATTATTTTAGATTATTTATATTGAGCAGGACTTTACCTGTGACAGGCTATACGTTCAATTTTTAGGGCTTTTAGAGTAAATAGTTTAGGAATGAAAAGTGTTCAGAAAAATTGCCACTTTTGGCTAATTATTAAGCCAGGGTGAATAAGAATGCCCAACCTGGTCCTGTTAAGCTAATAAACAGGCCAGGTTTTTTATTCTCTAATTCAAAAGTTGAGCTTAAACTAAATTGTCCGAAATATCGGTTGGTAACACGGTTAATAAAGCTCTTTGACCAATAGCGACATGGGCATTAGGAAATACAATCGCTTCACCTTCTTCAATTGCTAAAATAGGTTTGCCCTGTTCTTTTGCGAGCTCATCACCTTTCGCAAACTCGGTAAAGTTAGCAACATTATCGGCAAAGGACAGCTCAAATGAATCGTCCGTTTTATTGATCTCTCTATACACAGTCATTATTTGATAATTGGCAGCATCAAAGGCCTCACCATCAAACAACTGGCCTTGTAATAGGTTTATTAATGTTTCTTTTGCGGCCGCAAACTTAGATTGATCATTTTCACCGAAGGGACGCACCTTTCCTAACTCTACCGTAAAGGAATTGGCGTTATGCTGCTTTGAAGAATAGTAACTGAAAGTGGTGGCAGGCTTTTCCATCAGTAAAAAAGTGGTAACGCCCATAGCGCGTAAGATTTCAAACTGTTGCTTTTTCCATGGTTTTCCGTGAATAAATGGATACACCGCGAATTTTTCATGAGCAGAGTCTCTAATGGCTGTATGCAAATCATAGTGAGTTCGTTCAGCCTCTGGGTGTAATTCAAAAAAGCGCGTCACATACTCTTCAAGTTTTGCAGCCCTTTCACATTCTTTGTTTTCAAAACTTAGCGCTTGCTTCGTTGTCTCATCAATTTTTGTATGGCGACCACTAAAAAGTCTATTTAAATTTTCGTCAACAAAACGCTCGCCAATATTAATTGCTGCTGGGTTACCATAAATGAAAAGAACTGGGTGCTTTATCGTCAGCGTATTGCTAACTAGACCATTGATGATGTCAGTGCAGATCTCAATTGGTGCGGTTTCATTACCGTGAATAGCTGAAGAAAAAACAAACGCCTTTTCTGTCTTAGTCTCAGTGTTTACTTTGTCATTACGCTCTGAATTTTTTGGTGAAAAGTAAATAACACCTGTGTCCCATACTTGAACATTATAAAGTTCATTCGGAACGGTAAACGCATCTAAATGCCATTCATTATTTCTGGTAATCGTAAGGAAGTCTGGTGAAACTAAATCAAAGGTCGTAGTCATGTAGGGAATAGTCCTGAACGTATAGAAGTTGACGAATCGCTATATTACCAAATACAAGCAATTTACATAACCCCAGCAAAACGGCAAATTCTTAATACAAAAAAAGCCCAGCAGAACTGGGCTTTATAAATGCGTTAACGAAGCGTTTTAGCTAACTTTTACTGGGTATGACTTTAACTTCCAGATTCTATCAACATAGTCTTGAATAGAACGGTCTGAGTTAAACTTGCCCATATAAGCTGTATTCAAGATAGCGCTTTTTGCCCAACCTTGCTTATCAATGTACTTGGCATTAATTTGCTCATGCGCTTTTGAGTAACCATCAAAGTCCGCCAAACATAAATATGGGTCGCCACCATCTAAAAGACTGTGCTTAATTGAAGCTAATTCACCTGGCTTGCCAGGTGTAAAGTAGTCAGTTTCGAACCAGTCTAACACCGCTTTAATTTCTGGGTTTGCGTAGTAATAGTCCCAAGGGCTATAACCGGCTTTGTTAACGGCTTTAACTTCATCAACCGTTAAACCAAAAATAACAACGTTGTCTTCACCAACTTCTTCAGCGATTTCTATGTTTGCACCGTCAAGCGTACCAATAGTAATTGCACCGTTTAACGCCAGTTTCATATTACCTGTACCAGACGCTTCTTTACCGGCCGTTGATATTTGCTCAGAAACATCAGCAGCGGGGATCATTTTCTCTGCTAGTGACACACGATAATTTGGTAAAAATACAACTTTCAGTTTGCCTTTTATACGCTCATCGTTATTCACTTTGTCAGCTACTTTATTGATGGCATAAATAATATCTTTTGCTAATTTATAACCAGGCGCCGCTTTTGCACCGAAGATAAACACACGAGGGTGCATATCATAGTCTGGGTTTTGCAATAAACGACGGTATAGAGCCATGATATGCAATAAGTTTAAGTGTTGACGTTTGTATTCGTGTAAACGCTTAATTTGAATATCAAAAATAGCTGAAGGATCTACTTCGACGTCGGTTAATTCTTTAATAACTGATGCTAACTCTACTTTGTTTTCATGTTTAATGGCCATGAATTGCTTTTGGAATTCAGCATCTTCCGCTTTTTTATCAAGATCTCGCAACAACTCTAAGTTTGTTGGCCACTTATCGCCTACTGTCGCGTCTATTAACTTGGATAATTTAGGGTTACAAGCTTTTAACCAACGTCTTGGAGTAACACCATTAGTTACGTTCGTTAGTTTTTCTGGCCAAAGCGCATCAAATTCCGGGAATAGATCACTCTTAACCAATGCTGAGTGGACTTCAGCAACACCATTTACTTTATTAGAACCGATAACACTTAAGTTACCCATTCTAACCATGCGCTCGTGACCTTCTTCAATTATAGAAAGCTTAGTTTTAATAGCGTCATCGCCAGGCCACTTAGCTTCAACTTCATCATTTAAAAAGCGACGGTTGATTTCATAAATAATTTCTAAATGTCTTGGTAAGACTCGCTCAAACAAACTTACTGACCATTTTTCTAAAGCTTCTGGCAACAACGTGTGGTTAGTATAGCTGAAGGTTTCGCGACATAGTTTCCACGCGTAATCCCAGTCTTGATTATATTCATCAACTAAAATTCGCATTAGTTCTGGTATAGCAACGGCTGGGTGTGTGTCATTAAGCTGGACAGCAACTTGCGCACTGAATTTGTTCCAGTCGTCACCATGAGCTCGTTGGTAACGATTAATGATGTCTTTTAGAGAACAAGCACTAAAGAAGTATTGTTGAATTAAGCGTAATTCTTTACCAGCGTCAGTTTCGTCATTAGGGTATAAAACTTTAGACACAGTTTCTGATTCAACATTTTCTTTATGAGCATCGTGATAACCACCGGCGTTAAACACATCCCAGTTAAAGAAGTCTGAAGCTCTTGATTCCCATAAACGCAAAATATTAACGTTGGTACCTTCGTAACCAACAACCGGCACATCCCAAGGAACCCCTTTAATT
>JAOHFM010000099.1 GCA_028098005.1 Psychrosphaera sp.
AAGTTCAGTTAATTGCAGCAATGTTACTCGGATTTTTTGTTTTCTTTCCAGTGACTGCACTTGTCTCTATTCCACATGAGTTAAAAGATATGACGGGCGATAAAATTACCGTGGTATTTAGCTTGTTTTGGTCAATCAGTTATTTAATTGCAACTGTAGTATTGTGGCTGTTTGGTAAGCTTGTAGATATCAATGGCGGCGACTTTACTATGTCTTTCTTGCTGATTGGCGTTGTAAGTAGTAGCTTCTTTATAGGCAGCTTCTTTTTACCAGAAACTAATCCAAAAAAGGAATCGTAAATGCGTGGTGAATTAGCACAACACTTAAATGAATTTATAGATGGTGTTAACCAAGCGATAGCAAAAGCTAAAGAAGATGGAGTTACGGCGACGCCAGAGTTAGCTCGAGAAAACTTAGCAAAGCTAGGGGCGTTTGTAAGCCAAGTTCCAAAAATAGCGTATGCACAAGAAAACTATGTATTTGCCGATCAAGTAGAAGTGCCGGTTCGCGTTTATAGTCCGAGTCCTAAAGAAGAGTTGCCGGTTGTTATTTATTTTCATGGTGGCGGCCACATGTGCGGCAGTACTGAACTTTATGATCCTATGTGTCGAAAAATCGCCATAGCGGCTAAGTGTGTTGTTGTTAGTGTTGAATATCGTTTATCGCCAGAGTTCCCATACCCAGCAGGTATTAATGACTGTGAAGATGTTGTACGTGGTTTTCATCAGGTATTGAAAGACATCAGTTACGGTAATGAAGTTATTATTGCCGGAGATAGTGCTGGTGGTGCTATTTGCACCACGCTTGCTATTCGAGCACAAAAAGATCATAGCCTTAAAATAGATAAACAAGTTCTCATTTACCCCAGTGTTGACTACACCATGAGTGAACCTTCTGTAGAAGAAAATGGTACCGGTTTTCTATTAGAGAAAACGAGAATTCAGTGGTACTTCGATAACTACTTTGATGATTATGAAGATCGTAAGGAAATGTCACCTCTTTACGGTGAATTTGATGCATCAATGCCAGAAAGTTTGGTTATTATTGCAGGCTGTGACCCACTCAGAGACGAAGGTTTAGAATACGCTAAAAAGCTTAAAGCAGCAGGCGTTAACGTGGATGTCAGAGAGTTTAAAAATATGATACATGCATTTATGAATATAGAAGATCTTGTACCCGATGAGTGTAGAGAGTTATATCAACTCATCGGGCAATTTGTTAATAAAACAAATGAAGATGCTACTGAGAAGTCCACGCCCCATCAATAGGTAATGATGCGCCCGTTATTGAGCGGGCCGTATCAGTACATAAAAACAGGATTAAGTTACCTATTTGTTCTGGTGTCGCCATTGCAGGTAGTGGCTGCTTATTAGTGATAAGTTGATGTTTAGCTTCATTAATGTCTGTGCCTTGTTGTTTAGCGAGTTCAGCAATTTGGTTATTAATAAGCGGTGTTTCAACCCAGCCAGGACAAATAGCATTAATAGTTATGCCTTGGGCGGCCTCTTCAATAGCAGCAACTTTGGTTAGCCCAACTAAACCGTGCTTGGCTGCTACATATGCCGATTTCTTTGCAGAGCCTACCAAACCGTGTACCGAAGCAACATTGATAACACGACCCCATTGTCTTTCTTTCATCAAAGGTAGTGCTTGCTGCATGATATGAAATGCCGCGGAAAGATTAATGGCAATAATGGCATTCCATTTATCTCGAGGGAAGTTTTCAATGGTTTCGGTATATTGAATACCGGCATTATTGACCACGATATCTAACTGTTTAAATGTGTTTTTAATATTCAACATCATTAAGTCAATTTGCTCTGGCTCTGCAATATTGGCGTCACTGAACATAACTTTGACACCATACTTGTTTTCAAATTGCTGTTTTAATTCTAAACCTTCACTAATTGGCACTAAACCGTGAATGATAATATTCGCGCCTTGTTCAGCTAATAAGTGCGCCGTTGCTAAGCCAATGCCACTTGTAGAGCCAGTAATTAATGCGACTTTTTCTTTTAAAGCTAAGTTGTCTCTAAACTGGTTAGCCAGTGATAAGTTCATGTCTATTT
>JAOHFM010000011.1 GCA_028098005.1 Psychrosphaera sp.
AACCAAGAGACCATAAACGCCATATGGATTACCAAGGACAAGGAGCTGAATAAAAGTATAAGAGAGAAAGGCGTCAACTTTTTTTACCATGTGTCGATTAAAGAACTTTGGTATTAATTAAGAGCGTCTAAAGTTTTCGTTTGCCAAGGAACCAGCGGCAATAGGCTCTAAAACCACTGTAATCAATATGTGGCATGGCTTACCTCTTAAAAAGATTATGCATGATATTTTAGATCAGCGAGTGCAAGCTGAAAATATATTTGGAAAAATAGAGCGACTCCTAATTCCATACAATAAATCGGGGTCACAGACTTCTACAAGATATCTGGATCAGTAACCGTATAGTAATCATACTTGTCTTTTTCAATTTCGAGGTGCAGATCCTGATAAAACTGCAAGAGGAGTTGAAACTAAAAGCCTTTATTAATGATATGTATGTATTTTCTGTCAAATAATATTTCAAATTACGTCACGCTATCTTAAGTACTTCGAATCTATTAAAAGAGATGATGAACGGCTAACTTATAGACCTAGCTTTAACGAAAAGTATACCGCTATAATAATAACCCAAGCGTAAGCCATACTCTTTTTAGCCATCGGCCATGCAAGGCATTCACTTTGTTTATTTAATTTTATTACTCTTACATGTGAAGCTAAGGCCATTCCTATAAATATAAATAACAAAACGGCATACATTCTGCTCAGAAAAAAGCCCGTAATTAAGAAACCCACCAACGAGTAAAACAGCGCTTTATTTAGCTTCAACTCTTGTTGCAGTTCTTCACTTATCACTTCCGCTTCTAGCTTTTCGCCTGTCTCTTCATCCTTCGTTTTCTGACGTTGCTTAATAAATAAATATCCGGTCAGCAGCGTGAATATTAGGCATCCACCCCACAAGGAATAGCCCAAAACACCAAGCTCTGCAGCAACTTGAACAAAAGAATTGTGTGCTACTAAATCGTGCTCCTCTATAAATCGTCCTTTACCTATACCGAACAAGGGATTACTTAAAAGCATCTGAATTCCAAAGTACCAAGCTTCTAAACGGCCATTTGCAGAAGCATCAATACTACTTTGCAGTGACGCCACTACAGTTGCGCCTATCGGTGCGATGATTAAGGAAGCTATAAATAATTTAGGCCCCGCGTTGGCAACCAGAAAATAGACCCCTAATAAGCCGCCAACACCAAGTGCGGTGCCTCGTGAGCCTGTAATATAAACACCATAAAGCAATGCAACCAACACTGTCATCATCAGTACTTTTTGCAAAAACGCACCTCGATAATAAAAATACATTACGAAGGGTATGTTCATTACCAAAAACATACCTATATCATTGGGATCATTAAAAAAGCCAAGATACGTAATACGCCTTTCACCTAAATCTATATAACCAACAGAGTGGGTAAATAAAGCCCAACCATAACCACCAGGCGCTGATTGCTGAACATGACCATTATGAACCATAGTCAGCGCTGCTATCATGCATATCACCATAATAATTTGTTGCCGTTTAATACTGGTTAAGCAACAGCTAAACAAAAACATAGGGATTAAACAGGACACAAAAAAGCTTTGTGTATGAGTAATGCCCACCATTCCAGAGCCATTTAAAAATCCGGAAATAATAATCAAAGGCAATAGTCCCAAAAGCATCCAGTGCTGAGGGTGGAGTTTAAGAGGCCTTTGACCAAACAAAATGAAAATAAAACACAAAATCGCAAATACCCGAATAACCATCCAATCTAAGGTACCAATAAACATTTCATGAGGTCGAATAAGTACAGAAGCCGTGTACAGCATCAAAAAGAAGAACGCTAATCCTGAGTTTTTCACTTCTTGTGTTTGTGTATTTTCTATCTTATTCATTTGCGTTGCTCAAGTAGCATCTTCTTTACTTTCATAATAACTTTTTTCATCGCGTGCTTAAGTGGCCATTTGCCATAACTGATGTTAAATGTGGCTTGTGGTTTATCAATACAAAATCGCTGTTTATACATACTTGCAGTGGGGCTAATCATTAGATCATAGTTGTCTTTAATTGCATTTTTAATACTCCAATAGTGCAAACAAAAACCCGGAGCATACTCTTCAAAAGCTTCATCCCAGCCAGACTGATAAAAATGTAAGGTATCGTCACTCAACACAAAGTAGTTAATCGCAACCACGTCATCATTAATAGTCATTACGCTCATTTTTAGTCCACCGGCAAAACCGTTATGATGATGAAACTTCTCAAAGTTTACATGACTAAAGGCACCTTTCTCTTTTTTATTTTGCCAACGATTTTGATGAAATAATGCTAGTTTATGCCATAACTCTTCTGTTGGTTCGGACCAATTAAATAACACTTTTTTATCTGCCAACTTATTACTGCAACGCTGCCACTTTTTTAATGCTGATTTAGTTTGTTGCGCGTCTATCCCACATTCAACAAGGTACCGGTAACCATTGTGTATCGCTTCAACACTTGAAAATAGTTTTAAAAATTCGCCTATCTTGGAGTCATTTAAAACATGATTCCATTCCAATCTATCAAATTCCAATTGCTTGATTAGTTTATTCAAGCCAACAAGATCAGCATCGGTGACATCGTATAAAAGCAAATCTTGGTACTCAGACATAACCTCTTGTTCTTCAGGTTCGCCTTGCCCCAAAGGCATTAACTTTTTGAGCGACAACTTACTATTTGTTACGTTTACATAGAAAGGTGCCAGCGCGACTAGTTCTTTCCCTGCGTATCCAGCAATCACTTTTAACTGCCACTGTGACTGCCAAAAAACATCTACCCAAGCTAATAACCAGCTAGGTGAATTAAAGAAAGAAAGTTTACTTTTTTCATATAGTAACTGCCATTTTGGTTCAATAGCTCTAAGTTCATTGAGCTCTTCTATAACATGCCAATTCACTTGAGGAGTGCTTGATATATTATTTACCATGTATCGTATTATACTCTTCGTGTTTTATTCCGAAAAACCCAGCCAGTGATCCCGCAAAAGAGCAAACCCTAAATAGACCATCAACAAAGGTGGTTTTGTTTAAGGTGACAATACCGAGTATTAATTTAAATATACCGCGCACAAGCCTAACCAAAGCCATAGCGGTGCAATAGGTCAGTGCTTTAATAAACTTATCTTCAAACAAATGGCTTCGGGTAAAGCCAATACCTGAACGAAAGCCTCTTTTTAGAAACCACGATACTTTAGCGCGTGAAGCTGGAAACTCTTCTTCAACGGGAGCATCTGTATAGACAGCTTTGTAGCCAGCTTTAATGCACTTTAATGCGAAGTGGTAATCACTGGCACCTGTCATAGCAAAACGTTTATCAAATGCAGGCTGGATGGACTCAAGTACATTTCGTTTAATTAATAAATTATTGGTGTAAAACACACTGACCGATTGATTTTCGATTAATAAATTATTGCCGTAAATTAAATCGACCGCCCAATCTGGGGTGCCTTCACCTTTTACCGATATAACGTGGCTGGTTACTATATCCGCATTTGATTCAACCTGCTTAGTTACCAACGATTGTGCCCAATTTGTTTCGTGCGGCCATTCATCGTCGTCAATAAACAAAAGAAAGTCAGAGTCTGTTTTTAAAAACTCTTCTACGCAACGGTTCCGGGCAAATACAATACCCCGTTGCTCTTCATGATAATAAGTTATTGGGAATACCTGTTTATTGGCAATATGTTGAACAACTTCTCTTGTAGCGTCTTCGCCGGCGTTATCAACCACGAGCAATTCTAACTCTACATTACTTGTCTCTTGTGCGATCAAACTCACTAACAAACGATTCAGCCATTCTGGTCTATGACATGTAATGACCGCTATGGTCGCTTTATATGTTGGCATTTGCATTTCGCTCATTCTTTGTTTTATTCATCATTAGTGATTTAACGCGCCGATATCTGGGGATTGGCTACGTTTTTCTTTTTTAAAGTCGTAATCAAAACCTACTAAACGCGCACCTTTATTTATCAGTGGGCTATTTGAGTATGGCTTAAATAATCGGTACGCATAATCAAATAGAGTATCAATATTCTCTATTACTATGCTGTTGGCGTCATTATTTGAGAATGCTTGCCACTCGTTAAATGACAAAACGCTTTCGCCACCATCTAAGGTAAACCTAGGTGTAAAGGCGTTATAGTCGCTTTGAAAGCCAGTTAAAGAAGTGTCATCTATAGAAATGGCCCCTCGATATGCATGCTCCGACACACAAACGTTATTTTTAAAGGTATTGTTCACACTATAGCTTTTAAATAGTACGCACCAGCGCCCAGTTTTTGGCATAACAATAGTATTGTGAACAATTTGATTATTGCTTGAACCATCACTTCCATCTCCTTGAAACAACGCAATACCCGTAGCATGATTATCGTAAAGAATGTTGTTGTATACTGTTGAATATTGAACACCGTCAAGGTTTATAGCAGAACCACCACGCTTCCCATTGTGATGGACATAGTTATTATATATTTCAGCGTTTTTAATTAAACCTTCACCACCCATGCTTTCATCGCCATTTAAATGAATGCCTGCGCCATGATTCAAGAAGGATTTATTGTTGTATATTTTTATATTTTTTGAGGTGTTAGAAACGTAAATTCCATGTTCTTTTTTCGATTTTGATGTTGAATTATGTCGAATTGTTAAGTTACTGCAAAAACCAGTAAAGATACCCCATACACCGCTATCAACCACCTCATTCCATTCGATTTGAACATCTGAACAGGATGTGGCACTAACGCCTGCTCGTTTTGCATTTTTAACCACAAAACCGCTTATTCGTATGTGGTTTGCTTTTTTTATTGCTATACCATCTCTATTGCTTCCAGCATAGCCTTCAATGACTGCACGGTCAGCATAAAACGTTATCGCTTTGTTTTCTTCTCCACTGTTACGAATCGTGAAAGGCTTGTAGGTCCCTTTTTTAACATTTATGTAATCGCCAGGTGCTGCCATATTGGCGGCGTGTTGAAGTGTTTTCCAGGGGCTGCCGTCTGTACCATCGTTATAGTCATCACCTGAGTTACTTACAAAAAACTGTGTGACATATTTAGCTTTATTCTTGGGTGGACCTTTTTTAGGCTCATTCTGGAGTTCATTGGCACTTTGGTTACCTTGAAGTTGCTTTTCCTTTAGATATTGCTCTTTTTGGTAGCTACTCAAAGAGGTTGCAGCCGAGTCAGCCGAGATCATTAAATAACTGGCGTCTACTACGTCAAAGTGTTCGGTAGTAAGTTGTTTAAGGTCTCTTAATTTGTTGTTATCCCAATTGTCATTAGGCGCACCTGATATATAAAGCGCGCCTCCATTATCCGCTAAAATCATGCCATATTCTTTTAGAGCTTGAGCAACAACTTTTGCTGAAGGAGAAAAGCCACTTATATCAATGTCGTTTTTAAGACGCAATCTCATGCCCATTGGCGGTAAGTTGTTATTGTTTTCTCTTGAGGCAAAGTGCGTAGCGGGCCAAATGTATTTGCGATTAGTGACTTTAACGGTGAACCTTAATGCGTGCTCAATCCTACCAGTCTGAACTTCTTCGTACTTGACCAAAAATGGATATATTGGCAAACCAGCAGCATCAGCAGATGTCCAACCTAATTTTCGCAAATCATTACTATTTAAATCAAAAACTGCACCGGAACCAGCAACCCAATCACCACCTTCCCCTCTAAACGCATGAAAAAGCTCATATAGCTTACATTCATCTCGGTCTAAAGAAATTATATGGCGATCGCCCGTTCCATAAGCCCCACCTTCAATTTTGACAAACTCTGGTATGGGGTACTCTACATGGTCGCTTTCTCTGTCATAACGAAACTTTACTGGAAAACGGGGAGTTTGACTGTCGGTATAATTAACGGGGATCCCAATATCCTTACCGCGATAACGTCCATCGCCAAAATCGGGATGTACCTTCACTCCTTTACCAATGGCTCGTAACCATCTATCTGACATAGTATGAACGGGCGCGTCAGTAATTTTTACATTCCAAATGTTATCGGCTGGAAATATTTGGCACGTAGCAGAGCTATACGCTGCGAATAGGAGTGCAAAAATCAAAAGAAGAGTGCGAATAATCATATTACTCTCTTATTAGTTTATGATTAGGCAACTGCTTTAAATGCCAATTAAGTTTTGTTTGGTTCTGGCCTAACAATGCTTTAAGCAGGCGAAGTTTTTTCATTTCAGATATAGTCGCTACTTTTTGCTCTTCCACTTGATAAGATACAGCTAATAATGCTCGGCTCTTACCTTTGCTTAAATGGTATAGCGCTTGTTCTGATTGGTTGTCCCGCTCTACAACGCTCCAACCTTTTGGAATAATAACATTCTCATAATAAGTTGGCTTTTCATCTAAATTTTGTCCATTAAAAAAGTAGGTAAGATTAAGCTCCTCGTTGGAGTTTTTGTTAATGTTAACCTTTGAATAATAGTGAACCAATGGCGCTGTACTGTCTTGGTTACTCATACTTAAATTAAGTAATTCGTTTTTAACTCCATCTACGTTTTCATAATTCTTGTTAGACTCCATAAATAATGCTTTTAGAGCAGAAGAGAACAATACAATAGTAACGACACCACACATTACAGCCGAAATTGATAGTGTATTTCCAGATTCAACTACCTCTAAAGAAACAGGCTCCGCGTCTTTATTTCCGAGGTAATCTCCGTATTTTAACAAACCAAATATCACTGGAACAAATAGGTACCAACCAAACATATTGTGATCTTCCATTAGCCCACTTTGCATTTCTGTATAGTGCCCAATACCTATCAATAGAGCTATTCTTACCCAGTTTGTAATTAGCGCAAGAATAATAGCTAACGCAATGAAATAAATTTTGGATTTGAGTTGATTCAAATGTAAGTAACTAAATAGCGATGATATAGCCAATGAAGTAATGAAGTACCTAAGTCCTGAACAGCCACCTGCAATTTCAAATACACCTGAAGGTATTTCTACAAAAGTGCCACTTATAAATACAGGCATTGATGTAAATGACATAATCAATGAGACAGCTTTTACAGAAAGAGTTTGCAGAGGAACAATTAAGACGCCCCATATAGGAATTAAAAACACTAAATAAAGTGTGGCAAACAAAAGTTTAAAGTTGAACTTAAACAATGTGTTGCATAGTGCAAATAATAAAACAGGGGTTAATCCCCAATAGAGTAGATTAAATTGAGCATTGGTGGCTACCCAAAATAAGTAAGATGATCCAAAAAGTAACACTAACGCAGGAAGTGAAATGTGCTTTCTGAACGTTAATGCGTTGGTTTTTACTATGTCATAAAACAAAAAGCTAATAATAACTAATATTAGTGGAGCGTGGGAGTACGTACCATCGTCAAAACTGTATTTCCATATGGATTCAGATACATTTAAGTTTAACAGTGCAATACTGAAAAAGCTTGCCACTAGAATTAGAAATTTGTATGTCTTAGCGGTCGTCATCCTTGCCTCAATTACCCTTAAAACTTGGTGTGTATACAAGCATACATTTAAATAAATTTAATTTCATTAAAGCAATCAATTTCTAATTAGAAATTGACCGGCACTAGTGATATAACTGTTTACATATATAGAATATTAATGGAATAAAGATGAAATATAAAAAGTCATTGCTCGTCACCTCACTATTATTAGCGATGGTAGGATGCAGCCAGAAATCCTCTGAAACGCTTTTTACAGAAGCTCAGCAACTAGCCGAAAAAAAGCAATGGGCTCAGGCGACCATTGAACTAAAAAATGCATTAAAACAAGAGCCGGAATTCGCCGAAGCTAGATTGTTACTTGCAGATATTTATTTTCAATCAGGTAATTTTGTATTTGCCGAAAAAGAATACTTATTGGCCATAGAGCACAACGCGGATTTAAACAAAGTACTGCCTAATCTTTTTAGTACCTACATTGGCCTTTTTAAGTTTGAAGATGTTTTGCTATTTGATATTGATGGTTTAGATGGGCTGTCGCCAGAAGTGATAGATGCTCATAATGCCTACCAAGTTATAGCTTTGATAAATATGGCAGATAGTGTTGCGGCTAAAAGTATAGAAATTAATAGCGATGGTCAATCTAAGTATAAGTTGTTACATCAAGCTTATATTGCATCGTTAGATAATCGAGAAACGGCGTTGGAAAAATTGGACGCCGCGTTAGATTTAGACGGTAAGTTCTCTGACGCCATTTTCTTAAAAGCGATTTTGCAAACCGCCAAGTTAAATTATAGTGCTGCAATTTCATCATGGGAAGCTTATTTGGAGCTTAAGCCGTCTCATAGTATTGCTTCATTGTACCTAGCTGATACTCATAACTTGAATGGTCAGCATGAGGAGGCCAGTGAAATTATTAACAAGTACCTAAAAAAATATCCTAATAGCCCAACCGCAAAGCAGATTAGGGCTTTTAGTTATTTTGAATTGGATAAGTATGAAGAAGCCTATTTAGATGCTGAGTTTGCATACCAGAATGGCCTTACCAGTGATGGCATTAGGTTATTAGCTGGGTATTCAGCTTTCAGAACTAATAAATTGGAGCAAGCCTTAAATTACCTAGAGCCTGTTGCAGAAAAACTAGGTAAAAACCACCCTGTTCATCGCGCGTATATGCTGACCCAATATAAGCTAGGTAAGAATACCGATATTATCGACACTATTGACGTAGAAGACGGTTTGGACTCAATTGAGAATCAGCTATTGGCTGCCTCAGCATACAGATTACTTGCAAATAATGATTCTCACAATGCTGAACTAGCTATAGATAAGCTAAGTCAAAATTCTAATCTCAATAGAATGCAGAAGTTTCAACTTGCACTGTTAAAATTTTCGACGAATGACAAGAATGCTGGCATTGAGCTACTAGAAAGCGCTCAACAAGATGACCCTACAGCACTCAATACAAGTTATGCATTAGCAAAAGCTTACCTTCAAGATTCAGAGTTTGAGAAAGCAAATCACATCGCAAAACAGCTTGTGAACAGTGAGCATCAAGCTCATGGCTATTTACTAGAAAGTGAAATTCTAGAAAAACAAGGTAACCTTGATGATGCGCTAGTTTCTATAGATCGTGCAATATCATTATCCCCTGCAAGCTATAAATTCCGAATCATCCAATCGCGGTTGTTAAAGCAACTTGGCAGAATAAATGAAGCTGCAGAAGTAGTTATAAAGCAGTTGAATCAGAAGCCTGACATTCCTGTTTTGTATGTAGAGCTTTATAAATTGGAAGCTATTTCTGATATAGAAAAACGTTCGTTAAAGCAACTATCTAGCTATGTTGAAACAAATCCAGAGCAACATCAGTTGAAACTAACGCTTACTCAATTACTTTTAGAGGAAGGCCGATTACAAGAAGCTTATTCAGTTATCTCGTCGATTTCACCTGACCACCTCAGCGCCCCCGCTGTTTTAATGGCTCAAAAATCGAAGTTAGAGATACAACTAGAGCAATTTAGTGAGGCAGATAAAACTTACAAAGATTGGGTTTCAATAGAACCCAATAATCCACAGGCTAGACTGCAACAAATTATCTACTATGACATGGTAGGAAACTCTCAAGCTGCTTTGGACGCTTCACAACGTGCTTATGTTAAGTTTGCTGACAATGACGCAATAGCCATGTTAAATGCCCATTTGCTGTTACGTTCAGGCAATGTTAATAGTGCAAATAAAATTTATAAAGCCTCTTCAGATAGAGCGAAGATGACAACAGTAGGAAAACAAGTGTATGGCAACATTTTAGTTTTGAATAACAAAACACAAGACGGGTTGCGGTTGCTTTTAGAAACACATGATGAATTTACAAACCATTACAACATTGGGCTTATTGTTTACGCCTATCAAAAGCTTGATAGTAGAGAAACTGCAATAGTATTTCTTGATAAGTATCTCGGTAGCAACCCGAATGATCTGAAGTCGCGATTTTTACTCGCCAATGAGTTAATGCTTACCAATCCTAAACGAGCCATTACCGAATATGCTTTAATATTAGAAAACACACCGAATAGTCTACTTGCCCTAAATAACATCGCTTATTTGTACCAAAAAGAAGGTGAGTTAGAAACTGCTGATAAGTATATTAGTCAAGCCGTAACACAAGCACCGAACAATATAAACATTCTTGATACGGCGGCTGACATTAAATTAGGATTAAACCTGAAAGCAGAGGCGATTATACTATTAGAAAGTGCGTTAAAAATTGATCCTAACAATCAAAAAATCAAGAACAAACTAAATAGTTTGTAGCGTAAACTTTAAAGCCAAGTTTGCTAACTATTTATGTAAAAAGCCTCTTTAATATGAGGCTTTTTACATACTTGAGAGAAACTTAATACTTATTTATGCACATAAAAAAAAGCCACTGGTTATCACCAGTGGCTTTCTTATAAAGCATTACCTACTAGGTATTATGATTTACGTCTTGCGGCACCGGCTACACCTAACAGTGCTAAACCGAACAAGCCAAGTGTTCCTGGCTCTGGCACATTAAACGTGATTGAACCGTCGTGGCTACCACTGATTAAGAACTGGCCTTGTGGGTTAAATGAAACATTACCAATTTGCTCAGTGTTAGTAATTACAAATGAACCAAATTGGAAAGAAGGATCTGCAGCTGCTCTTGCTTCTGCTTCACTTCCAGTTAATGAACCACTACGATATGCAACATTCAGTACATCGCCAGCTAACACACATGATGCATCAGTTAGTGCTACACCATTAACACATTCAGTCATATTTGAATTATTAATGTCACCAACAAGACCTGTACCAACAACGCCATTATAGCCGTCAGCACCAGTGCTTAAGTCAAAGTCAAATAAACGAACTAAGTCACTTACACCTGAAGGAAGCGAAGGGTCAGCATCAAAATAGTAAATACTAATTTGGCCACTATTATATGTAATAGTGTTATCAGCGTTAAATACGCCTTCTACATTTGTAAAGCCTAATGTCATGCCCCAGTTAGAACCGTTTGCAGCATCAAAACCGTTGTGGCTTTCACCACCTATTTGGCCTGGTAATAAACTAGTAAAATGATTTTCTGCTAAACCACTTAAGAAGCCTGGGTGGTCTGTAGCGAAGTCGTTACGTAAAACACCACCAGAGCTTTTAATTGTATCACCCGCAGAAAGGGTGAAATCACCATCTTCATCAGTAATTACTGAGTCAGACTCATATTTGAACGATAATTCATTTAACCAACCAGTAGTAGTTACACCACCAACCTTATTAAAATTATTTGCGCCAAAATCCTTGCCAACGTCCAAGAATATTGGGTCTGCTGTTGCAGCTGTGCTAGTTAATACTAGTGCTGCTAATAAACTTAATTTTTTCATTTTCGTTATCCTGTTTTACAGTACGGTATGCTTTCCTAGTTATTTAGCAAACTTAATGCCAACTTTAAAACCCTTTTGTATCAATAACTTGCATCACCATCATAATTAACTGTTAAAAAAACTGACATTCATTGTTTGTCCAACATTCCTTTAATTACTTTAAACATGTACTTTTGCAATGGGTTTCTATTACCAAAAGGACGCCAAGTTTTGATTAACTTATTTCGGTATGCGTCAAAGTGGAGTCCTCTTGGCGCCGTTATAACTTCGCCCCGTTTCAATAATAGCTTAAATACATTTGAACAGAGTATGCCAGTCGCCAGAGAGATACCCATTGCAGCTGACGGTACTTTTTTATTTAAAAAGTTGACTGAACCCTGCTCTACTAAATAATGGCGTTGTTGAACTGAAGGCGACACTCCGCAAACGAATCGAATTATATTCTCATTAAAGGTTTGGTCTTTTGTGTCATCTGTTGCGCTTGCAGGAGCATCTTTAAAATCAAAGTAATCTTCAAACTTCATGCTATCTTTTGTAAAGCATAACATTGCACCACCTAAGCCCATTGGTGCAGCGGTAATTGCTGGAATCCCTAATTCATAACAACGTTTAAAAACAGCTCGACGAATTTCAAGTGCAAAAATATCGAGACTATCAATGTACACATCAACGCCTTTTAAAAATTCGTCCAGATTATCTAACGAAATGCCAGTATCAAAATTTTCAACATTACATTCTGGATTTATGTCTTTAATCGTCCTAACCATCACTTCTGATTTAGGCATGCCTACCGTTGACATAAACGCCCCCGCCTGTCGATTAAAATTAGCCACATCATAATCATCTAAATCAGATACTTTTATATTACCTATACCAAGTCGACTGCAATCTATAGCATGGGATGCTCCGACGCCCCCCATACCAGCAATAGCTACGGTGGCATTTCGAAGTGTATTTTGCTCTGACTCTGTAACCCAACCAATATTTCTTGAAAATGCTTCATTGTAATCAAACATAACTAAATCCTATTATATGTGCATTGGGACGAACTTTACTTTTGTATTGGCATACTGAGATTAAAAAACGACAAACCATTAGCTTTGCCGCTTATTTCTTCCGCTTCAAAATTTAAAGCATCATCAATTTTGTCATTTTTCACGCAATCTTGAATTCTTCTAAAAAGCTCTAGAAAACCAGGTTTCAATGTTGTGTTTAACGAGTTTGGGTCAATATAGTAAGGCGCTCTTTTACCGTGGTAATCCACAACTGGACCAATTTGAACAAAGTTAATCCCAACCATAGATAAACTCCTAGCTAGCCTAGGCTCCATCATTACGTAAACATGGTCTATACCATTTTTTAAAACTATACTTGCAGCAGCAAAATAAAGACCAACGGCAATGAAAGGAAAACAACGCAACTCTTTCTCTGAGTAAGCTGCTGGGTTTATCGCTCCTGTTGCAGATCCTTTATGTTGATCAATTTTTCTTCTTCTAAATTCTGCAGGAACTGCCAATCTAGATATTTCAGAAATTTTATTCCTTGGAAATTTTGATGGATGGTATTCATCGTTATCAATCGAGTCTAAGCAATACTTTTCAATTGGTAATAACTCAGAATCATTTTTCGAGCAAACAACTCGAACAGTTCCTGCATATTTATTACTAGACTTGTGTTGAATTAAACAATGTAATGACTGAGGGTCAAACTCATCAATCTCTAGCCTATCTTCTCTACACTCTTCAAAACCAAGCTCTTCACAATAGACCGAATGGCGAAGCTCATACGATACTTTTTTCAAATTTTCAGTATTGGCAATTGTAGGTTGTAGATACCTAGCAAAATGTGCTGCTATTTTTTTTGCTTTACTATTTACCAATATCTGCAACAGATATCTTACATACTTTCCTACCAAAGCATTATTTGATAATTTTTTAATAAGGTTCAACTTACTTCCCTTTCACATGATTTTTACCACGTACTTTAACCAGCGCCTTTTTATACGAAGTGCTGTACTGTACTGTACTGTACCGATATTTAAATATAGCGACGTTTATATATTTAAACTACTTTTAATATTAGTATTGTCAAAATTACCTTACTCAGGACTGAAATGATGAAAGTAATATTGACTATGATATGCATACTATCACTAGCCACTTTAATGCCAAATGCGTCTGCTAATATATCCCCTATTGCCGAAAAAACAAAACCCTCGGTGGTTGGTGTGGGCGTTTACAATCCTTTAAGTGCGCCACGTTATCAGTTGCTAGGTACAGGTTTTGTGGTTCGCTCATCGGCAACCAAAAGTATTATTGCGACAAATCATCATGTTGTGAACGGAAAGGCTTATGAAGCCGACAAAGCTCAAATATCGGTTCATGTGGGTGAAGGTAAAAAAGCACGTTTTTATAACGCTAAATTAATTGCTCAAGATGAGCGCGCTGATGTTGCGATTATTGAAATTAATGCATCGTTGCCTGCGTTAACGCTTAGTGGCAGCGATTACAATGCACCGGCAGGAAGCCAAATTATGATGGCCGGCTTGCCTATTGGTTCCGTGTTAGGCTTATTCAAAGCAATAAATGTCGGTTATGTTTCTGCATTTGTGCCACAAGCTATTCCACAAAAAAACGCCAGTCAATTATCGATAGAAATGATTAAACGCTTGCGCAATCCGCTATTTGTTTATCAATTAGATATGACGGCCTACCCAGGTAATAGTGGCAGTCCGGTTGTTGAAACAGCAACAGGAGAAGTGATTGCAATTATTAATAGTGTATTAGTGAAGTCTACGCGCGAAAAAGTATTGTCCGACCCTAGTGGCATTAGTTACGCTATTCCGGTGTCGGAAATTCATAAGCTGCTTAAGCAAGCCAGCACAAACTAAAACTAAAACTAAAACTAAAACTAAAACTAAAAATTTAGTAACTAGAATAATAATTAAAACAGGACCTAGTTGTGGAAATTGCATATTTTATTGGCCTTACTCTTTGTTTAATAGGCTTTTTGTCTAATTCAGCTCTATTATTTGGAAGTAATGCAAAGGGGCCATTGCGCGCAGTATTTTTAATTACATACGTTATGATGATTGTTTGGTCTTTAGGTTATGCTTTAGGCGCCGCATTTTCTCAATCTACTTTCTTTGTTTCTCCGTTGTTAGAGTCTTTGCAAATTGGAATGTGGTCCTTGTTATTGCTGTCAATTTTAGACAATCAACCTACTTCTATGACCAAAATGCTAAGAAGTAAGTATGTACTTACAATTGTTTTTCTAATTATCATTTTTAACTTTGCCATCTTTTCGCCGTTTTTTGATCAAGCCATGGAGTTGCGCTTAGTCATTGCCGGTAGCTTATTAGGCAGCATTATTCAGCTTATCTTAATTGAACAAATATACCGAAATGCCGGGGATCAAAAGTGGGCTTATAAGCCATTAGTGCTTGGCCTTGCCATGGTAAATATATTCCATCTAATAATGATGTCGAATGCGCTGCTGCTTAGTGCTGTTGATGTTAATTATTTGGCGTCTCGCCCTTATATTTATGCGATGCTTACGCCGCTATTACTGCTAAGTATGAAGCGGGTAAAAAGCTGGGATTTAAGCGTTTTTATTTCCCGTGATGTTGTACTTAACAGTTCGTTGCTATTGTTTTCTGGTGGTTATTTATTAGTCATGGCCATGACTGGCTATGTTATTCAGCAAATTGGCGCTACTTGGTCAGGTGTTTTACAAATTGTTTTTATTGCTGGTGCCTTAGTGGCTTTGGCCTATATCTTTGTGTCTGAGTCGTTAAGAAAGTACTTTAAAACCTATATTCAAAAACACTTTTATGCCAACCAATTTGATTATCGTGAAGAGTGGTTAAAACTCACAAATACGTTGAATGAAAATGATGTAAACCAAGACTTCTATTCTACTAGCTTAAAAGGTGTTTGTGGCTCATTGCACTACAGTACTGGCGCTTACATAATGCTTCAACATGAACATTTGGAGCTCGTTACGCCTGATCTGTTTGGTTTGTCACACCAGAGTTTACTTGAGCTACATTGTTTAATTCCAAACTTAGAACAAAGCCATTGGATAATTGATTTACCTGAGTTTGAGCGAGATGAATACAAAATTCACTTTAGCGAATGCAAGGTGGAAAGCTTAGTCAAAGATGGTATAGAAATTATTCTACCTATTTTTATCAACGATAAGTTACATGGCTGTTTTTTACTATCGAGTAAAAACGCTGACCGCATTAAAGTGAACTGGGAAATTAAAGATTACTTAACGGCGGTGTCTTCGCAAGTTTCTAGCTTTATTAAGTCGAACGAAGCAAAAATCAGACTTGAAGAAAATGCTAAATTTGCCGCGTTCAATCGCATGTCGGCCTTTGTTGTTCATGATTTAAAAAACGTTATTGCCCAAATTGGTATGATTGTTAGTAACGGTAAGAAATTCCGAGACAACCCGGAGTTTATTGATGATACCTTTGAAACGCTGGAACACACGAAAGAGCGTATGGATAAAATGCTGTCGCAACTTAAAGATAAACAACAACAACGAAGTTCTGCGGTATTAATAGAGCTGAACGAGACGTTATCGGCTGTTGTTTCTGAGTTTAAAAATGCATTACCAAATCCAGTATTTGTTCCAAACTCAAGCCCACTTTCTTTAGACTTAGACAAAGATAGGTTTAGTTCCGTTATCGGCCACCTTATTGATAACGCCCAACAAGCAACAGACGAAACCGGATCTGTGTTGATTAAGGTAACGTTGGATAAGTTAAATCAGACTATTAAGGTGATTATTTCTGATACTGGCATTGGCATGACGCAAGAATTCATTGATAATCAACTATTCAAACCTTTTGAAACAACGAAAGGCAACGCGGGCATGGGCGTTGGTGTTTATGAGGCCAAAACATTTGCGCAAGAAAATAATGGCAGTTTAACGGTGAGTAGTGATGTAGGGCTAGGAACAACATTTATATTAGCCCTCCCGTTTGAATAATATGCAAGGCCCATAAAGGATTAAATAAAGGAATTAGCGTGGATAAGTTACTGATTGTAGAAGACGATTTAGGTATTCAAAAACAACTTAAGTGGGGCTTGTCTGGTTACGAGCTTATCTTTGCTGAAGATCGCCAAAAAGCTATTTCCCAACTTCGTCGTCACGAGCCTAAAGTAGTAACGTTAGATTTAGGTTTACCACCTGACCCGACAAATGCATCTGAAGGCCTTGCAGTATTGGCCGATATTATGAGCCTCGCCCCTAATACTAAAGTTATTGTTGTTACCGGTAATTCAGACAAAACCAATGCTCTCAAAGCCATTGAGCTTGGTGCATATGACTTTTATCAAAAGCCTATCGACATGGACACATTGTCTATAATTGTAGGCCGAGCGTTTAACTTGGCGAAGCTCGAAGATGAACATCGCTCATTGCAACAAGGTCACAATCCTTTTGGTGGCATTATTGGCAATAGCCCAGACATTCAAAAAGCCTGTAGATTAGCGGAGAAAATTGCCAAAGCCGATATCACAACATTACTTCTTGGTGAAAGTGGCACAGGTAAAGAAGTATTTGCTAAAGCGATTCATGAATCGAGCCCAAGAAATAAAGGCCCATTTGTTGCGATAAACTGTGCATCAATCCCTGACAACCTTCTAGAAAGCGAACTTTTTGGTTATGAAAAAGGCGCCTTTACCGGCGCGGCTAAAACCACTAAAGGTAAAGTGGAGTTTGCCAATGGCGGCACTTTATTTTTAGATGAAATTGGTGATATGCCATTAAATTTACAAGCAAAAATGCTGCGTTTTTTACAAGAACGAGTGATTGAACGAGTTGGTGGTAGAAATGAGATTTCCGTTAATGTTCGAGTTATCTGTGCAACCCATAGAGATCTGCCGGAAATGTCTAAGCGTGAAGAGTTTCGTGAAGATTTATACTACCGCGTTGGCGAAGTAACCATAGAAATTCCGCCACTACGCGAAAGAAGTGGTGACGTAGTGGTGTTAGCAAAACATTTTCTGCATATATTTAACCAAGAGTTTTCTCAAAATGTGAGAGGTTTTACTGAAGACGCTATTCAAGCAATGATGGCGCATAACTGGTCAGGTAATATTCGTGAGCTGCAAAACAAACTGAAATCGGCGGTTATTATTTCAGACACCAGTTTGATTTCAGCAGAAGATTTAGGATTTTATAATGTTCAAACGAATAGCGATGAGATCACTGAGCTAAACTTAAAAGCCGTGAGAGAACACGCTGAGAGCCAAGCGATTCGAATGGCGTTTGCTCAGTCGAAGCATAATATGTCTAGAACGGCGGAATTACTTGGCGTAACACGACCGACTCTTTACTCGTTAATCGAAAAGTACAATTTAAAAGACATAAAGCCAGATTAGATCTGGCTTTTACATTTCGCACTATTCGCCTTCCCAGGTAAAAACGTCGTCTAATCCCACATTAAACTCTCGAGCAATGCGAAATGCGGTTTCCAGTGAGGGTGAATATCGTCGCTGTTCAATAGCAGCAACGGTTTGTCGGGTTACTCCTACCAACTCACCTAACTGCCCTTGAGTCATATTGTTATGACGCTCACGAAGCTCTCTCACATTGTTATCAATAGGGAGAAGTTTCGCCATCTTAATAACCTCTGCGATAAAGTAAAATTTGCATTAAATACTCTATTAATTGGCTAATGACCAAGCTACCAAAAATAATATAGAACAACATGCTGCCTTGGCTAAAAGCCAAGTAGTGAATTAACCCAGATACAGCACCAAAACCTAAAACGTAACCTGACCAGTGACCTGCTTTTGTTTCAATGACTTTGTCGCGTTCGTCCAAGCCAGAGTTTGCTTCTTTAGGAGACGACAAAGCAATTAGGGTTTGGCCAATAATAGACAACACAACCAGAATAATTGTGTACATAATCAGTTTGGGTACTGATGGCTCTATTAAATAACCAACGGATGTAGATAAGTAATAAACACTACTAAAATAAAGACCTGATGGAATGAGCAATACAATGAACATAACCCAAGCTGACTTTTCGTTAAATGACATAATAAATTCCTTCGCAGTGTGTCACCGCATGTGTGAATTGATGTTAAATATTATTAACATTACTGATGGAAGAAATATAGGGGCATTCCATGTTCATGTCAAATATTTTTAACATGCCTCACAAAATTTAATCCTAGCCTTGATGACTAGGACTCGTTATTAACTTTGTAGCTAGAGCTTATTATTTGCTTTAGTGGTCGGATTTACTCTTATCATCTGAGCTGCTCATTTCGTTTTGAATTTTTAGCTCTTTTAGAATTTGGCTTTGAACTAACAAAGAACGTCGGTTCATCATCAGAATTGATTCTAACAACGTTTCGATTTTTTCAGTGTTTAATCCGTTACCCATTAAGGCTGAATTTAAGTCTGCAAGTTCAGATTCAGACGGTGCAAAGTCTCTATCGCTTAACTGTTTTTTAGGCATTGGATTTGATGCAGTAGCCGGCACTCCAGAATGACGAATGGTGTGTACATCGTCAACTTGGTGATTAAGCTCACTAGATACTTCTTTAATCACGTCGTTAATAACATCCACATCAATAGAGTGTTTCTCTTCCATAAACGTAAACAACAAAACGCGATCTAAAAAGGTATTAATTTTACGAGGAATACCGTCGGTAAACTTATGAACAACGGATACCGCTTCCTGAGAGAATAACGGTTCACCTTCCCAGCCAGCTTTGTTCATTCGAAAGTTGATGTAGTTGTAAAGCTCTTGCTCACTCAGTGCCGTAAGGCTTGCTGATGCAATAACACGTTGACGAAATTGTTCCATAATAGGCGCACTAAGTATGCCTTCTAATTCCGATTGGCCTAATAAAAAGCTTTGAATGATAGATTTACCATCCACTTGAATATTCGACAACATTCTCAGCTCTTCAATGGACTCTACTGGTAAGTTTTGCGCTTCATCAATGATAAGTAACATTCTACGGCCTAGCGCGTTCAAACGCCTCATGTAGTCCGTCAGCTCTGCAATGTGAGCGGCTTTGGTATTGCCTTCAGGGTGAAGTTTAAACAGCTTAGTAATAGCGACAATAAGATCGTCCGGAGACAAGTTTGGCGTCACTAACTGCCGTGCAACAATATTTTGTTCTTCAAGTTGCGAAATAAGGTGGTTTGCGATGGTAGTTTTACCTGTACCTACGTTACCAGTGATAACAATAAAACCTTCGCTTTGAGTTAATCCATATTGCAAATAAGACAGTGCTTTCTGATGCCCTGTACTCGCAAAGAATATTTCTGGATCTGGGGTCAACTGAAACGGCTTTCGTGATAACCCAAAAAACTCTTCGTACATTACTTTATTTCTCCGTCGAAAGTAATTCTCTAAAATTAGAGTGCATGCTGCTTAAAGTACCTAAAAGCTTATCATATAAGACAGCTAGTTTTTACGCCTAGACAAAATTAGTGTAAACGCTGGAACCCATATTAATGAGGCGAGTGTGGTAAAGCCCAAACCGGTAATAATCACTATTCCCATTGGCTGCCATAAATCGCCACCATAAAGGGTGAGCGGTAATAGGCCAACAATGGTTGTTAACGAGGTTAGAATAACCGGAGTAAATCGACTCGCCACTGATTCAACCATGGCTTCTTTTGCTGAATTAAAGCGGTATCGCCCTCGGTTAAAGCCATCGACAACAATGATGGCGTCGTTCACCATGATACCTATTAGGCTTATTAAACCAATGAAGGCCATCATGGAAAAACTGAGGTTTGTAGCAAACATACCAAACACGGCGCCAGCAAAAGCAATGGGCAGTAGGCTAATGATCACTAGTGGCTGTGCAAAACTATTAAATTGAATGAACAGTAATACAAAAATACTCACCACCACAACAATGAGAATTTGAGATAAGCCACCAAAGCTTTCTTTTCTGGCTTCTTCTTCACCACCAATTTTATAACTTAAGCCGTTTTTCCAACTTAAATCATTCATATACGCTTCAATGTTTTGAGTAATTTCAGCCACGTTGCCAGGTTTAACTACATCAGCTGATACTCGAGCCATTCTGATTCGCTGGTAATGATAAAAAGCAGGTTTAAGTCTTGTTGCTTCTATTTTAGCGATAGACGACAAAGGGATATCTAAACCTTGTCTATTTTTAATATACATAGATTCTAGTGCATCAACCGACTCTTGTTTGCTGCGGATCAATACTGGAAAGGCTTGACCAAAGCGGTCGTTAATTTCAGCGGCAAATTCACCGTCTATTAGCAAGCTAACTTGTTGTTCGGCTGACTGCAGATCAACATCGCGTTGATGAGCTTTTATTTCATCAATTTTAATGTCGTAAGCAAAACCAGACTCGCCAGTGATATTGCGCACATCAAAAGTATGTTCAAGGTTTGCAATATACTCTTGTATTTGTGCGGCTCGTTGACCTATTTGATCTAAATCATCGCCTAATATACGAATAGTAATAGGTCTGTCGGTCACTGGTCCTTGCTGGAATTCAAAAACGTTTATCTTGCCCAAACTCGACCCAGTATATTTTTCTCGTATTGTATTGATCATGCTTTGGATTTTATTCTTTTCGTAGTCATCAGCAATAACCAACAACTGAGCAAAGTTGGCTCGACCTCGGTCTGAGGTATGGTTGTAGTAGATTCTTGGGCTAGTGGCGCCCACTGTAGTCACCACATTTTTTACATGTTTAAGCTTTTGTAGTTCTTTACTTAATTGCAGTGCGGCGGTTTCAGTGTATTTAAGTGACGACTGCATAGGAGTTTCTAAATTAACCACCAGCATGCTTTTTTCTGCTTTTGGAAATAAGCTCACGCCCACTTTAGACATTAAGCTAATGCAACCTGCTACGCCAATAACAAACACTAAAAGTACCCAAATTGGTCTCTTTAATAGGCGGCTCAATAAACTAGAAAACCAGCCTTCAGCAAATTTATTCAACTTATATGATAAGGTCCAACTGGATTCTTTAGATACGCCAAACACACTCATTAATACGGGCAATACAATTAATGCAACAACCAAAGAAACCAATAATGAGATAGAAACTGACACTGGTAGCGCCCGCATAAAGTCGCCAGTATCGCTTTGCAATAACAGCAAAGGTAAAAACGCGAACACCGTTGTTAGTGTGCCTGAAACTAACGGTAAACCAACGTCGGCAATAACCTGTTTAACCGCCTCCATGCGATTAGACACTTTGTCTTGCACTTTAACAAACTGCTCCACCACCACTAAAGAGTTGTCCACCAGCAAACCTAGCGCCACGATTAAACCGGCAATGGTCATTTGCTGTAATACAAACCCCATCAAGTTCATTATGGTCAACGTAGCAAAAATAGTAATAGGGAGTGCTAACGAGACCCAAAAAGATTGTTTGAATCCCATAAAGAAAAATAAACAAATCAGTATTAACAATAAGCCACTAGCGAGGTCTCTTAAAAACCCGTTTATGCGATAATGAACACTGTCTTCTTGAGCAAAAACAGTTTGCACATGCAGGTCACTATGGGCTTTTTCAAACTCTTCTAAAACACCTTCTACTTGTGCACCTAGCTTGTATATATTGGCGCCCATGCGCTGCTGTGCTGTTACAAAAACAACCGGTTTATCGGCAACAAAGGCAATGTTGTCTGGTTTATTAAAGTCTATTTCTACATCGGCTATATCCGCTAAGGTAATTTGAGCTGCGTCATGCATTTTTATGACGGTTTGCTTTAGTTGCTCAACGTTCTTATATTCACCTGACAGATTTATGGTAAACCGAACCTGCTTATCATCTAAATACCCAGCGTGACTTGCCTCGCCTCGGTTAGCCACCGCTTGCATCACTTGCTGAATGTTGACCTTGTACTGAATTAATTTGGCCGGATCAACATTAACCGCCACCACTAATTGTGGAAGCCCCCATACACCTGCTTCTTGAACATTAGGTAAAGCTTGTAAGAGTTTTTTCAGTTTTGTGGCGCCACGTTTTATGGTTTGCCAATCATTATTGGGGTGGGAAACCGCCAGCTGCAGTACATTTACCGTTGTTGGTGACGCTTTAAAGTAAACGATGTTTTGCACTGAGTCGGGTAACTCACCTCGTACGCGAGTGACGGCTCGAACAATTTCATCAAAGCCATCTTGCGGGTTAGTGCCATGAATAAACTTGATGAGTATATTTACTGAACCATGTCTGGCCCGAGACTCGATGGTTTTAATGTCTTCAACTAAATCAAGTGAACGCTCTATGGGCTCAATAACTTGCGTTTCAATTAATGCCGGTGACATGCCAGGTGCTATAATTTCAACACTACTTATAGGAAGCATAAATTGTGGGTCTTCTGCTTTGGGCATATTAAGCAGAGAGTTTCCGCCCAACAAGAAAACCATTGCTAAAAACAGCCCTAGCAACCGAACGTTTTTAGACAGGTATTGAGTTACCGAGTGCAGCATATTGGCATTAATCCATTTTTTCTATTTTAATAGCCGATTGAGAATCTGCTTTAATGTAAACAAGGTCAGGACTATGGTCTATCACCTTCAACCTCTTCGGTTTTGGTTGTTCCGAGCCATTGCTTACCATTAATATTGCCGTTTGATTGAAGTCCAGTTGCACATAATCAGCTGGCACAGGGAAAACCATGTTCATTGATTGCGTTAACGTCACATTGTACAAAGAGCCTACGCGGGTATTTTCAGTGTCGGTAACCATGATCTTCACAACAAAGAGACCTGTACTGGCGTCCGGCATTTGAGGTACGGTTTTCACCTCGCCTAATAACTTTGCTTCTGTTGTTCTATTCTCTAACATTATTTTCTGACCAACCGCCAAATGAGAAAGAAGCTGATCTTGCACGGCCACTTCTACCACAAAGTTCTCTTTCATTGGCGCAATTGATACCACCGCTTGTCCGGCACTCACAAACTCGCCAGCATCTACATAACGCGAAATAACAACGCCATCAAACGGCGCAACAATAAGTGCAGCATCAAGAAACTCTCGTGTACGAATGATTTGTGCTCTAAGTTGTGAGGAGCGAGACTTCTGTCGGTCTACGTCACTTTGAGAAACGGCATTCACTTTCTTTAATTTTTTCAGTCGTTCAATTTCTTTATTTACGAACGCTTTTTCAGCAATCAGTTGATTTAGCTCGGAAGAAAGATCGTCCGTATCCACCTTTGCAAGTACATCGCCTTTTTTGAACGTTTGACCTTCTTCAAGGGTAAGTTGAGTGATATTCCCGGCGGATTTGAAGGACTGTTGGTAGGTTTTGAAAAAGGCCAACTGGCCCACTCGAGTATTGGTTTTAACATAGGGTTCGGCCTTTATTTCTAAGCGTTCCGAGGCAAATGCCCAAGATGAAAAACAAACAACCATGGTAAGTAAAATGACCACTCGAGATATCAATTCCGACTCCTTGCTATTTAAGATGATTCAGCCTCTGTTATTCCTTTAGAGTCACTGAATTTTAAAACTATCTCTTATTATAGTAAGTGAGCCGCTTTTTTTTATCCATTATTGCTTTAATTATTTTTCAATATCGTGAAAATAAAGTTCCATTATTTCACCTTTTTGTTCTAGTCTTGATTAACTGATGAGCACCTTTGCTCAACTAATTTTTCTTTATAAATTAATTTATTAAGGCTACTAATGAAAATCGCCATCTTGTCTCGTAATAAAAACCTGTACTCTACACGTCGCTTAAAAGAAGCGGGTGAAGCGTTAGGTCATGAAGTTGATATTATTGATACTTTGCATTGTTATATGGACATTACATCAAGCCGCCCGACGGTAAGATATCACGGCAAAGAGCTTCCTAAATACGACGCGGTTATTCCTCGCATTGGTGCATCGGTAACATTTTACGGCACCGCCGTTGTTCGCCAGTTTGAAATGATGGGTACGTACTCTATTAATGAGTCTGTGGCGATTAGCCGTTCACGCGACAAGTTACGATCGTTACAACTATTATCACGCAAGGGTATTGGCCTTCCGCGTACGGGTTTTGCTAGTCGCCCTGATAAAATCAAAGATTTGATTAAAAACGTAGGCGGCGCACCACTGGTTATTAAGTTGCTTGAAGGTACACAAGGCATTGGTGTGGTGTTGGCTGACACAAACAAAGCAGCAGAAGCAATTATTGAAGCCTTCATGGGTCTAGAAGCCAACATTCTTGTGCAAGAGTTTGTAAAAGAAGCTGGCGGCGCAGATATTCGCTGTCTAGTGGTTGGCGGTAAAGTAGTTGCAGCCATGAAACGTCAAGGCGCTGAAGGTGAGTTTCGTTCTAACCTGCATCGCGGCGGTAGCGCAACTTTAGTTAAGTTATCCAAAGCAGAGCGTGAAACGGCAGTGAATGCTGCTAAAGCCATGGGATTAAATTTCTGTGGTGTTGATTTGCTTCAATCTTCGAATGGTCCAATGGTTATGGAAGTTAACTCTTCGCCAGGTCTAGAAGGTATTGAAACAGCAACAGGAAAAGACGTTGCATCAATGGTGTTTGAGTCTATTGCTAAAAACGCAAAACCAAATAACAACCGTACAAAAGGTAAAGGCTAATGGCACAAGCTCCGTTGGTTATAGACGGCAATGAAATTTTGCCGGGCACAAACGTTAAGTTTGAATTGCCAGTTGCAAAGTTATACACAGACTCTGATGTGTCTTTACCGATTCATGTATTTCGCGCTAAAAAGCCTGGCCCTACTATTTTTATTAGTGCGGCGATTCATGGCGACGAGTTAAACGGCATTGAAATCATTAGACGTGTTATTTCAAACCCTAAGTTTAAAGTGCTTTGCGGTACTTTAATTGCGGTGCCAATTGTGAATGTGTATGGCGTGGTAAACCAAAGCCGTTATATGCCGGACAGACGTGACTTAAACCGCAGCTTTCCAGGCTCGGCAAAAGGTTCGTTAGCCTCTAGGGTAGCCAATAAGTTTTTAACTGAAGTTGTGAGCAAGTGTGATTACGGTATCGACTTGCATACAGGTGCGATTCATCGCTCAAACTTGCCTCAAATTAGAGCCAATTTGAAAGATGAAGAAACAAACCACTTAGCACAACTGTTTGGTGTGCCTGTGGTACTCAACGCTGACATTTTAGAAGGCTCATTGCGTGAAGCGGCAAGTCATACGAAGACCAAAGTATTGTTGTATGAAGCAGGCGAAGCACTTCGCTTTGATGAGTTTTCCATTAGAGCGGGTGTTAAAGGCGTTAAAAACATTTTGCGCCATTTTGGTATGTTGCGTAAAAACAAACAAAAGAACCCGTCATGTGCAGTGGCAAATAGCAGTAAATGGTACAGAGCGAACGCTAGCGGCATTTTTAATACAAAAGTGAAGTTAGGTGACAAGGTCGAAAAAGGCGATGTGCTCGCTGAAATTGGTAGCCCATACGGTAACGTTATCAATAAAGTCATTGCCGAGAAAAATGGGATTATTATTGGTCAACAAAATATCCCTTTAGTACAAGAAGGTGAAGCTATGTTCCATATTGCCTTTTTCAGTGAAGAAGACGATGACATTGTTGAGCATATTGAAAACGTACAAGAACAGCTTTTACCAGAGTTATCTGGCGGTTTAGATCAGTAATAGAGAACAACATGACTGAGAAATTAATTATCGGAAATTTAGAAGTATGCCAGCTCCCAGAGTTGGCTATTTCGGAACTTGAAGTACGAGTAGATACCGGCGCTAAAACCTCGTCACTGCACGTAGATAATATAGCTAAGTGTAAAATTGATGGTAAACGTGCGGTGCAATTTGATATTCACCCAGATATTCATAACGTAAGTAAGATAGTTACTTGTAAGGCTGAAATTCATGACTTACGTCGAATTAAGTCTTCAAACGGTACATCGGAGCAACGTTATGTCATTAAAACACCTATGGTGATTGGCGGATTAACCTTTGAAATTGAAATTACATTAACTGACCGTTCTGATATGAGCTACCTAATGCTATTAGGCCGAGAGG
This sequence comes from Psychrosphaera sp., assembly GCA_028098005.1. Next base: position 26,347 of record JAOHFM010000011.1, read on the forward strand.
GGTTGAGTGATCGATTTTTGGTAGATCCATCGCAGGTGTTTCTTTGCTCAGAAAAATAGGCTAATGTTAAAAAGTGTTTAATAATCAAACAGGAAGTTATCGTGAAAACATTTTTTTTAGCATTAATATTAACGCTTTCTTTTCAAGTGAAAAGCGACACCTTTGAAATAGTCGATTTTTGTAAATCCGACTGTGCAGCGGAAAAAAATCAACTTAAGCGACTAGCAAAAGAAGGATCTGGGCTCGCTAAAGTTGCATTAGGCATCATGTATATAGACGGTACTGGAGGAGAGCCAGAGATTAACAAAGGCTTAAATCACTTACGCACCGCCTTAAGACAAAATGAGCCATCTGCAATATTTCAAATGGGCCACTTTTATCACAGAGGCCTTTATATTGAGCAGGATAGAGAGTTAGCACTCAAGCTTTACGAAAAGGCGGTGAAGCTAAAAGTCCCTGAAGCAAAAGAACAATACAAAATTTTAAAAGCCGAATTGAAGCTGGAGCAAAACGTAGAAAACGCAATTGCTGACAGTCAAGCAAGCGGTGCATCTTCAACATTAGCCTTAGAGCAAGTGCACAAAAGCGCAGTAAACAAAAATAAGTCAGTTCGTAAAATGGAGAGAATTCGTATATCTCGTCGTATTTCCTTTGACCATGTAATAAGTGCTGCAAATTCACAAACTTGTACACCTGGAATGTCTTGTCCTTTCCCTTGGAGATGGGTAAACATGCCTCTAATTATTGAAGACGCTAAAACTTAAAAAACTTCATTGCAAATGAGAATCATTCCTATTAAGCTGGGTTTATTGCTTACTTAATAGGAACCTCAAGTGAAACTATTCAACCTTTCAGCCCTAGCGGCCGTATTAGCTAGCAGTGTACTTTTATCTGCTTGCAATAGTGGAGAGTCTAAAATTGATACACTAGTCGCTGAAGCCGACTCCCGCATAAGCAACCCTAATCAATGGCTAAAGTATCAAAACTTAGCCACGCAAATAAAACAAAACCACAACTCTGCACCTTTTTCAGAGTTAGCCACTCAAGCTTCTAACTTAACGCGCCTTTCTACTGAGCTACTGCCTCAATTTATTGAGCAAAATGCTGAGTGCAAAGAGTATCTAACTGTTGCTATGGACTCAGTGGAAACCATGTTTTCACTCACGTTAGAGCAAATTGAGTCTGATTATCACGCCGATGGCAAGCTACCAGCGATGAACGACGTGAAATGTTATCACGCAAAAGACCTGCTAGTTCACCCCGCTACCGTTGCGGTTATCGCTAAAAATTTACCTGAGTCTACTGAATCAAGAGAAATGATTTTAGACGAAATTGCTGAAGTGCTTGAGCATTTAAAACAGGTTCAACAAGCTTCTGTTCAGAAGTAAGTCAACACTGTCTCCGTTGCACTTAAATTGAACATCAGGGCAGTTAATAACTGCCCTTTTTTTACTTTTAATTAAGAGTGTGGCTTTAACTACTTATCCGGCGACTTCTAACCAAATATAAATACAAACCCGTAAAGCCTAAAATTAATGGGCTTAAACCAATCACGCACCGAATGATTTTAGATCCAATCACGCAAAATCGACGTAAGTTGCTACAGTAAGATATTAAGTAATCAAGGAGATTTTATGAGCGACTTACAAAAAGTATTATATACAGCCCACACTCACACGACTGGTGGCCGCGATGGCGGTTCCGCTAAGTCTGATGATGGAAAGTTAAATGTGTCGTTGAGTGCGCCTCACGCTTTAGGTGGTAACGATGGCGATGGTACGAACCCAGAGCAACTTTTCGCAGCCGGTTATTCAGCTTGCTTTATTGGCGCTCTAAAAGCGGTAGCAGCTGGCGACAAACAATCGCTACCTGAAGATACTTTTATTAATGCCAGTGTTTCTATAGGACCAATTGAGCATGGTTTTGGTATTGAAGCTGAGTTAAATGTTTCTCTTGGTGACATGGACAAAGATGACGCCAAAGCGTTAGTAGAAAAAGCGCACCAGGTTTGCCCATACTCAAATGCAACCCGCGGCAATGTTAACGTAACGATTAACGTTTTATAAAACCCGGCCAGACAGATTTTGAATTTTGAATTTTGAATTTTGAATTTTGAGAAAGTAAAACGCCCTTATTAAAAGGGCGTTTTTTATTGTCTAAATATAATCGCTAAAGCCTATTTTTCTGGTGTAGGATCCGACGGTAACGCGCCATCTTTTATACTACCTGTAGCTTTTGCAGCTTCTAGCTTTTTCTCTGACGCGACTTTTGCTGGATTAAGAATCAAGCTAACAATTTTCCAACCTGCTTTTGGCTCGGTCTTTTTATCTGACTTAAATACACCGACTTTCTTACCGCTAATACTGATCAACGGAATTAATTCTCGGTCGTATTTGTTGAGATAATCTTGGAACGTAAAATCTTCACTAATATTGGTGGTTTTAATAATTGCGCCTTTCTTCATTGCGCTAGCCAAATAACCATAAGTCACACTCTCACCAAATAGCGTTAACTTCTTAGCAAAACCTTCTGATATTTGATGACTTTCCATACTCGCGGTATCACTCGTTGCTAAGCCTAGTATTGTTGCCTCATGACCAAATTCATGCTCAAAGTGTGTCATTACCATTGGATTTAATTGTCGGTAAGGCGACAACACCAACAAGTTTCCAATGCCCGTTAAATCTAAACGGCGTGATGCATGATCTGAGATTGGATTACCAAAATAAGTACGAACACTTTCCATTCGAGCTTTTTTAATAGCGTCCCAGTTAGGGTCCGCAATGGTTGACGAAATATTATTGTTATTTAGCTCTTTAGCCAGTGCTCTTGTAAAATCACTTGCACCAAATAGTAAGAAACCATTTGGCTCAGGCTCTCGTAACCCTAGATATTCTGCGACCTTAGTGGACGTTAAACTCTGCAGCACCACCGTAGTAATGATAACCAAAAATACCACAGGCACTATAACGCTCGCCTGCTCATATCCTTGCTCTTCTAGCTTTAATGAAAACAACGCTGAAACCGCAGCAGCAACAATGCCTCGTGGTGCAATCCAGCTCAGTAACGCAAGCTCTTTGAATGATAAACCAGTGCCAAACGAAGAAAGGAAAACACCTAGTGGTCGAGCTATAAATATAATGCCAATTATGACGACGATAGCGCCAAAACCAACAGCTTGAATTTCCGCAAAGTCGATTCGACTGGCGAGCAATATAAACAGTCCAGATATAAGCAGTACACTCAGCGTTTCTTTGAATTCTAAAATATCGTCTACGTTTACGTTTTTCATGTTAGCTAAAATCATGCCTGCCACGGTCACTGTAAGTAAGCCAGATTCATGAGCTGCGGCATTAGACAGTGCAAATACACCCAAAACGATGGTTAATACTGCGGTATTTTGCAAGTAATGAGGGAACCAGTTACCTCGAATAGCTAGCCCGAGGAAGTAACCTACCGCTGCACCAAAGCCCAAGCCCGACAATACCGTTTGACCAAACGCCCAAAGGGTATGCGTAAAGGCGTCTTGTTGTGTCATTAAGAATTCAAAAACGAGTACCGCAAACAAAGCACCAATTGGGTCAATAACAATGCCTTCCCAACGAAGAATATTGGCTACATTGCCTTTTGGTCTAACCGTTCTGAGCATTGGAACAATAACAGTGGGGCCAGTAACAGTAACAATCGCAGCAAAAAGCGCTGCTAGACCCAGTGGAATATCCAAACCTATGTAAGCTAATGGCGTAACCACCAGCCACGTCACCAACACGCCTATGGTGCATAAATTTCTTACCATGGCACCATGACCACTTATGTCGGCAATTTTAAGTGTTAATGCACCCTCAAATAGAATAATGGCTACGGACAACGACACCACAGGAAATAGTAAGTCGCCAAATAAGTCATCGGCATTAATGACGCCTGTGACGGGACCTACAAATATTCCTGCCACTAGTAAAAACAAAATAGCCGGTAGTTTTACTCGGTGAGCAGTGAACTGACAAGCTATTGAAATTATTCCAACTAGCGCTAACGCTAGAGTTAAATCTGACATATTAATTCCGGTCCATGAGGATTGTTACCCTCGACAATAACGAACTGTTGATTGTAGAGCAATAATAAAAGAATAGGTAAAAACTAACGAAGTTTCATTCAATTAGGATCAAAAAGAAAACAAACCGTTATTTAATGAAAAAAGCCTAACTTTTTATAGCTAGGCTTTGGTTTTACTTGTAGTTCATTTGAACATACAAAATGTGCTTTTTGTTAATTAATACGGCAACGGGATTTGCTGATCATTAACTAAAAGTTGTAAGTCTTTCAGGCTGATTTTTGATTCGAACTGACTTTCAAGTTCAACAATCATGCCTTGTTGAATTAAAGAGTTTAAAAACGTACCCGACTGAGCAGATGCAATCTCTTGAATTTGCGCTTCTGGCATACCTTGAGCTTGTGGATTTTTACGTATTTGCGACGCGATCATCATTTTTGCAAAGTAACTTGCCAAAGGCTTATCTACTAAAAACTTACCGTCTGCTTGGGTGTGCGTTAACCAAAATTTAGGGTCTGCAATCATTTCAGGCATGGCTTCAATATTCACTAACTCTGAGTTTACATTACCGGTAAAACTACCTTGCGTTAACGTACCGTTAAACTTAGTTAAGTTCATGTGTGGGTTTGCTTTAACCAACGCTAAAACGTGCGTATTCATAAACTCACTTTGAATTCGCTCTAGTTCAGATTGCTCTGACTCTGCTTCAGCAACCTGATTTAAGAATGTTTCATATTCATTTAAAAAGTTATTGTCGATGTTGGTAAATTCAAACTCAATATCAAAGTCTTTACCTTCAATATCACCGTCTGTAAACGACTCAAGCTCATAGCCCACCACCATATTGGCCAGCTTTTTCGCACTATTTAGCTTGGTTTCCGTGGTAATACCAATACCTTTAAATTCAACACTGTTTGGTGTACCAACCTTTGTGTAGGTCACGTTGTTTAATGCCAAGCTTCCTGATGAATTGTATAAGCCCATTGAAAACAACTTTTCCAAAGGTACTTCTCCAGCAAAGTCTATGCTTAGTTCGCCCAGTTTTAGTTCGCCATTTGGCATATTAAATAACGTGTTTCTGCCCACCCCTTTATAAACCATATTGTTGCTAGACACTTCGCCAGCACCTTGATAGCCATCATAGGTAATTTTTATTGGTTGTTCACAGCTCGTACAATCAAAAACAAGCGGTGCTATGTTGTCTTGAAATGAATGAGAACCCAATAATGTCATGTGATTTTGTAAGGTGTACAAGGCTTGTTTATTGTCGGTAATAAAATGATCAGAAATAGACTTTCCGTCTACACTGGCCGTTAAAGACAGCCAACCTAAAGTAGCGATGTCGTTAAATAAAAGCGGGCCATGCTGAGCACTCACGTCAATTATTGAGTGAATAGACTCTAAGGCATCTTGATCATCTGAAGGCGTATTGCCCGTCGACGTTTCCAAGTCTAATGTTAAGCTAACTTTAGCTGACGTAGAAAACCAAGAAGACTCAAACGCCATAATCTCAGCGTTATATCCTGCGCTTTCATTAAGCTTTGCAACTTGTGTTTTTAATGTTGATTCCAGTTGAGAACCCACGACTTTTGGTCCCAATACTGCAGCACCAATTGCGGCAACAGCAACAACAGACAAACCTTTTTTAAGGTTGCTCATAATACTTCCTTGTGAAGTTGTGATTTTGAAGATGCCCGATTATGCCAATAAAAACTGTAAATTAACACTCTTGCCCTGCGGCCCAGCCACTTGCCCAAGCCCACTGGAAATTATAGCCGCCTAACCAACCACTTACGTCAACTACTTCACCAACAAAGTAGAGTCCTTGAACGGTTTTACACATCATTGATTTAGATGAAATCGCATCAGTGTCTACGCCGCCTAAAGTGACTTCGGCGGTGCGGTAGCCTTCTGTGCCGTTTGGTT
>JAOHFM010000012.1 GCA_028098005.1 Psychrosphaera sp.
GCTTTCTAATCGAGAAATAAGGTTTTTATTGAGCTTTGGACTCGTTTTAATTTTGCGAAGAGCATTACTTGCGGCATTTATACTTTCTTGATAATTATCCCATGTCGTTGGTGTGTTTGACGTAGCATTTGCCGTTAGGTGTTTTGACGAATAAGTAAAAAATCCGCGAAAATCGGCAGCGTGTGCAAGTAGTTCATGATTGTCGTTCAATTTTAATTCATTGATGAGCAAGCTAGAAAGGTTAAATATCTCATTGCTAATAGGTATGATTTTTTCCTGCAACAAATAGGTATGCCTAGCAGGTAACTGGTTGTTTGTATAGCTAATATATAGCCAGTGGTTTAGTTCTAATGTTGTTAATCGCTTTTCGATTCGAGCATTCAAATCATCATCGCTTATCGATTTTAACGTACTCCATTGCCCCCACAATAAGTCCCAGTCCTTTTTTAAAACATGATGAAAATCACTATAATGGCTCAGTTCGTCTTTTGTGCTATATAAATGAAAAGATGGCTTCAATAATAGACTTTCAAATAACACAAAGCCGCTTTCTGCGTTTTCAACATTGTTCTGATAACTTTGGGTTTTGCTTAGAAAGAGGTATCCCAATAAAAAGCTCAAGAGGAACAATGCTGAAATTGATACGGCTGTATATTTTGAGTGCTTTTCAAGCGCTATTTTTAGTCTACGCATGTTACGATTCTTCTTCGGTTAATCGCAACAAGTTGCTTAAAATATTGAAAATCGATTTATTCGCCGAGTTTATTGTTTGAGTCTGGCCAATAAAGCTTATTGGTGGTGGAGATAAATCATTTATCGATTTTACATTAAGGCTTTGCAATTCAATATGCAGTAGGGTGATTAATACATATTCAGCTAAAAGCTCATCCTCAGGCCCCATATTTATAATTTGAAAAGGGACCACAGAATTGTCGTTAGGCTTAATTTTTTGCATGAGCTTGAATGCGTCTAAAAGCGAAAAATACAAATTGTTTGAAATATCTTCACCTTGAATACTCTCCCACTCCACCACTCTTTTATACCCTAAGTTAACTAACGTACGTTTTAAGAGGTAATCGATTTGTAATGCTCTTAGGTCAATTAGTTTTTGCAAAGCGGTGTTGTCCACATTTCTATAAAGGGTATTTAATATAGAAAATAGACTTTTAAAAAGCGCAGTCTGAGTGTGCTCTATTAAACTTGGCTTGGGTGTTTTTGATATACTTTTTTCTATCTGAAGTTGGCACGCAATGTAAGCCTCATTCATTAACAAAGCTCGATAGAGTTGCAGTTCAGACAAGTTGTTTGAAGCACTGGCATTAGTAAGTAAAACAACATGTGAGGTGTTTTGTTGTGCCCAAAGTTGCATTAGATTCAACGTTGCGAAAGACAAACTCAAATTATGCTTAATATTAATATTGTTAACTTTTAACTTTAAGTCCGGTACTCGATTAAACCTTTTAGATTTTTCCAAAGTCGATTGCATACTTGTTACGACGGCCACTTGCTCGGATTGGGAAAACTTATGCTTTAACGAGTAGCTTGAATTAAAGTCAGACTGATAATGTTGCATGTGTTTTTCGAAGTCATCACAAGCGTTGCCCTCAACAATAAAGGAAGACAAAAGTGCCAACATAAGGGCGAAATTGAGTAATAGTCCTTGGTTACAAAGCAGAATAATAAACCTAATTAGCTAATTGATAAAAAAGAGTATAGTTAATAAAAATGTAGTTGCTAAAAAAGCAATTTGAAATTATTTAGACTACAGTTTGTAGCAACCATAGGAGCGCTCAATGTGAACAACAAACAGTCGTTAAAACAGCTCGCTTATATAAGCAAAGCTCAAGAGTTTATAGACGAAAAGGCCCTTGTTGATATTCTCGAGTTTGCAGTCGACAATAATCAAAAACTTGAGATCACTGGTTTTTTACTGTTTGGTGAGGGCTGTTTTGTTCAAGTTATTGAAGGTCCGCAAGGCAATATTGATGACCTTTACTCTAAAATTACTTTAGACAATAGGCACCGAGATGTAGTTCGAACTCTATATCAAGATATTGATGAGCGTTTATTTGAACATTGGCACATGTCGTTTAAACGATTTGAGTTACCAAGAGACAAGGTTGTAGAGGGGTTCAGTGATTATTTGGAAAGCTATTTTTCAGATGAATTAGACAAGCACTTTAATCATAAAGAGGGCTTGGCAGCTGGCCATCAAATAGCCATTGATATCATTAAAATGATGAGAAAGAGCTATGTAACTAGAGACAAATAGTTTGTAACAAATAATATTTGTATGTTCTATAAATAGCGTTATTCTGGAGCCAATAAATAAATTATTGTTAAAGAGTACTTTGCTTTATGGATAGCCAATCAGCACAGGCAACACCTCCCCACCCACATGATTCAACTCAAGACCCTAAAGAACTAGCCCCCATTAAATCAAATCAGCGGATCACAGTGATGGATTTACTGCGCGGTTTTGCCTTGATTGGTATTTTGCTGATGAATATTGAATGGTTTAATCGACCAATATCTGAATTGCTAAGTTTTGATTTCACTGAAACCGGTAGCGACTTCGCCTCTAGCTGGTTGGTTATGGTGTTTATACAGGGCAAGTTTTATAAGCTATTTGCTTTATTATTTGGTATGGGCTTTGCCGTCATGCTGCTGCGAGCCGAAGAAGTTGGCCGACCCTTTAAAGCTTGGTTTACCAGAAGGATGCTCGTTCTCTATATTATTGGTCTAGCACATATGGCTTTTTTTTGGGGCGGCGACATACTTCATGATTATGCGGTTGCAGGCATGATGTTATTAGGCGTTGTATTATTGATGCGCACAAAGCGGTTAGCCAAACGAAACCGTCCTGCAGTATTTGCCAAAATTGGTTTCTTTATGATGATATTCCCACTTTCGATTTCCATATTAGTTGGCACCATATTTGGTGCAGCGAGTGACCAAAAAGACCTTAATGAAACATGGACTGAAGAAGTACAAATTTCAGAATTAACTAATCGTATGGTTGAACTGTCTAAAGCTGATGGTAGTTTTAAGTTATCTAAAGAACAGTATGAAGGGCTTTCAGAGCCAACCGGTGAAACTCCAAATTCAGAGTTGGAGTTAGACTCATCGCTTAATAATCCAATAGCGACAAATGACAACGACCTCTCTGACAACAACGAGTTAAAAGAGTTGGCAGAAGCCGATTCAGAATTTGAGGTTGCTGAGTTAACTATTGATGACAAAGCCCTCAATAAATTTGAAGGTAAACAAAAGCAAGCTTACCGATATGAGAAAGAAAAAGAAGCACTTAAAAGTGAGAGTTACTGGGAAGTAACCAAGTACCGTTGGGAATATGCGGTTAAAAGCTTACCAAATTCATTGTTCTTTGGTTTAGGTATTGTATTGCCATTGTTTTTAGTTGGTTACTGGCTTGTTGCCAGTGGTCGCATGCGAAATATTGAAGAGCACCATGCATTCTTTAAAGTCATGGCGGTAGGTGGTATGACTTTGGGTATTGTTTTAAGTGTTGGGCCAGCAATGATATTAATGCACCCAGCAGGACAAGACTCTATGGTGATTAATTCTGTTGCAAACAGTATGTTTTATATAGGTCAGCTTGTGCTGTGTGCGGGTTACTTAGGTGCGTTTGCGCTGTTGAGTTTAAAACCTAGGTTTCAAACTTGGTTTGGTTGGTTGTCACCTTTAGGTAAGATGGCACTGACGAATTACATTATGCATTCAGTTATTTTATCAACGCTATTTTATGGTTATGGTTTTAACCAATTTGGCGAAATTCCAAGAAGTGAGCAAATGTTAATCGTAGCTGCGATTATAGCGGCGCAGGCCATTGTCAGTAGTTTGTGGTTGAAGTTCTTTAATTATGGGCCTTTAGAGTGGTTATGGCGCAGTGCTACATATTTAAAAGTACAGCCGTTGAGAAAGACAGCTTAACATGACAAACAACGTTGCAAACAATATGACTAACAACACGGAAGCGCCAAAGGACATTACGTTCTTTGAGCGCTTTGAAAAAGACATATTAAATGGCAACAAGACCATTACTATTCGTGATGCTGCGGAGTCACATTTTAAGGTAGGTAGTGAAGTACAGGCTTCTACCTTCGAAGATAATAGATGGTTTTGTGCACTTAACGTTTTGTCAGTGACGCCAATAAAGGTTGATGATTTGTCTGGTGTCCATGCAAGGCAAGAAAACATGACATTGACAGAGCTAAAGTCTGTAATCGAAGATATTTATCCAGGTATCACAGACTTGTATGTTATTGAGTTTAAAAAAATCAGCCTCTAAACGGGGCGTTCTTCATTAAATACATTTCGTGACCCGTTGCTGTTGCTGCCAACCCTTTCATATTGTTATAAATGCCATCCAAAGTTCGGCTTAAATCTAATTCATTTTTGGCTGCCATTATTGGCCCAACTGTATCAGGGTAAACATGCTGGCCTGTTAGCACAGCCATCCAGTTGTCCTGCTTAAATAGCTCTTTGTCATGAACGGACAAGTGACCATGCTCCTTGTAAAGCTCTATACGCGATTTTAAGCTATCAGGTATGTCCATATTCTTACAATATCGCCAATACTCACTGTCATCGCGTTCAGTAGCCTTATAGTGAAGGATTATAAAGTCTTTGATGGCTTCGTATTCTTTGGCGGTAGAGTTATTGTATTCTTGTTGTAACAATGGGCTCATAGATGCATCCGGGAACAAGCGCACTAAACGCATAATACCCGACTGAATTAAATGCAGGCTGGTGGATTCTAATGGCTCTAAAAAGCCAGCGGATAATCCAATTGCAACACAGTTTTTATGCCAGAACTTAGCACGTTTACCCGTTTTAAATTTAATATGATTGGGTTCAGTTAATGTTGGTCCTTCAACCGTATCTAACAGTAACGCTTGAGCTTCATCTTGCTGCATAAACTCACTGGCGTAAACATTACCATTGCCCATTCTAGTTTGAAGCGGAATACGCCACTGCCAGCCCGCGTGGTGCGCAATTGAACGCGTGTAGGGCTTAAGTTGAGACATATGAGCGGTTTGCACCGCCACGGCTCTGTCGTTTAGCAGGTGTTCATGCCATGATTCAAACTCTACTTTGAGGGTTTTACCCAAAAGTAAGGCCTGCTGACCTGAGCAATCCACAAAGAAGTCTGCATTAATTTGTTCGCCACTTTCTAGGCTAACGCACGAGATAGAGCCGTCGGACTCGCTTGTAGTTACATCAATAATTTTGCCTTCTCTGCGCCGCACGCCTTTCTTTTCAGCGTATTGACGAAGGAATTGTGCGTATTTAGCCGCATCAAAGTGATAAGCATAATCAAATTTTGACGCAAGCGACTGTGGATCAGTACTTGGTTTTTGAAATTTGTTATTACTGGCTAGATGCCACGCAATTGAAAACTCTTGCAAGTCTCGTTTATAACCTTCACTCCGAGCTTTTAGCCAATAATAAGGAAAAGACATGTAGTCAAAATCAACCGCAAAAGAACCAAAAGGGTGCATGTACTTGTGGTTTAACTTAGTCCAGTTTTCAAACTCAATAGCAAGCTTAATGCTTCCATTGCATGAAGATAGAAACTCTGTTTCATCTATTTCAAGAATACGATTAAAGTTTTGTATTGGCGGTATTGTTGCTTCGCCAACGCCAATGGTGCCAATTTGTTCGGACTCAACAAGTGTAATTTTTACACTGTTTCCAAGTTGCTTGGATAACATAGCGGCGGTCATCCAACCGGCACTGCCGCCACCAACAATAGCAACTGACTTTATATGTTTAGCGTTGTTGTTTTTGATATCTGACATAACTTTAATGTTTCTTATTATTTGTATTTAGAATAACCAGGTTTTGACTTTTGCTCCAGATAAAAAAACTGCCGCATAAGCGACAGTTTTAATAAAGGAGAAAATCGATGTTGGATTAGAACTTAGCGTTCAAGCCAACATAGAATTGACGACCAAAGTACTGAAGTGTACCTGTAGCAGCCTGGTTACCAAAGTAAGAACGGTTAGGTTCATCTGTAAGGTTATTTACAGAGAATACACCTTGTAGTTCTTCAGTGAATTGGTAAGACGCTTGATAGTCAACAATTAGCTCTTCAGCGAAGTAAGCTTTTTGTTCATCACCAATAGCAATCTGATTACCAACGTACTCTTCACGGTAACGTGCGTTTATACGAGTAGAGAATTTATCGTCGTAATCATAGAATACCGTTGCAGACCAAACACGCGGTGAAAGGAATGGGTAAGGTGTTGATTGGTCACCTAGACCTGATACAGCTTCAAACTCAGAAGTCACTTCACTGTCTGTGTAAGAGAAGCTCGCAGCGACACCTAAACCTTGCCACATTTCTGGTAAGAAACTGAACGTTTGCGTATACGCAATTTCAGCACCGCGGAAGTAACCGCCTTTACCATTATTTAGCAATACAGAGTAATCACCCGACGCAACTGGAACACCGTTATTATCTACGGTAGGAGCAGTAATGCCGTCAGCTTCAAAGTTGTAATCTTGAATAGTTACTTTCTCTGGGAAGTTTTCAATATCTTTGTAATAAAGCGCAAAGATAATCGCACCATCTGTTTCAACAAAATAATGTTCTAATGAAAGATCAAACTGTGTTGCGTAGAAAGGGCGTACTTCTGGTGAAGTATCACGATTCAAATCAGCTTCTTTAACCGCTGGGTCAAATTCATCTGTATTGTAAGACCACGCGCCGCTTACGGCCATGTCACCCATATTAGGACGAGACATAACTTTAGCAGCAGCAAAGCGTAGTTGATCTTGGTCAGTTAACTGGAAGTTTAAGTTAATAGACGGCAATACGTCAGTATAATCAATACCTAAAGTGGTGTGTTTATATACCGTTTTAGTCACACCAAAATCATCTGTAATTGGGTCGCCATCATTTTTGATAACTGGATCTTCAACACCAATTGCATTTTGTTCAGTATGAATAACTCGAACACCAACATTACCCGTTAAAGGCAAACCAAATAGTTCAGTATCTAAGTTTGCTTGGAAGTATGCAGCAAGCGTTTCTTCTTTAATTTCACTTTCTTGCCAAATAGTCCAGTCATAACGCCAATCTTTACGCGCTTGCGTATCTTCGTCACCTAACCAAATGTTTTCAATATAAGTATTGTCTACAGAAATGAAAGCTGGGAAGTGAGCAAAGTCACCTTGCAATTGAACTACTTCGTAGTCACCGTCTTGCAGCTGGTAAGGACGGAATGTTTCACTTTCAATTGGTTCACCATTTTCATCATAACCCAATACATAGTTACCGTTACGAAGGTTCACACCATATCCGGCGATGTCTGCATAGTTATAAGCTTGACGAGCACTCTTATACTTACGGTCTGCCCAACGAATACCCGCTTCAAAAGATGAAAAATGATCGCTATCTAAAGAATATTTAAAGTCTACACTTGCAGAGTTCGATTCGTTGTTTTCTAAATGTGGATACTTTTCTAATGAACCAACCATCATGCGGTTAGGGTCAGTTAAAGCATTAGTCACATCTGGATTAAAAGAAAGGTTCGGTAGGCTTAAACCGTTAGTTTCAAAGTTAACAACAATGTCATCAGTAACTACTGGGTTCATTGCAGATGCATCTTCAAAAATAGCTAAACGCATTACTTCGTCACGGTAATCAGATTCACCCTCAGAGTGAGAGATGTCAAAATCTACCACTAAGTTGTCATTTACAATCCATTCCGCATTTACACCAAACGACATAACTTCACTTTCTGTTGTGTTGTCATCCGCTTGCGTTTGCAGCGTTAGAGTGTTGCTGAAACGAGGGTATGGAGGGTTGTCGTTTACGTCACCACGGTCTCGGTAGTAAGAACCACCAACTAAGTATTCACCGTTGTCACCCGCAAGTATAGGGTTTTCGAAATCGATTGATGAACCATCTAAGATAGATCCGATACCGTTTATACGATAACCACGATCAATACCTTCTGAATCAAACTTAGAGTAAAAACCGTCTGCTTTAATAGTTAGAGAGTCATTTGGTCTAAACGAGATAGAGCCCATTAAACCTTGACGAAGCTCTTCACCACCACGAGCCATTAACTCAAAGCCTTGAGGAACAATATAATTACCAGATTCGGTGCCGTTTTCAACGCCATTTTCGTCATAAGTTGGTAGTGTTAGACCACCATCTTGTGCGCCATCAAAAGGCAGTACGCCTAAGCGAGGCTGATAATTAACAAACTGAGTGGAAATGCGAGGTTGTTGCAAACGAGCATAACCTAGAGAAACACCAACGGTTTCATCCATGAACTTACCTTGGTAAGCAACACTAAAGCGATTGCCTAGTGGATCTGCATCTGGATGTTCGTCAGCTGAATCGTTGTAGCTTAACTTTGTTTGGATAGCAAAAGAGTGATCTTTATCGTTATCTAGTGCGTCGGCTGTTTGCAATTCAATTGAACCTGCAACACCACCTTCTACTAAAGACGCTTTTTGAGATTTGTATACTTGTACTTGGTTAATAAGTTCAGAAGGATATTGGTCAAACTGAACTGAACGTCCACCTTGGTCAGTAACAACTTCACGACCGTTTAGCGTTGCGAATACAAAACCGCCTGACATACCACGAATGTTCAATTCACTAGACTGGCCGCCTGAACGGACAGCTGTAACACCAGGTAGTCGAGAAATTGCATCGGCGATAGACACGTCAGGTAGAGCGCCCATATCATCGGCTGATACGGCTTCTACAACGGTGTCTGAATATCGTTTTGTATTAAGAGATTTAATAAGGCTGCGTCGGAAACCGCGAACTTCGATTACTTCAACGTTTGATTCTTTTTCTGCTTCTGCTGTAGCTTTTGCTTCAGCTATTGCCTTTTTATCTTTGTCGGTTTCTTCTACCGCATAAGATGGCATCGAAGCGATAGTGACGCCGCCCAGCATTAAAGCTAGCGTAAGCGCACTTGGCTTGAACTTTTTCATGTGTGTTCCTCAAAACAAGTTGTTGTTATGTTTTTGAAGAGTGTGATTTCGCTTATCGGACTAAACAATTCACTTTAATAGCGTTTATATACACTTATATAACGTTTATTTTTTTTGGCAACGTATGCAAAGATAAAGAGTTGTTAATAAATATACAAGCGTCCATTGATACGCATACGTATTCATGGAGGGCGCATATATAACAGTATATACAAAGGCTCTGGGGTTGTTTAGATTTGGCAGGTTGAGTGTATTGCAATCAACGTTTTTCGGACCGGTAATTAGAAGTTGTGACCAGGCAACACCAATCACAACACTATAATAAATATTAACAGGGTTAATCAATTACCTACACCTCGCTATTGAGCCGTGAGCGGGTGGACAACATACTTTAAATAGCACCTAAAAACTAAAACACTAGTTAATTGGAGTTATTTCCTATGAATTTTAAGTTAAAGCCTTTGTCGCTTGCTGCATTAGCGACAGCTACCGTCCTAAGCGGATGTGGCACTGAGGAAGAAACGATACAAAAGACCGCGGTTTTTGATGCAGAATCAAATACAGGTCTTTGGTGTAAATTACCAGACATCGTTCAAACCGTTGATGCGGACTTCCATCCGTTAACAGACGCTGAAGTCACTGCGCTTGAGTCTGTTGCGTTATCTATTGCCGATCCTGACAATGCATTCAGTGATGCTGAAAAAGAAACGTTCAAATCTTCATTTAATGCCTATGAGTTCGATTATGGTGCTTACGACCTTTATCAACCGCTTGGTTTGACTAAGGAAGAAGAAGCGCGTCGTCTTATTGCAAAAGAAGAAGCTCGTCAGTTCAAAATCGACCAAAAACAAGATGTTATCTTTGGTGACGAATTTGATGCTTGGTTTGACGCTTGGTTTGATACTGTTCCATATACAGATTACCTTGGTAAATCTCAGCGCCTACCAAAAGCCGCGCTTGGTTTAGAACTCGCACTTTCTGCGTCTAATAACGGCGAAGAAGCGTGTTACACACCTCCTACAGACTGCCCAAATTACCAAATGGTTGATGAGTCAGGTAAATACAACTGTATTATCCCTGAAGAAAATCCAATTGAAGATGCACCTGCACTTCCTGAAGCTGCGAGTATCGCTGCCGCCACCGGTGAAAAAGCCGTTGTGTTTTTCCGTAAAAATGGTGAGCAAGTTGGTTCAAACTATGAAAATATTTCAATTCATAGCTGGAACGATACAAACTGTACTGCCTATAATGAAGAAACCTCTACAACACAATGGGGCTCAGGTCTAGCTGCAGCGGGCATTGACGATAACTACGGTATGTATTGGATTCTTGATTTACAAGAAGGCCATGACTCGTGCGGTAACATGATTGTTTATAATAAGAGTACTGGCGATAAATTCATTACTCAAAATGATGGCATGATCCCACTTGGTAAATCAGGTGACGTTGTATTCCACAACTTAGATAAAGTTTCGTTTTATCAAGAAGGCTTCCCAGCTAACTTGTTAGACGGCGCTTACTTAGCAAACCAACATCCATTCTTTGGTGCAGCAGCTGGCGGTAAGTCATGTGGCTGGGGTACATCATTGGATGAAGCTGGTGAGGCGTGTTTAGGTCAAGTTATTGAAAATTGTCCTGAAGGCACTTATGCAGTTGGCGTAGGTCAAGTTGATATTGCTTCTAAATGTGTTGCGGAATTTGACGCTGAAGAAACAACGTTTTTATTACGCGGTGGCTTTAACGGTTGGGGTAATCCAACGGAAGGCACTGAGTTTGAAAAAGTAGCAGACGGTGAGTATCGTAAACTATTCACTTACGGTGAACACCCTGCAGATGTTCCATTAGAGTTCGCTGCAGACGCTTCGGTTGAAGTTATGACAGAAGCTGGTGCAACTCTTACTTTTGTTCAACCTGTTGATGAAGACGGTGAAAACGTAGACTTTGTTTTAGACCTAAACAACATTCCTGCGGACACTGTACTTACTTTAGCGGACGGCACTGCGGTTACCTTAGCAGAAAGTAACAATATGTTAACCTTGCCTGAAGGCGTTGAAGCTCCAGAGGTGACTGAGTTAACGTTAGCTATCCCTGCTAGTTCTAAACTAACCCTAGCGGCTGGCGCTAACCACGATGATTTCGCATGTACGGAAGATTGTGTAACTGCATATAGCTTTAAAATTGCTGATGCAGATTGGTCTGAGCCAGCTTCTTATGGTGGTGTATCTGGCGGTGATGCGTTAGAAGTAGGTGGAAACCCTAAACCTCTAACTGCAGGTGAAAATGTTGGTCAAGATATTGGCATCAAAATGCAAGATACTAGCTTCTATCAGTTCAAGTTAATGGCTCCTGCTGCTAACGAAGTAACGCTAGAAGTTGATCAAGTACCTGTTAATGCATTCCCTAATTTATTATTGGGTGATTTAACGGTGGCGATGTCTTTTAAAGGCGATGGTGTTTATCAAGCTCTTAAACAAGAGTTAGAAGCCGGAACTTACGCAATGGCCTTTGCTGACGAAGCAAATGACTTTGCACTAGGTGCTGATACTGTTAACACCGCGAACGTGAATGACGAAGTTATGTTAAAAGCGGACGGTGGTGTTGTTACGGTTACTATCGCGGAAACTGAAAAGTACGACGTGTTACTAGACTTGTCAGATACCACAAAGCCTTCGTTTAAAGTTCAACCTTCGAAGCCATTAGGCGCAAACGTTGCCTATATCAGAGGTTTATCAGGTGACTGGGGTGCTAATGAGACAAGTGTTATTGAATATAATGAGGAGTCTGTTTCGTATAGCATTTTATTCGGTCTTGAAGCGTCAGAAGAAAAGCAAGCATTTAAGTTTGCATCTGAAGATTGGTCGGCGGTAAATATTGGCTTTGACCAAGCTACGCAATCAACAGATGATGATGCAATAGAGCTTACGGCTTCTAATGATGGTAATTTTGAAGTTGTAGTAGATGAGTCAACGTCGTATAAATTTGAATTAACTTATAACGCTGAGGACTTTGAACAGAAGCCTGTAGTAAAAGTTTCTAAATTACCTATCTTTATTCGTGGTGGTATGAACGGTTGGGGTGAAGTAGACAAGATGGCCTTTAATACAACTGATGCAGCAAACACGCGCGAAGCAGGCCATGAGTACGTAACTACCCTTTCATTAGGTGCTGATAACGTATTCTTTAAAGTAGCAACAGGTGATTGGTCAACTATTAACCTGGGCTCTGCAACTGATGGTGTTGAAGCAGTTACTGTAGATACACCAGTAGTACTTGGCGGTGCGAATGATAATAACTTGTCATTTGACCCAGCAGCAGCCGGTGACTTTAAGTTTATCTTTAATGATAAAACCAAGACGTTAACAATTACTCAAGATTAATGAGTAAAGCGTTGAGATAAATGAGCGTAAACAACGACTCATTTAATTAGAAAAACCCAGCTTAGGCTGGGTTTTTTATTGCTCGAATATTGTATTGTGTAGGGATATTCCCTCAACTGTAACAGGATATAAAGCCGAACAGCAGGCAATAAAAAAGCCCATGGCTTTATTCATGGGCTTCAATAGGAATTAGCATCGTTTGTCGTAATCAGCGCCTAAAATAACGTGTAAATGAAGGTTGCTAATGCACTTTGTTGGGTAGCAACAACAAGTCCGCCTAATAAACTTAGAATGACGATAATAGGCAACAACCAAATCTTTTTCCTAACCCGCAGAAAGGCCCACAGGTCTGACATAAATTCCAACATTAAAATGGATACTCCAAATTCTTTTTATCTGATTTTGCCTCAACCTTTACGTAATTAGAAGGGGCTTTTGTTGTTCTGCTGCTATTAGGCTTAGATTGGTATTGAAGTTTGCCAAATAGTCTTAAAATAAAGCCGATAGGTGCAATGAGAAGGTAAAAGCACAGACCTAGAATAACACGAGTATTAAACCAACCAATAGCACCACCAATGGTCATCCATAGCCGATGCGGTAGCCATAACCAAGTCGGTTTTACAAAGTATAAGCTCATCAACATCAAACTAATAACTAAAGGCCAAAGCTGCCATGAGTAGCTAAATAACCAAGGTAATATTACCGAGAAAAATAACGGGAATGCCCAGCTAATGGTTAGTGCAAACTCTTTGAGTTCAGTTTCTGTAGGCTTATTTTTGTGTTGTTTTAAGTTAAATTTATTCATTTTCATAATTTAGTTGTGACTCGCTTTATAAAGTCCCTTAGAATTTCTTTCTGGCTTGATATCGTTCAGGCCTAGTCTCTTTCAAATTTGGTTTGTTTGGCCAGCGTAATCGCAAATTCAGGCTGCTTTGATTTAGCCAGCACCACATTGTTCATTACTAAATAGTCCATCTCTGTAGCTAAAAAGCAGCGAATAGCATCATCAGGGGAACAGACGGGCGGCTCACCACGTACGTTAAAGCTAGTGTTCACAACGACTGCACAGTCTGTTTTTTCTTTAAAAGCAGATATAAGAGCATGAAATTCAGGATTAGACTCAGCGTGTACCGTTTGAACTCGTGCGGAATAATCAACATGCGTAATAGCTGGTAAAGTTGAACGTTGCTGTAGAAGTTTATCGATTCCAAACAATGATTCGTCAGTTTTTAATCGAAGCGCCTTTTTAACATTTGCTACTAACAACATGTATGGACTTGCACATTCGTGCTCAAAGTAGTCACTGACGTCTTCTGCTAATACCGCAGGCGCAAATGGTCGAAATGACTCGCGGTATTTGATTTTTAGGTTCATGGTGCTTTGCATTTTAGTATTGCGAGGATCGCCAATAATACTTCTGTTACCAAGGGCTCTTGGTCCAAACTCCATGCGGCCCTGAAACCATCCCACCACATTACCCTGTTCTAATAAGTCAGCGGTAAAAGGGTATAAGTCATCCTGAATGTGAGCCGTTAAACCTCTGTCTTTAACGGCACTAAGCACTTCATCATTGCTATAAGCCGGGCCCAAATAGCTACCTTGTTGGCTGTCTTGATTTGGATTAACGGTTCTTTTGCCGTCAAAGTAATGATGATAAGCCACTAAAGCCGCGCCGAGTGCGCCACCGGCATCACCTGCAGCCGGTTGAATCCAAATGTTTTTGTACGGGCCTTCACGTAATAAGCGGCCATTAGAAACACAATTTAAAGCAACACCGCCCGCTAAACAGAGGTTGTCACTTGGCGCTAAGGTATATAAATGATGTACGATTTTTAAAACGATTTCTTCCGTTACCACTTGAATAGAGCGTGCTAGATCCATTTGTTTTTGCGTGACTTCTGCATCATCAGGTTGGCGTGGACCGTCAAAGAGGTCATCAAACTTACTGTTGGTCATGGTACTGCCAACGGCAAAATCAAAATAACGCATATCCAGCTGAAAGCTACCGTCATCGTGCAGAGTGACAAGCTTTTCTAAGATGAGATCAACGTATTTAGGCTCTCCGTATGGTGCTAAGCCCATTAACTTATATTCACCAGAATTTACTTTAAATCCGCAATAATAAGTAAATGCGGAATAAAGTAGGCCCAGCGAGTGTGGAAACTGAATTTCCCATAAAGGCGTTAATTGGTTTTCTTTTCCTTGCCAAGCGGTAGATGTTGCCCATTCTCCAACGCCATCAAGGCAAAGCACTGCGGCGTCACTGTAGGGCGAAGGGAAATAAGCAGAACCGGCATGAGACAAGTGATGCTCTGAAAATAGCAGCTTAGGGATTGTCGCCTTTTTGTCGAGCCCAGCAAGTTGCCGAAACTCTCTCCTTAACACGGTTTTTAAGTATAGCTTTTCTTTAAGCCAAATAGGCATAGCTCTAATAAACGATCGGATGCCGCGAGGCGCATTCGCAAGATAAGTTTCTAGTAAACGTTCAAACTTAAGCAATGGCTTGTCATAAAAGATAATGGCGTCAATCGCGTCTAATTTTATGTTGCCTTCAACAAGGCAGTAATCAATGGCTTTTGCCGGAAAGCTAGGATCGTGCTTAAGTCGAGTAAAGCGCTCCTCTTGCGCCGCAGCAACAATTTTTCCATCTACAATCAGAGCGGCTGCACTGTCGTGATAATACGCAGAAATTCCTAAAATACGTGTGCTCATTAAACCCCAAAATTCCTTTATAAGTCATCTTATTAAATCGTGACATTTTTAAGCAGTATATAGCATTTTGCCCTTGCGGGAATAGTGGCAATTGGATAACGTTACAGGCTAATTTTGATAATCTTCTATTCTTAACAAATGAGTGTTTTAAGTGAATTCAAACAAGGCCGTTAAAGCAACAAAATCGCTCTTTTACTTTATCGCAATTTTAATTCCTATTGTGGTGTTTATTGCTGCGGAAATGTTGTTAAGGATTTTGAATTATGGTGTGCAACAGCCATTAGTTACCTCGGCACCAAAAGGCGTCAATAGGAGCCTGATAGAGCAGTCCGGTGATGCGGTGGAATATTTACAACTGAATCCTAACCTTATCCATCGTTATTTTTCATCACCAGAATTAGCACCTGACGTTAGCCCAGATACCGTTTATTTTAGAAAAAACAAATCGAATAATACGTTTCGAATTGTTATCCAAGGTGGCTCAACCGCCGCTGGTTTTCCTTTTGGACGATTTGGCTCACTGCATGGCATGTTACAGCAACGTTTGAAAGTAGCCTATCCAGATAAAAAAATTGAAATTATTAATACAGCTATGGCCGCGGTTAACACGTTTACCTTAGTGGACATTCAAGACGAAATAATAGAGCTGGAACCTGACCTTGTTCTCATTTACTCAGGTCATAATGAATATTTAGGTGTATTAGGTGCCGGCTCTGTGATGGGTTCACAAAGTAGTTACAGCACAACTCTTATGTATTTGAAGTTAAAGTCGTTGCGTTTATTTAAGTTACTTGAGTCCACGTACTCTCAGTTAGCTTTCAACTCAACAGAGGGCATTTTAAAAGAAAGCAATTCAGAAAACTCGAGTGCTGGCTCACGATCTGTAATGGCAAAAGCCGCCAAGGGCCAGTTGATTGAGCTAAATGGTGACGTTTACAATCAAGGGTTAGCGCAATTTTCAGGTAACCTTGACCTTTTGTTGAGCAAATACCAACAAGCTGACATACCGGTTTTGATTGGTAATTTGGTCAGCATTGAGCGGGGCTTAGCGCCATTTGCAGCCAGTAATTCAAATCTTTATTCAAACGCTCAAAATGACTTTGATAATGAAAATTATGATGCGGCAAAACAAAGTTATGTTAGCGCTAAAGATGACGACCAGTTGCGTTTTAGAGCACCAAGCGCATTTAACTCAATCATTGAAAGCAAAGCCAAACAATACAGTGCAAAGTTAGTAGACGTATATGGCCGTTTTGAGCAATCGAGTAACAATAAAATACTAGATCACACATTGTTGTTAGAGCATGTTCATCCCACTAAACTTGGATACTTTTTACTAGCGAATGCGTTTTATCAGAATATAACGGAGATACTTGGCAAGCCTAAAGGTGAACTGTCTGAGCCTGATGCGCTTTTTTGGTCACCTATTAGTGAGCTAAACGAAAAGTACGCGGAGTTAAAAATTGCCAGTCTAATTAATGGTTATCCATTTACCGACACACCCAAAACCATACCTAAATTTGTGCCGAGTACAGCTTTAGAAAAATTATTGTTAAAGCGCTTAAAAGGTGACAATTGGCTGTTATTACAGCAGTCGCTCTTAAAATTGTATATTCAGCAAAATAATCTAGCGGAAGCGGCAAAAGTGGCAGGGATTATTGCAGATGCCGTAACTGTTTCAGCAGAGAGTCACAACACAGCTGCAAAACTGTTTAGGCAATCAAACCAACTTGGTTTAGCAAGATATCATCAAAACCAGGCGGTATGGCTTGAACCAGGTTCTGAAAAGTACCAAATGAATTTGGCGTTCGATTTATTCTTAGCAAACGAATTTGATGCCAGTTTAAGCATATTAAATACAGTTAAAAAAACCACCAAAGACATGGCGAGAGTGATGTTCTTTTTGGAAAAAGTAGAGTCAGCAAAATTCGCCTATAAAAAATTACAGCAGTCACAGGAGTAAAAAATGGAATCATCGTCGTCAAAAGTGTGGTTGTTTAGAGCGATAACCGTTTTGTTGCCATTCATCATTCTATTGCTGTTAGAGCTCGTTTTACGTGGCGTCGGTTTTGGTCAAAGTGTGCCTTTATTTATCAACAACCCACAAGCACCAAGTTATTTATTACCAAAGCCTGATGTAGTCTCTCGATATTTTTCAGAGCCGTCTGCTGGCCCCGACGTTACCATTGAAACTAATTTCTTTTTAGCAGAAAAACCAAAAGATGGATTAAGGTTTTTTGTACAAGGCGGTTCAACGGCGGCTGGATTCCCTTACGGCTTTGGAGCGTCAATTGCGGGAATGCTAGATTACCGGTTAAAACAATCTTACCCAAATAGAGAAGTGGAAGTTATTAATACCGCGTTGTCTGCAGTAAATAGTTACACCTTGCTGGATTTTGCCGATGAGATTATTGAACAAAAACCCGACGCAGTTTTGATTTATGCTGGTCACAATGAGTTTTTAGGCATAATGGGCGTAGGTTCAACTTACTCTACATATTCTTCAAGAAGCGCTAATTTAATGTTTCTTAATGTCAAAAACCTTCGACTATTTCAATTGATGCAAAAGGGCTACGACGCACTTTTTTCTGCAGACAAAGATATTAATAAAAACACAGACCGACAATCTCGAACTGTAATGGCAAAAGTCGCAAAACATCGCAATATAGATATTAATAATCCGCTGTTTAAGGATGGCCTTGATCAGTTTAAAGGCAATATGAAGCTGTTATTAGATAAGTATAAACGTGCAGGTATTCCTGTTTTTTTAAGTACTATAGCTAGTAATTTAGCGGACCAAGCGCCCTTTGAATCAACGGATATTGAAGAAGGATTTTTATCCATGCTGGATAAACCTCCAGAGCAATGGACAGCCATTGAACAAAGCATTATTGAGTCGCAAGCGTTTAAATATAAAAGTGCAAAAGCTTACTTTTTATTAGGTAAAGCAAACTTGAGTCAACAGCAATTCAATAAAGCAAAGCTTAGTTTTGAACTCGCCCGTCAACATGATCTTTTACGCTTTAGAGCTCCGCTGGAAATGAATCAAATAATTAGGCAGTTGGCCGCTGACGAAAATGTAACGTTAGTGGATTCAGAACACAATTTAAGTAAAGTTGCAGAGCATGGAATTATTGATGAGAGCTTAATGCTGGAGCATTTACACCCAACAATAAAAGGGTACTTTGAAATATCAAATACCTTTTATGAAAAGTTAATCTCATCGCCCGTTTTACCAACAATAAGCAATATAGTGGGGCGATTTGCCGCACAAAGCGAGTTGCCAATTTTTGATGCGGAAATATATAAAGGGCACGCAACCATAGCTGGGTTAATGGCGGACTACCCCTTTACTTCGGAGCCAACATCAAAACGTTTACCACCAGTAACAAATGCCGCAGAGCGAATGGGCTTAAAAATGGTTCAAAATAAAGTCAGCTGGCTTGACGTAGCTCAAGCAGAATTTGCGCTTGCTAATAAAAATAGGCAACCGAAGCAGTTAGCAAAAGCAGCTAAACTAATTTCAGACGCTATGCCTTATAATGCGGAGTTTGCGTTTCAAGCAGGCAGCGCTTTGATTTTTAGTAAACAATCGGCGCAGGCTATTCGCTATTTGAATCGTTCATTAAAACATAAGCCGAATTATATTAATGCCATGTTGGCCATGGCCCACGCAAACGCCGAGCTTAAGAACCTTAAGCAAGCTAAGCACTGGCTTTTGGAAGTTAAAAAGATTGATCCGAAAAATAAAGTGGTGGCTGATAACCTCAACGAGCTGGAAAAGGCACTCAACGCAAATAAATAATTTACATACGTATTCAGCAGATAGTTGACCTCGTTCTTTTTATAGTAGGGCAATAAAAATAGATATGCCTACTAAATAATAATAAAGAATAAATTCAACAGGAATACAAAATGTCAAACAAGTCATGGCTCAATCGCACGTTGCTGTTATCTACAGTTTCAGTTGCGTTAACTGCTTGCGGCGGTGGAGGCGGTAGCGACGATGTCTCTCCACTTCAGTGTACAGCACCAAAAGTTTTAAACGATGCTAAAAATGCATGCGTAACTCCACCCGTTGAAGCTGAAAACTCAGCACCAGCCTTTACATCAGCTTCCTCACTGTCGGTTGAACAAGGTACAGCAAATAGCACAGTTGTTTATACTGCCTCTGCTAATGATGCAGATGGCGATACCATTACTTACTCACTAACAGACGCTAAAGCGGCTTTCTCTATTGATGCAAGTTCAGGTGTTGTCACCGTTACTGATACTTCTAAACTGTTAGCAAGTGACTCAGCCAATTATCAAATTACGATAACGGCGACAGATGACGGCTCTCCAAGTAAGGCTGTATCCTTGTCGGTAGACGTTACAGTAACTGAAACAGCGGTAAACGTGCCTACTCCAACTGTTAAACCAACGTCTGCACAGGGTGCTATTTATTATTACCGCGATGATGGCGATTATGCAGGGTTTGCTTTGCATGCTTGGAACGATGAAAATTGTGACGGATATGCGCAATTTGAATCACCGGGCTCTGCTGGCGCTACAGGTACAGAGTGGACAGCAGGATTAGCACCTACGGATACAGATGAAAACTATGGTGTAGTTTGGCTATTTGATACCAAGGCCGATGCAACTTGTACCAATTTCATTATTCATAAAGGCGATAATAAAGATCCTGATACGGATCAAAAGCTAGCTTTAGAAGACGATAGATGGACATTTGTTGTTTCTGGTGTTGGTGTTTTTAATGCACCTGAAGATGTGTCCCTAGATGCGCCTTTTCAAATTGAAAACGCATCCGCGCACTGGGTGAATGAAAATACTATTGTTTGGAATGGTACCAGCGATAATGTGAAGTTATTGTGGTCAATGGATGGCAGTTTAGACAATAGCTTTTCTACTAGCAACGCATTGACGCTAACAAAAGTCGACTTCCCTGAAAGTTTAGAAACTGTAGTACCACATTTATCAACTTGGCAGGCTTACTCATTTAGTGCTACTGACGCACAACAAAAAGAGTTAGTTAAAAGTCAGTTAGTACTTGCTTCATTTGACGGTAACGATGAGCCTGAATCTGCGACTTATGTTCAGTTTGCTAAAGCGTTTGATGACATTTATACCTCAGGCAGTGATGATGCTGATGAGCAACGTTTAGGTCTCTTTTATAATGCCAATGGCAACATTGAATTAAACGTTTGGGCGCCAAGCTCTCAAGAATTAAAACTGGACGTATTTGATGCGAGCAAAGAGTTAGTGGCCTCACACGCCATGACAGAAAATACCGAAACGGGTGTTTGGCACTTTGAAACAGACAGCTCAATGAATTACGACCGTTTATATTACCGTTTATCCACTAAAGTTTATCACCCTCTAACAAAACAAGTTGAGTCACTGTGGTCTACAGACCCTTATTCAGTTAATACCTCTACAAATGGGCGTTACTCACAATTTGTGAATATGACTGATGCTGATTTGTATCCTGCAGGTTGGGTTGGTCACGTTGCGCCAACGGTTGAATATCCTGAACAGGGTGTTTTACTAGAAGCTCATATCAGAGACTTTAGTATTCGTGATGAAAACACTTCTGAGGCTAATCGTGGTAAGTACAAAGCCTTTACTGAATCTGGCTCTGATGCCATGACCTACTTGTCTGAATTGACAAATGCTGGTGTTACTCACTTCCATATGCTGCCAGCAAATGACATTGCTACTATTGAAGAAGATGAATCTAATCGTGTTGACCTCACCAATACCGTTGAGGAATTATGCGCAAAAAACAGTTCGGCACCTGTATGTGGCGTTGAGTCAAATTCAGATACGCTAATGGACGTATTAAAAAGTTATGATCCTGCTACCGAAGACGCTAAAAACTTAGTGAACAGTATGCGTGGCTTTGATGGTTTTAACTGGGGTTACGACCCTCACCACTTTAACGTAGTTGAAGGTAGCTACGCCTCTACTCCTGAAGGTGTTGCAAGAATAAAAGAATTCCGTGAAATGGTATTGGCACTGCATGATACGGGTCTTCGAGTTATTCTAGACGTTGTATACAACCATACTAGCGCGTCGGGTGTATATGACAATTCTGTCTTCGATAAAGTAGTACCAGGTTATTATCATCGTTATAACGAAGTGACAGGTTTAATTGAAACGTCTACTTGTTGTGACAACATTGCCACTGAACACAAAATGATGGATAAGTTTGTTGTGGATTCTGTTGTTCATTGGGCTGAGCATTATGGTTTAGACGGTTTCCGTTTTGACGTAATGGGACACTTACCTTCGCAGTTATTGCTGGATAGCCGAGCGGCCGTTGCAGCTATTGACGCCGACACTTACTTTTATGGTGAAGGTTGGAACTTAGGTGAAGTCGCCAACGACCGTTTGTTTAAGCAAGCAACTCAATACAATCTAGCGGACTCAGAAATTGGAACGTTTAATGACCGTCCTCGTGATTCAATTCGTGAACAAGGATTAGGGCAGGGTAACCTCACTAAATCTGATCATATTCGACTAGGACTAGCGGGCACGCTACAAAACTATGAGCTAGAAGATCAGTCTGGTGTCACTAAAAAAGGCATTGTTTATGACAAGTCTTCTTACGCACTAGATCCTGCTGACATTATCAACTACGTATCAAAGCACGATAACGAAACGCTTTATGACTACCTGCAATATAACTTTGATGCGGATACATCAGCGGCCACTCGAACGCGAGTTCATATGTTATCAGCGGCTATTCCATTAATGAGCCAAGGTATTCCATTTTTCCAATTAGGTGTTGATAAAATTCGTTCTAAATCAATGGACCGTAATACCTATGACGCCGGCGATTGGTTCAACTTTGTTGATTACACCAATGAAAGCAATAACTGGAATGTGGGCTTACCCATCGAGCGAGACGGCCAATATACCGTAGCACAAAGCGCCAACGCCAACGCGGCCGTTGCCATGTCTGATATTCAGCTTTCTAGCTCGGTATTTAAAGAGTTTTTGAGTATTAGAGCCGCCAGTCCACTATTCAGTTTAACTACTGAGCAGGACGTTATTAACCGAGTCGGTTTCCATAATACTGGACCAAGTCAAACGCCTGGTTTAATTGTTATGAGCATTGACGATGGTAATGGTGTTTCAGATATTGATGATAGTGTTGATGCAATTGTCGTTGTGGTAAATGCAACGGATGCTTCTCAAAGTCATTCAGTGAAAACAGCGAGTGGTTTTACATTACATGATACGCAATTAAACTCAGCGGATACGGTTGTTCGTAATGCAAGCTTTGCTGAAACCGCAACGGAAGGTACATTTACAGTACCAGCTCATACGATTGCGGTATTTGTTAAAGCACAAGCGGGTGCGCAAGGCCCTGGTTTAGCTACTGATCCAGACAAGATTGCGTCACCATATAACGATACCATTATGGGTGTTGAAGGTATCACATCAGGAAGTTTTACTGCCTTTGAGTACGATGGCCGTGGTGTTTACTCTGGTTCAATTACGTTAGATGCAGGTAGTTATGAGTTTAATATTGGTGATGCGACATTAGCGTCTGAAAACTTAGCATTTTCTGATGTTTCAATTGATGCAGAATCAATAACCGTCATCCAAGGTACAACAGAAAACTTTGGTATTACCGTTAGTCAATCAGCGTCGTATAACGTAACGCTCAATGTTGAAACTGCAACACCAGTATTATCAATCACGCTAGGAAATATTTTGGTTTCTTGTAGTTTAGCTGACTCTACGGATGTTGCGCCATTTGATATTGCCGGTGACGGCAGCTTATATGTTAAAGGCGATCATTCAGGTTGGGGCGCAGTAAGCGATTACCAACTTAAATATAAGGGTAATAACATATATCAGGCAGTGGCGAGTTTTGATGGCAGCATGCAATTTAAATTAGCCTCGAGCGACGGTGATTGGGCAACACAATTGTGGGTGCCAAATTCATCAGGTGGTGTTGAAACTGCAAACTTAGCCGTAGGTACCGAGCACGTGGTTGCCTATAACAATGGTGGCACTGACAATAACTCAGCTACCTTGGCCGCAGGAACTTATAGCTTCAAACTAACGCTGAATGAAGCCAATCCGTCACAAGGCGCTGATGTTGGTACACTTATTATTGAGCAATGCTCAGAGTAAACACTAAACATTAAAGTAACTTGAATAAAAACGGAAAAATATGAAGCGGCCTTAGGGTCGCTTTTTTATAGGCTCCAATAGATATTAACTTAGCTTCTCGCACTTATTACCTGGCTAAGGTAATATCAGCCTAGAATTTAACTAAACATGCAGTATGAAAATTAAATATGACAGTGCAGCCAATAAAACCTAAAAAGAACAACACGTTCCTTGAACTAATCTTTAATATCATTATTCCATCCCTGATTTTAATGAAGTTATCGGGAGATGAATACTTAGGCACAGTAAACGGACTAATAGTGGCATTGGCTTTTCCAATTGCCTATGGCATTTATGACTTTGTGCAATCAAAAACCTTCAACTTCATCTCGTTGCTGGGTTTTTTAAGTACGTTATTAACGGGCGGTATAGGCCTATTTGAGCTCGATGCTGAGTGGTTGGCTATAAAAGAGGCTGCTATTCCTGCCATTATAGGTTTAGTAGTGCTGGTTTCTGGCTTTAGCGGCAAGCCTTTATTGGCTAAATTGATGCTGAACCCAACGTTATTTAACCTCAATTTAATTTACGATACCTTGGCTGAGAAGGGCAATGTTGCGGAATTCAAATCCAAAATTAACACTGCGAATCATTTGTTGGCGTCCACCTTTGTGTTTTCAGCTGCGGCAAATTATATTTTGGCTAAGATGATTGTTACTAGCAAAGCCGGTACCGTTGAGTTTAATGAGCAATTAGGTGAGATGACATTGATTAGTTACCCTGTCATCGCGATTCCATCATTAATAATGTTGATTGCTATTATGGTTTACGTTGTAAAAACAATTACTCGATTAACCGGGCTTAAATTTGAACAAGCTTTAAACCAGGAATAATATGCGCTTTGTTAGTTTTATCTTTATAGTTTTATTCGCTGCTACACTCTCTTTTGATGCGACTGCGAATAAAACATATGTTAGCCACTCTTTAAACGGTCACACTCTAACTGTGGTGCATAGTGAAGGGAAAATTGACATTACAGCTCTGCACGACAATGCCTTTGAGATTAGGCCATTGGCGAATCCATTTGTACGAGCTGACTTTCCTAGCTTCGCTAAAGATCCAAAGCAAAACTATCGCCCTAAGCTAAAAGTAATAAATAGTAAATCGACGTTGGCACTTTCCACTAGTTCGCTGCAGGTTAAAATTAACAAGTCGACCATGCAGCTTTCTTATTTTAAAAATGATCAACTTTTGTTGTCAGAAGAGTCAGGTTTTTTTGGCTCTCATGCGTTGCAAGGTTTTCGGTTTAAGTTAGATGAAACTGAACGCTTAATGGGAACGGGCGAACGAGTACTAGGCATGGACCGTAGAGGGCACAAGCTACCTCTTTATAATCGAGCTCACTATGGTTACGGCACTCATTCTGAGCAAATGAACTTTAGTATTCCTGCGGTCATGTCTTCTAAAAAATACATCGTTTTGTATGACAATCCGGCGAAGGGTTTTATCGATCTTGGTAAAACAGAATCTGATATTTTACAGTTTGAGGCCGATGGCGGTCGTCAGGCTTATATATTTGTAGCGGGCAATGACTATCCCGATCTAATTCATCAGTATGTCAAAGTGACAGGCACA
This sequence comes from Psychrosphaera sp., assembly GCA_028098005.1. The sequence goes on from JAOHFM010000012.1 coordinate 24,837, forward strand.
CAGCCTCTGCCTCCTCTATGGGCGTTTGGCAATCACGCCTCCCGATTTGGTTATCGCAATCAAAAAGAAGTAGTTGAAACAATTAAGTTGTTTAGAGAAAAAGGCATTCCCGTTGATTCAATTATCTTAGATTTGTATTGGTTTGGTAAAGATGTTCAAGGTCACATGGGGAACCTTGAATGGGACGCAAGTACTTTTCCAGATCCTACCGCAATGCTCAATGAATTAAGGGAACTAGAGGTCAGAGCATCATTGATCACAGAGCCTTTTATTTTGAATACCAGCCGCCGTTGGCAAGAGGCAATTGATAACAATGTATTAACTAAAAACATTACAGGCGACAAGGTAAAAACCTACGACTTTTATTTTGGACATACAGGGCTTATCGATGTTTTCAGCAGCGATGCGCAAGATTGGTTTAAAACGATTTATCACGATATTGCCACTCAAGGTGTTAGTGGAGTGTGGGGAGACTTAGGTGAGCCAGAAGTACACCCTGCAGACATGTTGCATACGCTTTCTGAGTCTGGCATTACGGCCACCGCAAATGAAGTTCATAATGCTTTTGGACATCAATGGGCAAAGTTAGTAAATGAAAGCTTAAATGAAGTAATGTCAAATGAACGTCAATTTATTTTGATGCGCTCGGGTTTTGCTGGTTCACAGCGTTATGGCATGATCCCTTGGACCGGCGATGTTTCAAGGTCGTGGGATGGACTAAAACCTCAACCAGAATTAACCATGCAAATGGGTCTGTTGGGTTTAGCTTATACTCATTCTGATTTAGGTGGTTTTGCTGGTGGTGAAGCCTTTGATAAAGAAATGTATATTCGTTGGCTTCAGTACGGTGTTTTCCAGCCAATTTATCGTCCACATGCGCAAGATAATATTGCCCCGGAACCTATTTTTCATGATGAAGAAACCCAGCAGATAGTTAAGCGTTTCATCGAACTACGTTATCAACTATTGCCTTATTTATATTCCATGGCGTATGAAAACACCATGACGGGCTTACCGTTAATGAGACCTATGTTTTTTGATAATGATACCCCAGAGTTTCAAGCTGAAACTCAACAGTTTATGTGGGGCGATGCGTTTTTGGTTAAGCTAGTGGCTGAGCCAAACTTGTCGTCAATAAAGGTTAAATTACCAAAGGGTCAATGGACAGACTTTTGGACCAAACAAGTTTATCAAGGTGGCCAGGAGGTAGAATATCCGCTATCGCTAGACACTATTCCTGTATTTGTTAAAGGCGGATCTATTGTGCCAACAACAAATACAATTATGACAACGGCTGATTACTCTACTGAATCTTTAAGCCTTGATGTGTATTACGATGAAAGTCAGCTTTCTACAACGTTTACCTTTTATAATGATGACGGTATTTCTCAAGACTCTATTGCAAGCGGACAATTTGAAAAGTTAATCATTAATGGTGCTGCGCATCAATTGAATGGCAGTCCACGTTACGCAATGAGTTTAGAGCGGCACTTGGGAGTTGCTAAGGGATATTCAGGAATACCAGTAGAACGTTCGTTTAACGTTAAGGTTCATCACTGGCCTATATCGCCAAGCTCAATAAAAGTAGCAGACCAGGAGATGGCTTTGTTTACTAATAAGCAGGAGTTTAATTTGGCTCAACGAGGGGCTTATTATAATAGGGCGTTGCAACGTATTGAAATTAAGTTTAACTGGAGAGTTAATGTCGAAACGACTGTCTCCACGGATAGCAAATTAGAAAATCAAAAATTGGTGTTAACGATTCGTTAGGTTGGCGACAACCCCACTTTATGTAAAACCATAAGCGACAATCACATAAAAAAGGATTTAAAAATATGAAAGAAATACTACAAATAACTTTGTTGTCTTTAGTATTTGCATTGTTTTCTGCTGATGCGGTTTGTGATGAATCAAATAAAAAAACGTTAGAGAGTGAGGTTGCTAAAGGAACCGTCATTATTGAAACCAATGCCGTATTTTTAAAGTCTTTAAAGCGCCCGCGAACTTTGCGAATTTACCTCCCGCCATCTTATCACCAGGGAAAAGCGAAACGTTACCCTGTTTTATATATGCATGATGCTCAAAATTTATTTGATGATAAAACAAGCTTTGTTGGTGAGTGGGGTGTTGATGAAAGCTTGGATAGTATTGCCAGCGAGTTTGGTTTTGAGTTGATTGTTGTTGGTATTGATAATCATCCACAAAAGAGACTTAACGAATATAGTGCTTGGCCTCACGAAAAATATGGTGAAGCCGAAGGGGAGTTATACATTAACGACGTTGTGAATGTTGTTAAGCCATATATAGACAATAAGTTCAGGACATTAACTGACAAGCAAAACACGGCAATGTTAGGAAGCTCAATGGGCTCACTCATTACAAATTATGCAGCCGTAAAATATAGTGATGTATTTGGTAAAGCAGGGCTGTTTTCTACGTCATATTGGTATGCACCTGACATCTATGATTTCACGATTAAAAATTTACCAACACAATACGACAGATGGTATTTTTTAGTTGGTAAAAAAGAGGGGCGTGATGTTGTTAGCAATCAAAATCGGATGGTCAACATGCTTAAAAGTAATGGTGACAAAGCTCCGACTGTTAAATCTAAGGTGGATGCCGAGGGTGAGCACAATGAAAAGTTTTGGCGTCGTGAGTTTTCTAACGCGATTATATGGCTGTTTAACCTAGATAAATAAAAACGATACTTGCGGGTTACCTAAAACGAACTATGGTTAATGGTAGTTTAAGGAAAGCTCGAAGTTCTGTGGCCAATGGAATGGTCTAAATAATATAAAAAGGATGTAATTATGCAGGTTAAAAAAGCGTGGCAATTTTTATTATTTAACTCAAACAAAGGTTATTATACAGGTTATAAAGGACCTGAAATGTTTGGTGATCTCGATAGGGCAAGAGTCTTTCGAACTCATGGTGAGGCGCATATGGCGATGCTTGGGCTAAATATTCCTCTAGAAGTTGAGTCCGTGTTGTTATGGCACAGAACAGAATCCGTTACCGCCGATACTAACAGCACTATTTCTTTTGATGAGCATAAAAAAGTGGCCGCAAAGCCACTTAGAAATCATTTAAGAGTTGTTTCAAACAACACCATTAATGAGTAGCACGCTTTTGTGGATAAGAATCTTTGTACTTAGCCGTCACTAGGTAGTCGACAATGTTACGGTTTTGATCCACAAGTGCATACCCTTCAACTATTTTATTATCGTTTCGTTTTCTTGAGTGGGTTTTGAATGCCCAAATTGTTTTCTCGTTGTTAGATTGATGTTTTAACGCTTGCCACTTTGCATGTTGGCTTCCAAAGGGTAAGTCTGGAGCAAGTTGTTTAGGATCTGTAACCAACTCACTTTGCTCAACTGAGTTAATGTTTACGGGTAAAGTTAAGTCGTGAGACTTGATAGAAACTTTTATTCTTTTAGGCTTAGGTATTGACTCAAAAGCGACTAAAAGCATAACAAACGGCCAGAACACGCTAGTTAGAACAATAGCTGGCAAAATATTTTTAAGACTTTTATTATCAGATTTGGTTTTTAGTTTGGCAGCGTCGTCATATAAAATTAAACTGACAACCAATCCTGCTGCTATATATAGGCCAATCATAATCATACTCCCTCATTTGCCCGATATGGATTTTTCAGATTCCACTCCTTCGGACTTAATTATTATTAGTAACTTGTGCTGTATAAAACGAAGAGCAATTTAGTCTTCTACAACATTTAAGATCATTAAGTGTTGCACTAGATCCAAAATATTCCAGTTTTACACTTCAAATAATTATGGATTTTAGGTAAAACCTTGTAACGCGGTAAAATTTAATTGCGAATTTTTAAGAAGCGGTGATACTCATTTATGATGGGTGAATACGTATGTACGGAATTGTCTGCCTTAGGGCTTCGTTATAACCTGAAGCGTTAAAAATAGTGTGTAAAACACTAAATAATTAAAATAAATAGAATAAAAAATAACAATAATAATGTGCGTCTAAAACAGGAAAATTTTATGAATCAACCGAAACTCTCCTTTTGGCAAGTTTGGAATGTCAGCTTTGGCTTTTTAGGGGTGCAAATTGGTTTTGCATTACAGAATGGTAACGTCAGCCGAATTTTATCTGACCTTGGTGCCGACCTTTCTTCTCTATCTTTATTTTGGCTAGCGGCCCCTATTATGGGTCTAATTGTTCAACCAATAGTTGGTGCATTATCTGACCAAACATGGAACAAAATGGGTAGGCGTTTGCCGTTTATTTTTGGTGGTGCAATTGTTGCGGCTCTTGCAATGGCTTTGTTACCCAACGCCGGCTTACTTGTTGCGTTTATACCTCCTATGCTGTTTGGTTTAATCATATTTGCTATAAAAGATGCTGCGTTTAACGTTACATTCCAACCGTTTCGCTCATTGGTTTCAGACATGGTTCCAAAAGAGCAACATAATATGGGCTACTCTGTACAGACGCTACTGATTAATATTGGTGCTGTTGTTGGGTCTATTTTGCCTTTTGTTTTAACTAATGTTATTGGTTTAGAAAACGCCTCCAAAGCAGGGGAAATTGCACCTTCGGTAGTGTGGTCTTTTTATATTGGCGCCACAATTTTACTAGGCTCAGTTTTGTGGACAGTGTTTAGGACTAAGGAGTATCCACCAGAACAGTATAATGAGTTTAAAGGCTTAGAAGTAAAAGCAGAAGTTATTACTAAAAAAGAGCCTCTGTTAACCAGACTTGCTGGCTTTTGGCAATTGCTTAAAGACTCTCCAGAGATCATGAAGCAGTTAGCTGTTGTTCAATTCTTTTCTTGGTTTGCATTATTTATTATGTGGACATATTTACCAGCAGCACTAACTCAAAATACCTGGGGTGTCGCAATTGATTGGTTCGACCCAAGCTATTTAGCGGCGAATGATGTACCGGATGCAATCTCTAAAGCCAAAGGTGCTGCCGGTGATTGGGTAGGTATTTTATACGCAGCTCAAGCATTATTTTCTGTTGCATTTGCTGTTGTACTTACAAAGTTAGCGAATACTTTTGGCAGAAAAATGGTTTATTCACTGTCTCTGCTAGCCGGCGGCTTAGGCTATATCAGTATGATTGTTTTCACTGATCCTACGATCACCACCGTTAACCTTTACATTACTCAGGTTACGGTTCCTCAAGGAGCCGTAGGGATTGTCTTGTCTATGATTGGTGTTGGTATTGCTTGGTCGGCTATATTGGCAATGCCTTACGCTATTCTGGCAGGTGCGTTGCCTGCAGATAAAACCGGTGTCTATATGGGAATATTTAACTTTACCATTGCCGCGCCACAGATTATCTCTGGTTTAGTTAGTGGTTGGATACTTGGGTCTGTATTTGCAAATGAAGCAATTTATATCATTTTGCTCGCTGGGGCTTCGATGATCCTTGGCGCAATTTCCGTAGTATTTGTTAAAGACAAAGAAGTCGCTTAAAGATAGTATTAGTTAACAAAGCCCAGCGTACTTACTGGGCTTTTCTTTTTAATACAGAGACTAAGGTTAGTTATGAAGATTACAGTAATTTCAGGTAGTACTCGTGATAAGTCAGGAAGTCATAAAACTTCACTTTATTTACAAAAACAGTTACTCGCATTAG
>JAOHFM010000013.1 GCA_028098005.1 Psychrosphaera sp.
ATGAGCCCGTTTGTCGAAGAGTGGTTGTTCGACGGTAATACACGTTTATACATTACCAATGAATTAGGAATTACCTTTGACCAAAGGAACTCTTTAATTGTTGGTATCGCTATGGGCTTCGCAGTAATCCCTACTATCTTCTCAATAGCTGAAGATGCAGTATTCAGTGTTCCTAAAACACTATCTAGCGGTTCATTGGCACTTGGTGCTACTCAATGGCAAACACTTATAAAAGTAGTATTACTTACCGCAAGCCCAGGTATCTTCTCAGCAGTAATGATGGGATTAGGGCGAGCCGTAGGCGAAACTATGATTGTACTAATGGCCACAGGTAACACACCTATCATGGACTGGAGTATCTTCCAGGGTATGCGTACCTTATCTGCAAATATTGCGGTAGAAATGCCAGAGTCTGAAGTGGGCAGTTCACACTATCGAATTCTATTCTTAGCGGCCTTTGTACTGTTTATATTCACCTTTGTCTTTAATACGATTGCGGAGTTTGTGCGTCAGCGACTTCGTGAAAAATACAGTTCACTTTAATTAGCACCTTTTTTTGGAGATTTAATATGAAGTTATGGTTTAAGTCGGGTGCTCCGTGGGTTTGGATGACAGCCGGCGCGGTAAGTATCAGTTTATTATCAGTAATTGGTTTGTTATTACTCATTGCATCTCGAGGCCTGTCATTTTTCTGGCCTTCAGATATTCATCAATTTGAGATTGCAAATTCAAATGGTGAAACCAGCGTTATTATTGGTGAAGTATATGAGTCGGAACAGGTTCCTACGCAGCGTCTACTTACCTCTGGTATTGAGTTTGACAAAGCGCAAGGCGAGTTTGTTGAGCGTTACTTAATTAAAACGGGCAACCGTGAATATGTTGAGTTGGACTTCCAATGGATTTTGGGGCCTGAGATAGTTAAAGAAACTAAACCTTCTGGCATCGCTGTCTTTGAACGAAGCAAAAATGGCAACTTTTATGGTTTTGTCGATTCAGTGATTGTTGATGGAAAAACAATTCGAGAGAACAAAGAAGATGCTTTATTTGACGCTATTGATAGAGCTGTAGACCTAAATGATCAAGCTCTTGATTTACAGAATGACGAAATAGGCGCAATTAACTATCAGTTAGAAAAGCTTAGATTAAAAGAGCGCAAGCTTGAACTAGAAGACGAACTTACGGCTGCTGCATTACGAGATTTAGAAAGCCAGCGTCAAGCGCTTAGAGATGAGTACAAGGTTTACGAAAAAGAGTTATTTGCTTTTAGAGATGAAGCAAGACGTGACTCTGTTATTGTAAAAGATATGCGCGGCGAATTAGTTACCTTGCCTATTTTCTATGTACTCGACGTATCGTTTCCAAATGACATGAACTTCTTTGAAAAAGTGGTTCAGTATGGCAAACAACTAGGTAAGTTTGTGTCTGACGATCCTAGAGAAGCAAACACTGAGGGTGGTGTATTCCCAGCTATATTTGGTACTGTTTTTATGGTGCTATTAATGGCGGTAATTGTAACGCCATTTGGGGTTGTTGCGGCTATTTACTTACATGAGTATGCTGGCAACAATGCAGTCACTAAGATAATTCGTATATCTGTTATTAACTTAGCGGGTGTGCCGTCTATTGTTTACGGTGTATTTGGCTTAGGTTTCTTTGTTTATATGCTTGGTGGCTCACTCGACCAGCTATTCTATCCAGAAGCATTGCCAGGACCAACTTTTGGTACTCCAGGTGTTATTTGGTCAGCATTAACATTGGCTATACTTACGTTGCCTGTCGTCATCGTTTCTACTGAAGAAGGTTTATCTCGTATTCCTGGGTCATTAAGACAAGGCTCTTTAGCTTTAGGTGCGACAAAGGCAGAAACTATTTGGCGTATCATTATACCAATGGCGTCACCAGCTATTATGACCGGTCTTATTTTAGCCGTAGCACGTGCTGCAGGTGAAGTTGCACCACTCATGTTAGTGGGTGTTGTTAAAATGGCGCCTACGTTGCCAATTGATGGCAACTTCCCATATGTTCACTTAGATCGTAAGTTTATGCACTTAGGCTTCCATATTTACGATGTTGGTTTCCAAAGCCCGAACGTTGAAGCTGCTAGACCTTTGGTTTATGCAACCTCGTTCTTACTTGTTACCGTTATCATAACGTTGAACATTACAGCAATTGGTATTCGTAACCACTTGCGCGAAAAATATAAGTCACTTGAGCATTAATTCAAGCACTGTTAATTCAATGACTAACAATTTTAACAAAGCTGACAAAGCTCAGCTTTTTACACTAAATTTAGATATGAGGTTTTAAGATGATTTCGGTAGCACCAGACATGAGTAACAAGTCTTCATCTAACATAGACATCGAGAATTTAACGAAAGAGCAGATTGCTCTGGAAATTAAAGATTTGAATCTTTTTTATGGCGAAAAACAAGCCTTAGAAAACATCAGTATGGTTATTCCAAAAGGCCAAGTAACTGCTTTCATCGGGCCATCTGGTTGTGGTAAATCTACACTATTACGTTGTATGAACCGAATGAACGACCTTGTAGATACTTGTAAAATAAAAGGTGAGATTTTACTTCACGATCAAAACATTTATGACCGTTCAGTTGATGTTGCATCACTGCGACGTAAAGTGGGCATGGTATTCCAGCGCCCTAACCCATTTCCAAAAAGTATTTATGAGAATGTGGTTTACGGCCTACGTTTACAAGGTATTAATGACAGGCGTCAACTAGATGAAGTAGTTGAAAAGTCACTAACAAATGCTGCGCTGTGGAATGAAGTGAAAGACCGATTACACGACAGTGCACTTGGCCTATCAGGTGGTCAGCAACAGAGACTCGTTATTGCACGAGCAATTGCCATAGAGCCAGAAGTGTTATTGCTTGATGAACCAACGTCTGCACTTGATCCAATTTCTACATTAACAATCGAAGAGTTGATCACCGAATTAAAAGACAAGTACACCGTTGTTATTGTTACGCATAACATGCAACAGGCTGCGCGTGTTTCTGACCAAACCGCATTTATGTATATGGGCCAGTTAATTGAGCATTCCGACACGAACGCTTTATTTACAACACCAAAAATGAAAAAGACCGAAGATTATATTACTGGTCGTTACGGTTAACCAATTAGTAGTTTGAGAGGCAATAATGGAACTTAATTTAAATAAACATATATCCGGCCAATTTAACGTTGAATTGGAACAAATTCGTAATGACGTATTAAAAATGGGCGGACTTGTTGAGCAACAATTAACAAATGCCCTAAATGCAGTTACTGAAGCGGACCAAGAACTCGCTCGTCATGTTTTAGAAACCGACTTTCAAGTGAATAAAATGGAAGTGCAAATTGACGAAGCTTGTACTCGAATCATTGCTAAAAGGCAGCCAGCAGCGTCAGACCTCCGTTTGGTGTTAGCAATTATTAAAACAATTACTGACCTTGAGCGCATTGGCGATGAAGCAGAACGTATTGCAAATGTAGCGCTCGAGTCTTTTAATAAAGAACAGCAAGAGTTTTTGACGTCTATGGACAATATGGGCCGAAAAGCACTTGTTATGTTGCATGACGTCCTTGATGCGTTTGCACGCATGGACGTTAAGTCTGCGTTTAAAGTTCATACAGCCGACAAAGTACTAGATAAAGAATACGAAGCAATTACCCGTCAGTTAATGACTTATATGATGGAAGATCCTCGTTCAATACCAAAAGTAATGGACGTTATTTGGTCTGTTCGATCGCTAGAAAGAATTGGTGACCGCTGTCAGAACATATCTGAATACATTATTTACTTTGTTAAAGGAAAAGATGTGCGTCATACCTCTCAATCTGACATAAAGGATAATATCCTTTAAAGCACTGTAAAACATAAAGTTTTATTCACAGCCCAATATAAGAACTAGATCTGTCCGGTTATAAAACAACCGAACGGATCTTTTTTATTACAGCCTGTAACATTTTTGTCACAAATGTGTCATATAATAGCCTCGAAGCTATTTACTCACACTTTCGTGAATTTATAGTAAACTATGATATTGATATAAGCCTGCAATCAAATGCTGGTTTTTTTTTGCCATTAAATAAGGGTTCACTATGGCTAGTCACTCAATTTTAGGTGTTTTTGCAAAGTCGCCATTAAAAGCGCTAGAAGAGCACATCAATACCGTTCATTCTGCGGCTTCATTACTTAAGCCTTTTTTTGAAGCGGTATGCAAAGAAAATTGGACTGAAGCGACAGAACTTCGTTACGAAATTTCTCAACTTGAGAAAAAAGCGGATGTTATTAAACGCGATGTAAGAATGAATCTTCCAAGAGGTTTATTTTTACCAGTAGAAAGAACGGATATTTTAGAGTTAATCACACAACAAGATAAGATCGCCAACAAAGCAAAAGACTTAGCTGGTCGTTACTTAGGTCGTGAATTAACTATTCCTGCACAAATTCAAGAAAGCTTCATGGCTTTTGTAGAGCGCAACATTGACGCAACTGCACAAGCAAAAAAAGCAATCAATGAATTTGACGAACTACTTGAAACGGGCTTTAAAGGCCGTGAAGTAGAACTCGTAGAGCGCATGATTACAGAATTGGACTCTATTGAAGATGATACTGATGAGATGCAAATCTCTATTCGTCTACAACTAAAAGAAATCGAAGATCAGTTAAACCCTATCGATGTCATGGTGACATACAGAATGATTGAATGGATTGGGGAATTAGCGGACTTAGCAGAACGTGTAGGTTCTCGATTAGAACTTATGCTTGCTCGTTAAGCAGCAACCAATTTAAAACATATTAGGTATATTCAATGGATATTATTTCTACTTACGGCGTTATGTTAATCGCCACTGCCGCTATCGTTGGCTTTTTCATGGCTTGGGGTATTGGTGCAAACGACGTAGCAAATGCTATGGGCACATCAGTTGGCTCAAAAGCACTAACTATTAAACAAGCAATTATTATCGCGATGATCTTTGAATTTGCAGGAGCTTACTTAGCCGGTGGCGAAGTAACCTCAACAATTCGTAAAGGCATCATTGATTCAGCCCCATTCATTCCAAACCCAGAATATTTAGTGTTAGGTATGATTTCAGCGCTATTCGCAGCTGCAATCTGGTTAGCAGTGGCTTCTTATTTAGGTTGGCCTGTTAGTACTACACACTCAATTGTTGGCGCTATTGTTGGTTTTGCCGCATTCGGTGTTGGTATGGACGCTGTAAACTGGGCAAAAGTTGGTGGTATTGTTGGTAGTTGGATTGTAACCCCATTACTGTCGGGTATTATCGCTTATATAATCTTTATCTCAGCTCAAAAGCTAATATTTGATACAGAAGAGCCACTGAAAAACGCTAAAAAATATGTTCCTTTTTACATGTTCCTAGCGGGTTTTGTAATGGCGCTTGTTACTATCAAGAAGGGCTTAAAACACGTTGTTAAGTCTGGTGACTTGTCTATCTCGGGTGCAGAAGCTTATGGTTATGCCATCCTAGTAGGTATTGTAATTGCTCTAGTTGGTAAGTATTTCATTAGCAAAATCAAAATTGATCCTACTGCTGATAAAGAAATGCACTTTAACAATGTTGAAAAAATCTTTGCAGTATTAATGGTTGTTACAGCATGTTGTATGGCCTTTGCTCACGGTTCTAATGACGTTGCAAACGCAATTGGTCCTTTGGCAGCGGTTGTAAGCATTGTATCTAACGACGGTCAAATCTTACCTAAAGCTTCTTTAGCTTGGTGGATTCTTCCTCTAGGTGCTTTTGGTATTGTTGCTGGTTTAGCTTTATTTGGTCACCGAGTAATAAAGACGATTGGTAATGGCATTACACACTTAACGCCTAGCCGTGGTTTTGCAGCTGAATTAGCAGCCGCTTCTACTGTTATCATCGCGTCTGGTACTGGCTTACCAATCTCTACTACTCAAACTCTAGTTGGTGCGGTATTAGGTGTAGGTATGGCCCGTGGTATCGCAGCCTTGAACCTAGGTGTTGTAAGAAACATCGTTGTATCTTGGGTAATTACATTGCCAATTGGTGCAGCACTTTCAATTATGTGTTTCCTAGTTCTAAAAGCGGTATTTGGTGTAGCGTAAGCTAGCTCAATATAGTTAGAAAAGCCGAGCCTTGTGCTCGGCTTTTTTGTATATGTGTTTTGAGTAAAGACGATTACTGAAGTCTTGATTTACGTCGTGTTGTGGTATTAATCTTAAATCAAAGTTGCTTGTCTCATTTGCAATAAAATTTAGACATAAAAAAACCAGCTCTCGCTGGTTTTTCTGTTCAATATAAAGCTAAATTACGCAGCTTTAACATCAACTCGTTTTGATTGACGCTCTAATACTTTGTTAATTTGAGCTAAAGAGCTTAATTGCGCATAAATCGCTGCAATATAACCTTTCTTACGTAACTCTAAGTATTTTTCGTCTGACAATTCATGAAGCTTTTGCTCATCAACCATATAAAGACCATTTAAGTTAATTTCTTTATCTTTAATGTTTACTTTTAAGTTGCGAGGTTGAATTAAGTCTAACTCTTCTAACGTCTTCATGTAAGCAACAGTTACTTGCTCGTGCTCAATGTATGACATTAAAGATTTTTTACGGCTTTCTAAGTGCTCAGACTCTTTTCCTTTGCTATCAAATAAAGCTTCGCCTTCTTCAGAAATTAACGGGCTAGCCATATCAATTGCAATTGCAAATTTGTTTTTATCGTCTTTATGAGGAATAACGCTTAATGGCTTATGAGTGTAACGAGCTGGCATGTAAGTCGCGTCCCACTTGCCGTCTTCAGTAACAAATACGTTTGTACCTTGCTCAACACCCATCATAGCTACAGGGAAGTATCTGTCGCCTTTAGGATCTTTCAAAAATACAATTGGGAACTCGCCGCAAGCTTGCGTAAATTCTTGTACTACCAAACCTAAAGCATGTTGCTCTTTAAGATCTGATACATCTTTAATTTTGCCTAATTTAACATCTTTGTGTGTTTCATTATGTAACGGCTGAAAATCTGTCGCCATGTTCTTTCTCCAAAGTTCCGAGTCAGTCTTTTTGACTTCTATAATTATTATTCTGTTTCAAGTTGAATATCGGTACAACCTTTTGAGCACTCAATCTTTAACGTCTTTTCGCTGGGCTTGAGTTCCAATAGCTGTTTGCATGAAGGGCAGTAAACCGATTGACCAGCTAACACTTTTTTAATTATTGCTTTTTGTTTATTAAAAGAGTTAGCAGTCGCTTTATTGAGGTCTGAAAAGTCCATCCTCACCTTCTATACTGGATATCTTATGAAAGTACATGAGGACAATAAGCCATAATTAAAGGCTCTCGCAATAGAAAACATGAATTAATTTTTTGCTTGCTTAAATAACAGACAAATTATAGGCAGTAGTTTTATAAATCAGAGTTTATATAACAAAATTGAATAGCTAAACCCCCATCATAGCCAATCTATCAATTACTTCTCGGGTTACTCTTTCAAGCGTTGGGTGTTCCGCAGCAAATTTAGCCTCTAAAGCTAACAGTTGGGACAACATCGTTTCTTCCGCCTTAAGTTCGTTTGATTTAAGCATTTCGTGCAATTGCTTATCTAACTCTCTTACTTGATGAAGTGTTTGAGGATCAACGTCCTTTGATGTTTCTAATTCAGCATGTAATTTTGACAATGAGTCAACAAGTTCAGCAGGCAACATAGTAAAATCCTCCGTGTAGTTATTATTAAAGCTTAGTCATGATTTTTAAATAATGGAAATGAGAGAACCTCATATTGAGCTCGAAGTTGTTTAATAATTTTTATAATATAGGCTAGGTCAATGTATGTAGTATTTTGCTTTATTAACTAGGATCACTATGAAAAACGAGTTTATTTTATCCCCTTCTATCCTGTCAGCTGATTTTGCAAAGCTAGGTGACGATGTTAATGAGGTTTTAGCTGCAGGCTGTCAATGGGTGCACTTTGACGTAATGGATAATCATTACGTACCTAATCTAAGCTTCGGACCTATGATTTGCAAGGCGTTAAAAGATCACGGAATTATCGCCCCTATAGATGTTCATCTAATGGTTGAGCCGGTAGATGACATGATTGAACAGTTTGCAAAAGCAGGCGCTGACATGATTACCTTCCATCCAGAGGCCAGTAAACATTTGCACCGTTCAATTTCGATTATTCAAGATCACGGATGTAAAGTTGGTTTAGCACTTAACCCCGGCACCCCAATTGAAGTGTTAGATGAAGTATTGGACATGCTTGATATGGTACTGGTTATGTCGGTAAACCCAGGCTTTGGTGGTCAGTCATTTATTCCAAGTACGTTAGACAAAATAACCCGCCTAAGAGAAAAACTAGATGCTAGCGGAAAAAACATTCGTATAAGTGTTGATGGCGGAGTTAATGCTGACAATGTTAGAGAAATAGCAGATGCTGGTGCAGATACCTTTGTAATGGGCTCAGCTATCTTTAATGCAGAAAATAGATCGGCTCGGATTGCACAAATTATCGCCAACCTTTCTTAAAATATAATATACACGATTGCGCACTGAGACATACAGGTTACAATGCGCGCTCTGATTTTAAACTAGCTAAACAAACGGCAATATAATGAAAAGTACAGTATTAAGTGGAATTCAAACAACTGGTGGCATGACAATAGGCAATTACATTGGTGCTATAAACCAGTGGCGCATTATGCAAGAAAACCACGATTGCTTTTTTATGCTTGCCGATTTACACGCTATTACAGTTCGCCAAGAACCTGAAATATTGAGAAGCCGAACCTTAGATGGTGTTGCCCTGTATACAGCCTGCGGTATTGACCCGGACAAGTCAGCACTGTTTGTGCAGTCGCAAGTTAAAGAACATGCTCAATTAGCTTGGGTTTTAAACTGTTACGCCCAAATGGGTGAACTAAATCGAATGACGCAGTTTAAAGACAAATCAAGCAAACACAGCAATAACATTAATGTTGGTTTATTCAGCTACCCAGTGCTTCAAGCCGCTGACATTCTGTTATACCAAGCAGATAAGGTTCCTGTTGGCGAAGACCAAAAACAGCATCTTGAACTGACAAGAGACATTGCAACTCGCTTTAACAATATATACGGCGATACATTTACTGTGCCGGAGCCTCAAATTGCAGAATTTGGAGCTCGTGTAATGAGCTTGCAAGATCCTCTTAAGAAAATGTCTAAGTCAGATGAAAATCCGAATGGCTACATAATGTTATTGGATGAGCCGAAAAAAATTGAAAAGAAGCTTAAAAAGGCCGTAACTGACTCGGATGAACAAGCTAGAATTTATTTTGATACCACTGAAAAGCCAGGCGTATCAAACCTTCTAACGATTCTAAGTGTTGCAACTGGTAAATCTATCGAGCAGTTGGTGCCTGAGTATGAAGACAAAATGTACGGCCACTTGAAAAAAGATACTGCAGACGCTGTCGTTTCAATGATTGAACCTATTCAAGCTAAATTTAAAGCGATCAGAGAAGATCAGGCTGAGTTAGATAGAATCATGCGCATTGGTGCAGAAAAAGCATCGGCAAAAGCGGAAAAAACACTTAAATCAGTATATGACGCCTTAGGGTTTGTTGCAGACCCTAGATAGTTAACTTATGTTGTTAATGATAGATAATTACGATTCGTTTACCTATACCTTGGTGAACTACTTTGAGTCTTTAGATCAAGAAGTGGTAGTAAAGCGAAATGACGCTGTCACTATTAATCAAATAAAACAGTTAAACCCATCTCGAATCGTAATTTCACCTGGCCCTCGTTCACCAAACGAGGCTGGAGTGTCACTAGATGTTGTTGCAAACTTTTATAAGAACACGCCAATTTTAGGGGTTTGTTTAGGCCATCAGGTTATTGCCCAGCACTTTGGTTCTAAAGTAAAACGAGCAAAGCAGGTCATGCATGGAAAAACATCCAACATAACTCATAGCAAAGATGGCCTATTTCAAGGCTTACCAAACCCATTGTCAGTAACTAGGTATCACTCGCTCATTGTTGACCATCATTCTTTGCCTAGTTATATAAAACCAACCGCTTGGGTAGAATCATTGTCGCAGAATAATTATGATGAATTAATGGCCATGGCAATGTCAGAATATCCTGTAATGGGTGTACAATTTCATCCAGAATCAGTAATGTCAGAGTCTGGTATTAATATGTTAAATAACTTCATATTAACAACATAAAAAACATAAACTAATAATAATAAAAGTGGCAACCCCTAATGGATTCTTCAGCGGCAAAACTAAAACAAATAGTGCAAGCTCGTTTCATTGACTTGATGGTATCGGATCAAGTTGCGAAACAACGACTTGGCCTAATCAAAGAAGTAGAAGAGTCGACAAACAATAGGGAGCTGCTTTCTATTGAAGCCAATGCATTAGAGCAAAAAGAGCGCAAATCCAAAACCGAAGAAGAATTTAAGATTTACATTAACGAATACTTCCACGACGCCTTGTTTGAATACATTGATAGTAAAATGTCAGACCCAGAGTATTTATTCAGCGAAGTATTAAAACTGGATCCTAATTTATCGAAAATAATCGATATTTGCTTGTCCAAAGCGGTAAACACCAAGCAACTTGCCGAGTTAATAGAACCCAACACCTCTATTAAACGAGAGTTTCTAAACATTATAAATAAACCGCCGTTTCGAGAAAAAGAATCTACTAAGCCTTTCCAAGAGGATGTTAGTTTAGCTATTCGCTATTTAGGTATCGATAATATCAAGTCGCCAATATTGGCACTCATTGCTAAACAGTGGCTACCACATAGCACCGAACCGTTTACTAATTTCAAACCTAAGCTTTGGCAGTACTCCATTGCAACCGCCAACTGTATGGAAGCATTGGCCAGTAAAACCAAAGTAAATCCGCTACAAGCATTTACTCTTGGTCTGTTACATAGTTTTGGTTACGGCATGATAATGAGAATGTACCTACGTTCATTTGAAAAAATACGTTTAGAAGAAATGTACAAAGCACGTACGTCAGGTCGTTCGGATATTGAGAAGGTATTAAATTCGCTAGCTCTAGATGGAAAATTTGCCAGTGAGTTAATACTTGAGCATGGCCTGCAGGCGAGTTATTTATTGCTTGAGCACTTACAACTTAAATTTTCGCCGTTGGCATCAGTCATGCAAGAAGTAGTGGACAATATTGCATTAGAAGACATGACTCCAATGGCTTCTTTACTAGTTAAGTCTAAAACTTATTCGCAATATAAATTACTGCAAAAAGCGCGACTAATTGAACTACCTGAAGCCAAGCGATTTTTGACCGGTAGTAAAATTAATAATGAGTTTATCAGTTTATTGAATACCGTTAACCTTTCAAAATTGAACCTTACAAACAAGACAACTAATTAACTTGGATTCCATTTTCAGGTCAAAATGCTGATATTTCCGATATTTTTTTTTGACGATCTATTCATCATGAAAATTGCACCATGATGGCACAAATTCCATCGCTATTTTTATCGGAGTCTATTTATACTAGGGCTCCGATAAGGCATATTTTTGCCTCCTCTATGCCCCTTCAAATATTTATTCACTAATTATTCATAATTCAGCCAGAACTACCCACTATGCCCTTTGTGACGCTTTGAAATGGAGACATTTGCGATGATTTCTGCAATAATTGGCGGGTATTTACTTTTAAATTCTCATTTTGAATTCGTATGAAATTTCGAAATGTGCTGAACTTAAGGAAACAAAAATGACTGTAACACGTGCTTTATTTGATGACGTAATGGTACCTAACTATTCTCCAGCGGCGGTAATACCTGTAAGAGGTCAAGGCTCACGCGTTTGGGACCAAAACGATAAAGAATACATCGATTTTGCTGGCGGCATTGCGGTCAACTGTCTTGGTCACTGTCACCCTGCATTAGTAGGTGCATTAAAAGAGCAAGGCGAAAAGCTTTGGCATCTAAGTAACGTAATGACAAACGAGCCAGCGCTACGTTTAGCGAAAAAACTAACTGATGCAACATTTGCAGATAAAGTTTACTTTGCAAACTCTGGTGCAGAGGCAAACGAAGCAGCCCTTAAATTGGCGCGTCGTTGGGCAATTGACGTTCATGGTGAGCATAAAACTCAAATCATCTCATTCAAGAAAGGCTTCCACGGTCGTACTTTCTTCACTGTTACTGTTGGCGGTCAACCAGCTTACTCTGATGGTTTTGGTCCTAAGCCTGGCGACATTGTTCACGCTGAATACAATAACTTAGAAAGCTTAAAAGAACTTATCTCTGACAAAACATGTGCGGTAATGCTTGAGCCAATCCAAGGCGAAGGCGGAATTATCCCTCCAACAAAAGAGTTCATTGAAGGCGTTCGTCAACTTTGTGATGACAACAATGCATTGCTTATTTTTGATGAAGTTCAATCTGGTGCGGGTCGTACTGGTGAGCTTTATGCTTACATGGGTCTTGGTGTTAACCCTGATATTTTAGCTTCTGCTAAAGGCCTAGGTGGCGGTTTCCCAATTGGCGCAATGTTAACAACGACTGAACTTGCTAAGCACCTTAAAATTGGTACTCACGGTTCTACTTATGGCGGTAACCCGTTAGCTTGTGCTGTTGCAGAAGCGGCATTAGACACTATTAACACTCCTGAAGTATTAAACGGCGTTAAAGAACGTGAAGCTATCTTCAAAGCGAAACTTGAAGAGATTAATAACAAGTACAACGTATTTAAAGATATCCGTGGCCAAGGCATGTTAGTGGGCGCAGAGTTAACAGATGCATTTGCAGGTAGAGCTAAAGAGTTTGTTAATGCTGCATTAGCAGAAGGCACAATGATTCTTGTTGCTGGCGCAAACGTTATACGCTTCACTCCTTCTCTAGTTGTACCTTTAGAAGACATTGATCAAGGCATGGCTCAATTTGAGAAAGCCGTTGCAAGCATTGTAAACGCTTAATCTAGCGTTATTTAAATTAAAATAGCCAATGATTCATTGGCTTTTTTTTCTGAAGGAAGAAGATGTGATGTTTGTAATTCGTCCAATCCAAGAGAAAGACTTTCCTGAGCTGCTGAAAATAGCGGAAGAGTCAGGGCATGGCTTTACGTCATTACCGGTAAATGATGAGCTAATTTCTAACAAAATTAAACGTGCGGAAGCGTCGTTCAAGTCTGAGTTGACTGAACAAAAACAAGAGCACGGCTTTTTATTTGTTATGGAAGATGTGGCTACCGGAAGAATAATGGGTACTAGTGGAATTGAGTCTTATGTAGGACTCGATGATGCATTTTACCATTATCACTTAGGCAAAGTAGTTCACAACAGCCGTCAATTGAATATCTACAATACAGCCGATATTTTAACGCTGTGTAATGACTATACTGGTGCAAGTGAATTATGCACACTATTCCTTCGTGAAGAGTTTCGTAAAGGCAGTACAGGCAGAGTATTAAGTAAGTTTAGATTCTTATTCTTAGCTCAACACAAAGAACGCTTTTCTAATACTGTTATTGCAGAAATGCGTGGCGTTTCAGATGAAAATGGAGACTCTCCGTTTTGGAAGTGGTTAGAAGAGCACTTCTTCTCTATGGACTTCCCTACTGCAGATTATTTAACAGGTATTGGTCAAAAAGTATTTATTGCCGAATTAATGCCTAAATACCCGGTTTACGTAAACTTGTTGTCTAAAGAAGCACAAGCGGTAATTGGCAAAGTTCATAAAAATACAGAACCTGCATTAAAATTATTAAAGTCTGAAGGTTTTACCTACAAACAATACGTTGATATTTTTGATGGTGGACCAACGGTAGAAGCTGACATTTCGCAAATTCACACAATTCAAAACAGCGATTTATTCACTGTTAATATTGTCGATAAACTTGAATCTGAAAAAAGTGTCATCATTGCTAATTTATCAGTCAAAGAATTCAGAGCAACAGGTTTAACAACCGTTATAAATATGGACACTAAGACCGTTCAGCTAACTGCTGAGTATGCGAGTGTTTTAAATGTTCAAGCTGGCGACCAGGTTAGAGCCGCTCTTTTAAAATAGGATTATTTATGTCAAATAGCGAAAATAAATATATAAATGGCCAATTCATTAATGGTGAGTGGGTAGCCGGTGAAGGTCACTTAATAGGTTCACTAAACCCAGCAACAGACGAGCTTTTGTGGGAGTCATTAACAGCGACTGCAGAGCAAGTAGATCAAGCTGTATTAGCGGCAAGAGACGCTTTTTTACCTTGGGCAGATAAAACCGTTGAAGAACGTCTAGTTATTATTAAACGTTTTGCTGAGCTTTTAGGCGAATATAAAGAACCACTTGCACTTGCTATTGCCAAAGAAACTGGCAAGCCATTATGGGAAACGCGTACTGAAGTTGGCGCTATGATTGGTAAAATCGCCATTTCTGAAAAAGCCTATAACGAGCGTACTGGTACTACAGAAAACCCAATGCCTCTGGGCCGTGCCATGTTACGTCACCGTCCACACGGTGTAGTTGCTGTTTATGGTCCTTACAACTTCCCAGGCCACTTGCCAAATGGTCATATTGTTCCGGCTCTAATTGCTGGTAACACGGTTATCTTTAAGCCAAGTGAATTAACACCAATGGTTGCTCAAATTACCGTTGAGTTATGGCAAAAAGCAGGCCTTCCTGCTGGCGTACTAAACTTAGTGCAAGGTGAAGTAGAAACAGGCAAAGCGCTTGCTAATCATTCACAAATTGATGGTCTATTCTTCACGGGTAGTTCTGGTACAGGTCACTTGCTTCATAAGCAGTTTGCAGCGCAACCGGGTAAAATTTTAGCATTGGAAATGGGTGGCAATAACCCACTAATTATTCAAGATGCGAAAAAGACCGACGCTGTTGTGCATGACATTATTCAGTCTGCGTTTATTTCTTCAGGACAACGCTGTACGTGCGCAAGAAAGCTGCTTTTACCTAAAGGTGCTGAAGGCGATGTAATACTTGCTAAGTTAATTGAAGCAACTAACTCAATTGTTGTTGGCGACTCTTTAGACGAAGCCTCTGAGCAACCGTTCATGGGCTCTATGATTTCTGACAAAGCCGCACTTGGTATGGTTGCAGCACAGCAACAGCTAGTTGATTTAGGCGGTAAAGTTCTTGTTGAGCTTACTCACTTAAAAGAAGACACCGGCTTTGTATCACCAGGTATTATTGATTGTACTGACATTGCAGACTTCCCAGATGACGAACACTTCGGTCCATTACTGAAAGTTTTCCGTTTTGATGATTTTGATCAAGCTATTAAAATTGCAAATGATACAAACTACGGTTTGTCAGCTGGCCTACTAAGTGACGACCAAGAACTTTACAACAAGTTCCTAAGTCGTATTCGTGCAGGAATCGTAAATTGGAACCGTCCAATTACTGGCGCAAGTAGTGCAGCTCCATTTGGTGGCATTGGTCAATCAGGTAACCACAGAGCAAGCGCTTATTATGCCGCTGATTACTGTGCATACCCAGTTGCATCGGTTGAACTTGAAGAAGTTTCTATGCCAGCCACCTTAAGTCCCGGCTTAAGCATTTAATAAAAAGAAGCGGCTTAGCCGCTTTTTTTAAACATCAAATTTGTTTTATCGTTATTTAGAAGATTCAAGGAACTGTAATGCATACCAACGTAAATGATCTTTTTGAAAATATGTGGGCTAAATACCTAACTGTGACCCCTTCAGCGGAAAAAATTCATGCTCTATTGGGTGAAGGAAATGGCAAAGACGTTATCAATGACCACATTGCTTTGCGCACGTTTAACATTGAAAAAGTTAACCTAGACAAGCTTGCCCAGCACTTTCTTTCATTGGGTTACAAAGATGGCGGCGATTATGACTTTGAAGCAAAAAAACTAAAAGCTAAGCATTATGAACATCCAGACCCTACACAACCAAAAGTATTTATCAGTGAATTGCTAGTTGAAGAGTTTTCTGAGAATACCCAGCGTATTATCAAAGAGTTAGTTGACCAAATTGATCCAGCTTCTGTCACTGCTGATGACTTTTTGTATTCTGGAACACAATGGCAAATCAGTTCAAATGACTACAAACTTCTTCTTGAGGAAAGTGAGTATGCAGCATGGATGGCAGCCTGGGGATACATTCCAAATCACTTTACAGTAAGCGTGAACCAACTAACCAAATATGAAACGTTAGAAAGTGTAAACGAAACATTAAAAAATGAAGGCTTCGTTTTAAATACGTCTGGCGGTGAAATCAAAGGTTCACCAGAAGTACTATTAGAACAATCTTCAACTATGGCTGACAAAGCAACCGTTCCATTTACAGACGGTGACGAGCTTGTTCCTAGTTGTTTTTATGAGTTTGCAAAACGTTATGAAGTTTCACCAGGAACGCTATATTCAGGTTTTGTTGCTGCTTCAGCCGATAAGATCTTTGAAAGTACCAACGTAAAAGGGTAAATTTAGTTTTTTGAGTTGTAAAAGGGAATATTTTATGGTCACCGACAAACCTGCATACGTTGAATTAATGAATTACCTAACCAGTAGTAAAGAAGTTTTTGTCACTTCTACTGGTGAAGTTACGTTAGCTCAAACGCTTGAAGTATTGGTTGAAGATGAAATATCCACTCAAATAATAAACCTATGCAGCCAACACGACGACCTTGAAACAAATCATAGATCGATTATTGTTCGTGAGGTAGACGGAATTGTTTACGACATGCAACAAGTGTTGGCTGATTACTGGCACCAAAATGTGACGCCTAGCCAGGTTGAATTTATTACAGAGTTCACCTCGCTAGTTAAAAACGTATTCGACAGCGCTATCGCTGATCTCCTTGATTAATGGGTAAACAAATGAAAGCAAACGTATCATGGCTCGAGGGCATGGCCTTTGAAGGAACAACTGAATCAGGTCATAAAATTGTTTTAGATGGCAGTAATCCAGGCACAGCACCAAGCCCTATGGAAATGGTATTACTATCTGCGGCTACTTGTAGTGCAATAGACGTAGTTTCAATATTAGAAAAAGCCCGTCAAAACGTGAAAAACGTTGAAGTGGATATTGATGCCGAACGAGCGGAAACCGTTCCTAAAGTCTTCACTAAAATTCACCTAACCTTTATTGTTACAGGCACTAACGTATCAGAAAACCACGTTGAACGAGCGGTTCGATTATCAGCTGATAAATATTGCTCTGTCGCAAAAATGTTGGAAGCTAGCGTTGAAATTAGCCATAGCTTTGAAATAAAAGAAATTTAGATTCTTCACGCCAATACCTTCTTGTTGGCGTCATTGATTCCTGCATAAATTACCTCTATAGTTTTAAAAATAATTTTGCGAAAGCGGCGGTTTGATTTATCATCCGCCCCTTAATTTACCTACTTTATATTAAGGAATTGTTAGTTGGAATCTAAACTTAAACTTCACGGTTTTAACAACTTAACAAAGAGCCTAGGCTTTTGTATTTACGATGTCTGTTACGCCCAAACAGAAGCTCAACGCCAAGAATATATTGAGTATATTGACGAGCAATATAATGCTGACCGTTTAACCGATATACTTTCAGAAGTTTGCGACATTATAGGCGCAAATGTATTAAACGTAGCTCGTCAAGACTATGAACCTCAAGGTGCTTCCGTTACTATTTTAGTCAGCGAAGAAGAAATAAAGTCACCTGATGAAGTGGATCAAAGTGAAACACCAGGTCCAGTTCCTGAAAGTGTGGTTAGTCACTTAGACAAAAGCCATATATGTGTGCATACATACCCTGAAATCCACCCTAATGACGGTATTTGTACATTTAGAGCGGATATTGAAGTGTCGACTTGTGGTGTTATTTCGCCTCTAAAAGCTCTTAACTACTTAATACATGCTTTAGAGTCTGATATCGTGACACTTGATTATCGAGTTCGCGGTTTTACCCGTGATACTGAAGGTAAAAAGCATTATATTGACCATGAAATTAACTCTATTCAAAATTTCATTGGTGACGATATATTAGATCAATACGACATGATCGACGTAAACGTATACCAAGAGAACATGTTTCATACAAAAATGATGATTAAAGACAACGATCTTAATAATTATCTATTTGGTATCAGTACTGAAGAATTAACTGAAGTACAACAAGACGAAATTAGAGACAAGTTGCGCAAAGAAATGCAAGAAATATTCTATGCTCGAAATATGGCGTAATATATAAATTTATTAGTCAATTTAAACGGCCATTGTGCCGTTTTTTTTATGTCAATAGGTGACTTATGTTTTCAATAAAAATCCAACCTCGTTTCCAAGAAACGGATGCATTAGCTCATATCAACAACACGGTCATTCCGGTTTGGTTTGAAAGCGCTAGACCCGGCATTTTTAAGATTTTTAATCCTGAGCAAGATCTTGAGCAATGGAATTTAATCATCGCTAAAATTGAAGTGAACTTTATTGCGCAAATTCACTATAAACATGAAGTGGAAATTAGAACTCATGTTAGTAAAATTGGCCGTTCTTCATTAAATATACTGCAAGAAGTTTGGCAACAAGGACAGCGTGTCGCATGGGGAGAGTGCGTGATGGTCAAGTTTGATTATTCAACAAACCGCTCATCGGAAATAAATGACAACGAACGAGAACAATTAGAGGCCCACTTAGTAGATAAAGAAGAACTACTATCCTTGAGCTAAATAATCCTTGTGCCATTTTAGATAATCATCAAATGGTAGCGGCTTAGAAAAGTGGTAACCTTGCAATACGTCTATATCACGCTCTTTTAGCAGCGTAGCTTGTTTATCGCTTTCAACACCTTCCGCAACCACATGCATATCTAGGTTCTTAGCCAGACTTATAATAGTTTCAACAATACTTAAACCTGAAGAATCTAACATTCTGTCAACAAATGACTTATCAATTTTTAGTTCATTTACAGGAAACGCATGCAAATTTGATAAATTTGAATAGCCTGTACCAAAGTCATCAATCGAGAAAGAAAAGCCTGTATCTGCTATTTCATTCATTTGCTGAACCGTTTTTGCAATATCATGAGATAGCATGCTTTCAGTTATCTCTAAAGTAATTCGACTCGCAGGCACATTATATCGATTAATTGTTGCTTCTAATGACTCTTTAAAGTTAGAAGACCTAAATTGAGAGTGGCTAATATTAATCGACACCTTAAATTCAGGACCGATATCACCACTACGTTCAAGGTTTTTCAATAGCTTGCAAATTTCTTCCAATACAATGTCTTGCAAACTCTGGATTAAACCAAACTGTTCCGCTATTGAGATAAATTCATCAGGCGGTATCATGCCTTTAGTGGGATGAATCCAGCGTATCAATGCTTCCGCACCGGTTACTTGATCATTACACCCTATCTGAGGTTGGAAATACGCACAAAAGTCGCCATTTTCTATTGCCGTGGCAATTTCCGATTCAAACGTAAGCTGTCGCTCCAACAAGGTTTGTTGCTTAGGGTCATAATAACTATAGTTATTACCGCCTTTCCTTTTAGAGTTATACATAGCTGTATCTGCAAACTTCATGACATTCTGAGCGTCAGTTGTGCCATCTATTATACAAATACCTATGCTGCAAGACACTTGAAAAACTAACTCTTCTATTTGAAACTTTTCTTGGAAGGCGTCTTGAACTTTTTTTGCCACCATGGCCATTTCAACTTGAGCTTGTTCAATATTCCTACCTGCAGACTCAACTAGGATAACAAATTCATCGCCGCCAATTCTCGATAGAACGTCGGACTTTCTCAAACTATTGCGTAAACGCTCAGAAACATCAATAAGCAACCTATCGCCAGCAGAGTGCCCTAGTGAATCATTTATTCTTTTAAACTCATCTAAATCTAAAAAAAGTATTGCGCCAAACTCATTAGAAACGGCTTTGCTGGTAACCGCCAATTCTAAACGCTCGTTAAACATTCTTCGGTTTGGTAAGTGCGTTAACGGATCAAAGTACGCTAGCTCTTTTACTTTTTTCTGTATTTTTTTTGCGGCGGTGACATCCCTTGCCATCCACAATACATGTTTGGCAGATTCTGTTTCATCAACATTATAGTGAATCGGAGTGATTCGTCCCTCAAAAATAGAAACACCACTTTCACCCTCAATGGAATATTCATACTCTTGAGTTTCATCGGTTTTAAGCGCTTGTGTAATCACGCCCATTATTTTTTTTGCGTCATCCGCAGGAAAAATGTCATTCACATTTTTATTTATGATTTCGGTTGCGGAAATATAAACTAAGTTACTTGGAGAGCCATGAACATCTTCATAAACGCCACTTTCATCAATAATTAGAGCAAGGTCTGGCATAACTTTTACAAATGCTTGAAATTTTTCATTACTTTTCTTTAACGAGTCATACTCTAGCTCTGTTTTTTGATGCAACCGTTCAGCAACTAAAACAGCGGTAACAATTTGACTGTAAAAACGAATAAACTCAATTTGTCTCGGACTAACAAACAACTTTTCTTTAGAGAATATAACTAACAAACCGATTAATTCATTCTGATCAACTAATGGCGTATCCACCGTGTATAGAACATTATTTT
The DNA here is from genome assembly GCA_028098005.1 of Psychrosphaera sp. Next base: position 20,522 of record JAOHFM010000013.1, read on the forward strand.
TACTGATCTGCGCAGCTTCAGGGTTTTCTATTTCAAAAGAACAGTGATTAACAGCACCATTAATTGTATTTTCCACTTTTGTGCTTTGGTAACCAAAATGTGAAAGAGGCGTTTTATCTAGTTCATCTAATACTTGGATATTTTCGTTCGGGGAGGCAACTGTAAATAAATTATTTTGAATAACTTCAAAGATGGCACACTGTATATCATTCAGCCCGGAAACAGCTTCAAAGTGATGACAAATTTTATTTAGAACGACATCGCTTGATTTTCCATTGGCTATCTCAGATAAAATATTTACATCTTGAAATAACAGTTTATTGAGTTGTTCAATATTCACGTGTTCACAGCGGTCCGTCTCACTTTAATCATACTGTGATTGTATTAGAGTATATGTGGGTGTCAATGCTTAAAGAATCGTCGTGTTTAATAATCCGGTCGCATTCTCCTCTAAAGCCTTTTGTCTTTCAGACTCCGTCAATATTCCTACCAAAGGAGTGCGTCTTCTATACTTTTTCATTTGATGCGAATCTTCAAGGATGGCACTTTTAAAGGAGACCGAATCATCAATCACTTCTAACACACTTTGCCATGTTAAATACTCTCCATATCTCATACGCCCGGCATCTCTGCGACTATCTAAGGTATTCTGAATTTGCTCAACGTAGGTGTTGTCCCCCTTCGCGTTAAAAGCAATTAATTTATCAGCGATGGCTGCATGTATAACCAATACTTGCTTATCGATTAAGGCTTCTTTAAAGCCCCCTTTAGAGGAGCGAGAGAGACGGTTTTGTCTATGTGAGTTTAGTTGTCGTTTGTACACAAGTTCTCCTCATCAATCGTCAGTCGTTAATCATCAGTTGCGATATGCTTTAGTAGTCAGTATGCGCTTTTTTAGAAAAGCGAAACGGCTGTGATTCTGTTGGCACAAGAGGAATGAGTTGGCTTGCTACAAGGCTACAAATTGCAAAGCCCGCTCCGATCATAAAGACTAAAGTACTTGAATAAAGCCAAACCATGCCAAGCAATACTGGGATAATAACGGCCGCAATATGGTTAATAGTGAAACTGACAGAGGCGGTTGCCGCGATATCTTTTTGATCAGCTATTTTCTGAAAATAGGTTTTTATGGCAATGGCCAATGCAAAAAACATATGATCAATGACATAGAGCGCAGCCGCAATCTCTGCGGTTTCCACCAGCGCATAACCAACAAATACAAAAATCAATCCAACATATTCAAAGGTTAGTGCTTTTCGCTCACCAATTTTACCTACCCACTGTCCAATTTTGCCTGCAAATAATAGGTTAAAAATATAGTTGATACCAAACAAGAGGCTAATTTCACCCACCGAATAGCCAAACTTTTCCACCATCATAAAACCAGCAAATACCATGAATATCTGTCGTCTTGCTCCACTTAAAAAAGTAAGGACGTAATACAAAGCATAGTTTTTCTTGAGTACTATTTTTTTTGTTTGAACATGAGGTTGTTCGTACATTGGGAAGTTAAAGAAAAGCAGCACTGCAACTGCAAGCCCTATACCACCAGCCAATAAGTATGTTGTCTTGTATGAAACACTCATCCATTCCATTAACAGCCAAATACCACCAAACGCCAGCAAGGATGCAAAAGACTTCATCGCCAATGCTTTTCCTAAAAAATGAGCCGACTCTTTTTTATCTACCCATTGTAACGTCAAACTTTGCTGTGTTGTTTCGTAATAATGAAAACCGACGGACATAATAAAGGTAGTCGCATATAAGCCATATTCTGTTGGAAAGTACCCTGTGAACGCGACTCCAATACTGAGTACACCAATAGAATAAATGGCAAACCGTTGTTCTTTAATAAACGCCAGTATGTAAATGGCCGTAAAGGCTAGAAAGCCAGGGATTTCTCTAATTGACTGCAACAGCCCTATTTCAGCTCCGGTAAACGCGGCTTTTTCAATAACAAAGTTATTTAGCAGAGTGGCCCATACAGAAAAGACAAAGGGCAAAATAAAAGCCATAGCTAATAAAAATACTTTAGGACTAAGACGGTTCACTGCAACTCCACAGGTTAATTTAGATTTAAATCTACAGACGGTCACTATCAACTATAGCGCGGTTTGCTAAATTCTATTTGTTAGACTCTATTTGCAAAAAAGCCGCGACATAATCACGGCTTTGTTTTTAATGAGTGAATGCTTAAAATTTCACTGCTATTAAGCTCGCCTCTAAAACGAGTCTTGTAACGGAGGAACAACTTGCTTTTTACGGCTTAAAATTCCGTCTATCCAAACGCGATTATCTGTCAGCGTTACATCAAATGCTTTTTCTATTACGCTAGTATCGTCTGAAACGACCAATAATTCTGAACCTTCTTTCATGATGTCAGTAAGTAGTAGGATAACCGAGTGACGGTTGCCTTCTTCTTTTAACGCTTGCAGGTCAGCATGTAAGTCATCTTTCATTTCATCAAGCATAGCTAAATCAATAACTTCTAGTTGGCCAATACCTACTAACTGACCTTTCATATTAAAGTCTTTAAAGTCTCTTAATACTAAGTCACGAGCTGGTGTACCTTCAACTGCCGACTTAACCTTAAACATTTCCATGCCTAAGTCTTGATAATCTTCAATACCTGCTATTTCAGCTAATGCTTCAACGCATTTTTTATCAGCCGTCGTGCACGTTGGTGATTTAAATAAAACCGTATCACTTAAAATCGCCATCATCATTGCCCCGGCAATGTCTTTAGGGATTTCAATGCCTTCAAAGTCATACATCATCTTAATAATGGTATTTGTACAACCAACCGGGCGAATCCAGCACTCTAATGGCGTTGATGTTGTGATATCGCCAAGTTTATGGTGGTCAATAATGCCCAAAATAGTTGCATCATCAATATCATCTGGCCCTTGAACACGATCAGAGTGATCAACAATATATAAGCTTTCGCCTGCATAACTTAATTTTAATTCTGGCTTTTCAAAACCAAAACGGTCAAGAATGAACATCGTCTCTGGCGACAACTCACCTAAACGAGCCGGAACGGTTGGCTCACCTAATTCAGTTTTTAAATACGATAACGCAATAGCTGAACAAATTGAGTCCGAGTCTGGAACCTTGTGGCCCACTACATAATTTGGCATAAAACACCTTTAAATCGTTGATTTTTAATTGGCTGCGTTTAGATTTTTAGAAAACTAAAGCGGGCTCAATATCTGATACGTTTGATGGCGTGAATTATAACCAAATCAGCGTAGAATTCGAGAGAGAATTACGGAAATTCTGTATTTACTCTATGGCTTATTTTCTAAGAAGAAAAAACCAGAGTGACGTATTCATTGCTCAAATACGCCACCCCGGTTTTGAGGAACGCGGTTTAATTATTGATTGTGATAATCAAGACAGATTTTTACTTCTTGCTTTGAGCCAAGAATAACTGGCACACGTTGATGCAGTTCAGTTGGTTGTAAATCAAGAATGTTTTGTTCGCCCGTTGAAACTAAGCCACCAGCTTGCTCTACTAACATGCCCATAGGGTTTGCTTCATATAAAAGGCGTAGTTTGTTTGGTTTTTCTGGGTTGTCCGTGTGTGACGGGTAAGTAAATATGCCACCACGACATAAAATACGATGCACATCACCAACCATGCAGGCAATCCAACGCATATTAAAGTTCTTACCACGAATTCCGGCTTTGCCATCTAAGATGTCGCGGATGTATCGTTGCATTGGGATATCCCACTTATGCTGGTTTGAGCTATTAATTGCAAATTCTTGGGTTTCTTCAGGAATAGCAATGTTATCTCTGGTTTTTAAGAAAGACCCATGAGTTTTGTCTAAAGTATAAAAATCAACGCCTTTACCTGTCGTTAAGGCCAATATCGTAGACGGACCATACATTACATATCCAGCTGCAACTTGATTTCGACCAGGCTGTAAGAAGTCTTGTTCGGTAATTGGCGTACCATCTAGTTTATCTTCAGGTACTGGTAAGATAGAAAAGATAGTGCCTGTAAGACTATTTACATCAATGTTCGAGCTGCCATCAAGCGGATCAAAGGCCACTAAAAAACGACCGCCATGTTCGCCTTCTACAATATAATCTTCTTCTTCCGACGCAATCGCTCTTACAAAACCAGACTCTAATAACATGTCTTTAAGCAGCTGGTTAGATAGTATGTCTAGTTTTTTTTGTGTCTCACCTTGAATGTTTTCATTTAAAGTTGAGCCAAGTACCCCTGACAAATCAGCTTGCCCTACACGAAAAGAGATGTCTTTGCAGGCTGCTAAAATGGTTCTGATCAATGAGATCAAATCTAATTCCACGCCATCTTTACGCAATTCAGGTGCGAGTCTTTTCATTGTAATTAAAGCCTTTTGTTTAATTTTACCGCTTATAGAGAACACTTATAAGCACGTTAGTATATTTTCACAGCAAACTCTTTTATCAGAGGCATACTGTGTTTTTTGAGTGTCGCTATTCTAACCAATTTTTAAGAGGAGTTGCAGTATTTTGGATCAAAATTATGAAAACTTTCAATGCAACTTACAGAATTAACCATTCATCTTTCTATTTATTAACTTTAGTTGGCCCATTTGATTATCAACATCAAGTTAACTTATTGGTTCACTTCACTATAAATCTACGGCACACTTAAATAACAAGAGCAGTTAATCACTAAAACTAATATGGTTTCGGGAAGAACGATGAAAACGATCCGCTTTATAACGAGTATAGCCCTTATATTTTGCTGGTTTATGACAGCAAGTGTTATTGCCAATGTTAAATCAATAAAAGACTTTACGGCCGGAATGCTTAAAGTGGATGGTTATTTTACTTTTTATTATGACAAACAAAATGACCAGCTATTTTTGCAAATTGAACAGCAAAACGAACCATTTTTATTTCAAAGTAGTCTTCCTAGAGGCCTAGGCTCTAACGATATTGGTCTAGACCGCGGTCAGTTAGGCTCTACGCGAGTGGTTCAATTTGAGAACTATGGCAATAAAATCCTGTTGACTCAATTGAACATGGACTATCGTGCCAACAGTGATAATCGTGCGGAGCAAAAGAGCGTTGAAGAAGCCTTCGCTAAATCGGTAATTTATGGTTTTGAAATAAAAGCCAAAGACCGCGGTACGGTAATAATAGACTACACACCCTTTTTATTAAGTGATATTCATGGCGTAGCAAAAATCTTGAAGTCTAGAAAACAAGGGAGCTATCGACCAGTAGCGAATAGAAGCGCGGTCCACTTTGCCAGAAGTAAGTCCTTTCCTAAAAATACAGAATTAGAGTCAATCGTGTCTTTTACTGGCACAAATCCAGGGCAATACGTAAGACAAATCGCACCAGACAGTGAAAACATCACGGTTCACATGCACCACTCCCTTATTAAACTGCCAGATGATAAATACCAAGCTAGACGCTTTCACCCGTTCAGTGGCTATTGGAGCATAAGCCATAAAGATTACGCTGTGTCGCTTGATGAAAGCATGGATGTAAAAGTTATTCCTAGACATCGTTTAGATAAGAACAACCCTATTACTTATTACTTAGATCCAGGAACTCCCGAGCCTGTGCGTTCAGCATTATTAGAAGGTGCTAGGTGGTGGAGCGAAGCATTTGAAGCCGCTGGTTTTAAGGATGGGTTTATCGTCAAAATGCTACCAGAACATGCAGATCCAATGGATGTGAGATTTAATACTATTCAGTGGGTTCATCGCGCTACAAGAGGCTGGAGTTATGGCGCGTCTGTAATAGACCCTAGAACGGGTGAAATAATTAAAGGACACGTTACTCTTGGATCGCTTAGAGTAAGACACGACTATTTATTAGGACAGGGACTAACGGGACCTTTTGGTGATGACACCACTGCAAATACCAACAACATAAAAGAAATGGCCTTAGCTCGTATCCGTCAACTGGCGGCCCATGAGGTTGGTCATACTTTAGGCATTGCGCACAACTTTGCGGCGTCTGCAAATAACAGAGCCTCTGTTATGGATTACCCTCACCCATTTGTTGAGTTAATTGACGGGAAAATAGACCTATCGAATGCTTATGCAGAAGGCATCGGTGAGTGGGACAAGTACGTTATCAAATATGGATATCAGCAATTTGATAGCCCAGAACAAGAAGCCAAAGCCTTGGAATCATTAATTAGCAGTACGCAGGATAAAGGCCTACTTTATATGTCTGACTCAGATGCACGACCAACAAGTGGCGCGCATCCAACGGGGCATTTATGGGATAACGGTAAAAACGCAGCGGCAGAGTTAAACCGAGTAATGCAAGTGAGAAAAGCGGCACTAGAAAACTTTGGTCTTAGCAATTTAGCGTTTGATAGACCTATTTCAGATTTACAAGAAATTTTAATGCCTATCTATTTTTATCACAGATACCAAACCACAGCTGCGGTAAAATTAATTGGCGGTATTAATTACGAATATGTGATGAAAGAACGTAGTGGACCAACAAGTCTTAAAAATTCTGTTCCGGTTGCTTTTGAACAACAATCACAAGCGTTATCGGCATTGCTTGCCACACTGAGCAACGAACATCTGACATTGCCTCGCTCTATTATTAGTTTAATCCCGCCTAAGGCTTATGGTAGCTACCGCAATAGAGAAAGTAGCGTAAGTAAAACGGGACTAGCTTTTGATCCTGTGACACTCGCTTCAGCGGCTGCAAACCACACATTATCTGCGCTATTGAATAGTGCTAGACTTACTCGAATCTCCCAGCAAGCCAACTTAAACAGCAAACACTGGACAGTAGGTGAGTATTTACAAATAATATTAAAAAATACCATTAAGTCGCCATCAAACATGGGGTTGAACTCCGTTGTTCAGCAACGAGTTAATGCAGTGGCAATTGAGTTAATGATGAGCCGTTTGACCTCAGAGGACACACCGATTGAAGTGAAAAGTGACTTATTTAATGAGTTGTCACAGCTAAATGCGTGGCTCAAAAAAGAGTCGCACAACGTAAGTTCGGGTCAAAGAGGCTTTTACCGCCTACTCAGCCATCACTTATCATGGTATTTTGAACATAGAAAATGGCTACCTTTGGTAGATCTCAGTAACATGCCTCCAGGCTCTCCAATTTAAGCAGTATTGTATTATGCATATTCATATTTTAGGTATTTGCGGTACCTTTATGGGCGGTATTGCCGCCATTGCCAAACAACTTGGCCACAAAGTGACGGGGTCGGACTTAAATGTTTATCCACCTATGTCCACTCAGTTAGAGCAGTTAGGTATTGAACTAACAACAGGCTGGGATGAAGCGCAATTTAAACCTGAGCCTGATCTAGTCATTATTGGCAATGCCATGTCTAGAGGTAACCCTGCCGTAGAGTATGTATTGGCACGAAACTTATCTTATACCTCAGGCCCTGAGTGGCTAAAACGAGAAGTATTGCAAAACAGGTGGGTAGTGGCGGCATCAGGTACCCATGGAAAAACGACAACATCGGGAATGATCGCTTGGCTATTAGAATCCTGTGGAATGAACCCTGGTTATCTAATCGGTGGCGTACCTGGTAATTTTGATGTTTCCGCTAGACTAGGCGATAGTCCGTTTTTTGTAATTGAAGCTGATGAATATGACACCGCGTTTTTTGATAAACGCAGCAAGTTTGTTCACTACCTCCCTAAAACATTGATCATTAATAACCTAGAGTTTGATCATGCCGATATATTTAAAGACATTGAAGCGATCAAAACACAGTTCCATCACTTGATGAGAATATTGCCTAATAACGGACTACTGATCACTAACCCAGAAGATCAATATATTAAAGAAACCTTAGAAATGGGTTGCTGGAGCCCAGTAGAAAGTATTGATGGGTCTGGAGTTACTCAGCAAGTAATAGAACCGACTAGCGATTCGACATCAAAGGTAAAGACACCGAACGAGGCAGACTGGAGAGTTAATGTTATCGCTAATGAGCATGGTCTTAAAGATGGTAGCCAATTTGAAGTTCTATTGAATAGTGAAAGTGTTGGTATTGTGAATTGGTCTTTAACGGGCTTACACAATATACATAACGGTTTGGCCGCTCTTGCCGCTGCCAGACATTGCGGCATGGAAATCGCGCACTGTGTAGAGGCATTAAGTGAATTTACTAACGCAAAACGCCGAATGGAAGTGCTACTGGAGCACAATGATATAACACTTTATGATGATTTTGCTCACCACCCTACCGCCATTAAAACCACCTTAGAAGGCTTAAGAGCTAAAGTAGGCAATAACAGAATAATTGCGATTTTAGAGCCTCGCTCAAATACCATGAAAATGGGTGTTCACAACGCAACGCTAGCCGCGTCTTGGCAGGACGCCAATGAGGTGTTGGTTTTAAATATAGATAAAGACTGGTCCCTTGATTTAGCTGAAAATCAAACACACTTAAATATTTTCAATAGTATAGATGCTATTATTCAGCATGTGGTTGAACTCTTAGAGCCTAATGACCATATAGTTGTCATGAGTAATGGCGGTTTTGGTGGGATCCATCAAAAACTTAAGAATGTAATTTTACAGCAAGGCTAATCGTCTTTATGACTGAACAAAGTAACAACACTTTTAATAGCGCCTCAGACAGCTCATTTAATAGCTCTGAGTTTGATCGTCGTATTACCATTGCAATGACAGGAGCCTCAGGTGCGCCTTATGCGTTTGAGCTTATTCAACAGCTTGTTGATAAAAACATCCAGATTTATCTTTTGCTTTCATCAGCTGCAAAAGTAGTATTAAAAACCGAAATGTCGTTAGACATGCCAAGCGCACCAACTCAATCTACGCAATGGT
>JAOHFM010000014.1 GCA_028098005.1 Psychrosphaera sp.
CTTCTGATGATAACTTTTTTACGTTACCTAACCATCGCATTGTTAGCGACAGTTTTTTCTGTCGCTACACCTTGTCATGCCGATGTAGATATGGATAGGTTAGTGGTGGTTACTAGTATTAAAAACCCCATTTCCTCTATGGAAAAAGAGCAACTAATTGATTTGTTTATGGGTAAATATGTCGCATTCCCAAACGGTACATTAGCCGCCCCACTAGACGTTGGCGGGAAGAATACAATTAAATCAGAGTTTTACCGGAACCTTGTTGGCTTGCCACTCGCTAGGGTAAATTCCTACTGGTCTCGGCTAAAGTTTACCGGCAGTGCCATCCCGCCAGAGCAGGTAAATAATATAGAGGAAATTCAAAGGCGTGTTGAACAACAAAGCAATGTTGTTGCCTATTTATATCAATCTCAACTGACTGAAAATATGAAAGTGGTGTATCAATTTGAGTATTAAAATAGGTATTGCAATCAGGTTGGCAGCTCTAATTATAACCTCGGCGCTAGGAATAGCGCTGCTAGCTTCTAACTACTTTTATAAACAAACTTATAACGCTTCGATCTCTAATACCAAAAGTGCAATAGCCGAATTATTTACAACTGTCTCTTCGACAGTTTCAATTGCTGCATTTGTGGTGGATGAAGAACTCGTAAAAGAAACCGTAAACGGTATTTCACGTAGTAAAAACGTAAAGTCTGTGATGTTTATTGGCAAAGAAATTGAGTATAAATTTAATGAAGCCGATTATGACAGCCAGCTAGCGATAACCTTTGATGTAATGCACCCATTCATTAGTACGCAGAAGTTGGGTGAAATAATAATTACACCTGACTATGAGCATATCAAAAGACACGCAAGGCTCATCAGCGACGAAAATAGCCTTGCTCTTTATTTGCTCGCTATCTTTGTGACTGCAGCTTCTATTGTCATTGGTTATTTTTTAGTGACTAGGCCCTTGGTTAATATTAGTAAAGTTATATATGGCATGGAAACCGGCACAGGTGAAAGAGTAAATATGCCTAAAAGCCATAAAAATACCGAACTGGGAAGTTTAGTCACAGGGGTTAACCGGCTGTTAGATAATGTCCAGAAACAGATAAATAGGGAACGTCAATTAAGAGCAGAGATTGAACTACTCGAACAGCGCTTTCGGATGATTTTTGAAAGTGCCAAATCAGCTATTGTTTTAATTGATAGTTCAGGGAGGTTGGTAATCTATAATAAAGCATTTGTTGAACTGCTAGAGACGTTAGGATTATACACCGATCCGAAAAACTCCGAATTTGGCCCTTTATTGTTAGAGTTATTTGACGACCCTAAAACACTTATGGACTCTTTGCGAGAGGCATTTAATAGAAATGAAATTGCTACTGGTGAATATAGACTTAAAAGCTTTGTGGGTTCCAAAGAAGTGTGGGTTCAGCTTTTTGTTAATCCAGTATCCACAGAACAAAATGAAAAATACTTCCAGGTTACATTAAGTGATATCTCTAAACGAAAACAAGACTTAGCACAATTAGCAAAACAAGCTGATTTTGATGCGCTAACAAATGTTTTAAATCGAAATGGCGGAGAAAAGAAAGCAACATTGCTTATCAATAATAAACAACACTTTGCCTTAGTGCTAGTAGACTTGAATGGCTTTAAATTAGTCAATGACACCTATGGACACGATGCTGGTGATGCTGTGTTGACCGAGGTTGCAAAACGTCTAGTTCAACATGTAAGGCATAACGATACTGTTATCCGTTGGGGTGGCGATGAATTTGTTATTTTATTGCGTATAGACTATTTAAACCAAGATTCAGTGAAATCTGCGGTTGATAAAATTAGAAATGCAGTGACAGAAAAAATTGTAGTTGATGAAAACAAGCAACTAACGTCAGTAGGCATGAGCGCCGGCGTTGCGTTTTTTAGTGGGAACGCTGAAACGTTAGATGAATTAGTTAAACGAGCTGACGCAGCTATGTATCAGGCTAAAGAGCTCAAGCTTACTAATCCAGAGAAATACTTGTTTTTTGCAAACAAAAAAAGCGAGGATTAACCTCGCTTTTCTTTTGTTTAAGTTATTGTTTGTATATTACAAACCTAACACTTTTAACTGTTTAGCTACAACACCTGCCGGAAGTGGAATATACCCATCTTTTTCAACAATTTTTTGGCCAGCTTGTGAAAGAACCATTTTTACAAATTCTGCTTCCATTGGAGTAAATGGCTTGTTTGGGTGCTTGTTTACATAAACGTAAAGGAAGCGAGAAAGAGGGTATTTACCCGCTACGGCATTTTCCATTGATGCTTCAACAAAGTTGTCGCCACGTTTAGCTAATGCTACTGCACGTACACCAGAGGTCTTATAACCGATGCCTGAATAACCAATACCATTTAGAGAAGCAGAAACCGACTGTACAACAGAAGCTGAACCAGGTTGTTCATTTACATTGTTTTTAAAGTCACCTTTACAAAGTGCTTTCTTCTTGAAATAGCCGTATGTGCCAGATACTGAGTTACGACCAAACAACTGGATATCTTTAGCTGTCCACTCACCTGAAAGGCCTAAATCACCCCAGCGGTCGATATCAGCATCGCCGCCACATTTGCGGTTTGACGAGAATATTGCATCTACGTCAGAAATGTTTAGTCCTTTAATTGGGTTATCTTTGTGAACAAAAACGGCCAATGCATCAATAGCAACTGGAATTGCTGTAGGCTTGTAACCGTGACGCTTTTCAAACGACTCAACTTCTTTAGACTTCATTTTACGGCTCATAGGACCGAAGTTAGAAGTACCTTCTGTTAATGCTGGTGGAGCAGTTGAAGAGCCGGCAGCTTGAACCTGAATGTTAACGTTAGGGTAAAAGCGTTTAAACTCTTCAGCCCAGAATGTCATCATGTTTGCAAGGGTGTCAGATCCTACAGAAGACAAGTTGCCAGAGATGCCACTGGTTTTTTCATAAGTAGGAATGTCTTTGTCTACCGCTTGTGCGCCAGAGCTTAAAATAGTTGCTATTGTGAAACCTATTGCGCTTGCTAGTGCTTTTAATTTCATGTGTTGCTCCATTATTATTTGAGTCAATATTAGTTCAGATAGGTTGGGTTATCTGATTCAATTCTTTATTAAACTGACGCTATCTTAGTAAAGGAATGTGACAACTATATGACATGGAAAATTAATTTTAATTTTATTTTTAACAAAAAAAAAGCTGCAAATAAGCAGCTTTTCTTGAGTTTTTAATTTGTTGTTTATATTAGAATTTTTGTTCTAAACCAACTGCAAAGTATGACTCATCTTCTGCCATATCAAAGTTGTATGTTGTGTAGAACGCAAAGACTTTTGAGCTCTTAGCTAGCTTTCTGTCAACACCAAATGTAAAGCCATTGTCATCTTCTAATGTTTGGTATTGACCTTTAAAGTTGTATTTACCTACTTTGTATTGAGCATTTACTAAGTAACCAGTTTTGTCTTCACCTGTTTCTACATCTTCTTGTGATTGGAACATAGCACCAACAATTACTTTTTCTAACTTTGTTGCAAAAGTAACACGAGTAGAGTCGTAACCTTTTACTTCGTTATCCATTGCGACTGCAGCATAAAACTTACCTTTCTTTAGTGCAGAATCACCGTAAGCGAGAGAGATAGACGTTGAAGAATCATCATTGTCTTCATCTAAGATATAGCTAACGCCAACTTGGAAGTTATTGATTTTAGGTGTTTTATAAGTGATGGAATCGCTCATGCGGTTCTCACCTTTCCACAAGTGCTTAACATCTCCTTCCAAGTCAGAGTATAAATCAAACTTTCCTTGTGACTGCTTTAGTACTGTATCGTTACGGCCTACTAGCACTTCACCAAATGAACCACGAATGCCAATGTATTGATTACGTGAGGTTAAGTTTAGTTCTTTCGATTCGTCCGAAACATCTACTTGCATCTCAAACTTATAAATCATCTCTAGGCCACCATCTAGCTTTTGAGAGCCTTTAACACCTAAACGAGATGCGTTGCTTTTAATCTCGGTAGTAGTATCCACACCGTCATCCGAAGATTGAACGGTTAAATTTGCTTTTCCGTAAACAACAGGGTCGGCTAAAACAGCTGCCGGAGTTGAAGCTAAAATTGATGCAGCAATTAGAGTTTTAAAAGTTTTCATAGATAATTACCCGTTAAGGAAGTTTGAAATTAAATATAAGTTGGGGCTCCAACTTCAATGCCGCAATTAGACTACAGAAATGTTACAGAAATATTTCAGTAGGCGCTTTAAATGACATTTTTATTAAATAAAACCGCTAAATGTTTCATTTGCATGAAAGGTGAGGCTTTATCTAGGCCATAATTTTAGCAGTTATTTTTAATTTCGCGTGGTTGGTAAAGAAACTTCGCAGTTAGGGGTACAGTCTTCAACGCTAATAGATGCAGACGAAACGTTAACAATTGAAAACTGTTGGCCTAAGTTATTTGCTGTAACATGATGAGGCAACATTACGTCTGAATCTTGCCAGTGAATGAATTTGTGGTCATGGGTATGGAACGTGTAATCTATTCCTGCATCTTTCAGTGTTGCACTCAGCGTAGGTTGGTTGTCCCAAGGTTTTATGTGAGACATAGCGATTGTATGAAACCTTTGTTCCTCTTTAGCAATGTCGGCTTCGGACTGAATCCAGCTGATATCCGGCACATTCTCAAATTCATACTGGTTGTTATTAAAAGCAATAAATTTAGTATCTAGAAAGGTAAAGCTATAATCAAAAGGACCAAAGGTATTACGCCAAATTTCTTGGCCAAATGACAAACCGTCATGATTGCCCACGACACTAAGAATTGGCTTGTTGGTTTTTTCTAGAGCTTTGCAAGCCCACTCAAACTCTTGAGCAATACCAGTCTCGGCAATATCGCCAAGTAAAACAATGAATTTAATTTTGTCATTTTTGTTCAATCTCTCAATCGTGTTTTCTAGATCTTTAGGAAATTGTTGAGGATCACCAATAATCGCAAATTGAAAATCATTTCCAGCAGTGGCTTGAGACTCAACTTCTTTCAGCCAACGCAGATTTTCAGTAATAGTCATACCAGGGCAGTAGGCATCCGTTTCCCAAGGAGACAACTCATAGTCGCAAGCGTTTATTAAAACGCTAAATAATGAAAGCCATAGAGCTTTTACCAATAATTTCATTAAAACGCTCTCCTAATTCCAATGCCCCAGCTCGAAATGCCAGCCAGGCCAAGTAGTTCATAATTGTCACGATAAAAAGAGTAATTTCGGGCGTAGTTAATTAGCCCAACATCTAAAATCGACCATTTTATAAAAACGTCAGTGTTATCTGTGACTTGTGCAGTTAGTTCGTATTCAAATAAAATCCTAATGGCGGTTGGTGCGTAGTAGCCACTAGGTATGCCTTCAGGTAATGAAAAGAATAATGAATCATCATTGCTATAAATTGTTGAAACACCAAAGTTAACAGGCTTAATCGTTAATTTTTTTCCCCATGGAGAGTAGGAAAGCTGCGTAGAGCCTTGATACATATAATTTAAACTGAAGATATTGAGTGCATCGCGGTCGTTTTCTTTTGGCACAACACCAAATCCAACGGAGAAAAAGTGCCCAGGCGTTACGTTGTAACCAATGGCACCGTGCATTACACCTTTTAAAGATCCCGATTGTAGTTCCCATTGAAGGGGAGTGTTGTCCGCTTTCGCAAATAAGCTAACAAAAAATAAAAGTAAAATTACTAGACGCATAGGGAGGCCAACTTCCAAGCTCAATACCAACTGACCCGTATGTTATCGTAAAGTTGATTCAAGTTTTACCGTTTATTTTGCTAGGTTGTAATTGAAAGGTGTATATACTTTGATAAATGCGCATTCTAATTAATAATTGAGCAAGACAGGTTCTGATAATTTAGTTCACTTTTAGTTAAATATATTTAAAATAAGAAAAAATTGTGGAGATAGGTATTTAAATGTCGAGAGAGCAGTGGGGCATATGCAGTGAAGCAAATTTGCATGGTTTGCACTTGTTTTTTAATACGCATGAAGGGTACGAACCTGCAATTAGAGAGGCACTTAGTCAATTGCCTGCATTATTTGAAGAAATAAATGAACAGTTTTCCGAAGCTATGTTCAGCGGCGTTGTAGCTATAGGCGCAAACTTTTGGTCCGAACTATACCCAGATAATAAACCGGCCGATTTAAAACCATTTCCCTCAATGCACCATGAAGACCGTCACATGCCGGCAGTTCCGGTAGACTTATTTTTTCAGCTACGTTCAGATCGACACGACGTCAATTACATTGCAAGTCGTAGAGTCATGAATCTATTTGGCGAGATGGTGGAGCTGATTGAACAAGTTCCATGTTTTCGATATCTAGATGGTCGTGACCTTACCGGCTTTGTCAAAGGTACAGCGAACCCCAAAGGGCGCTTGCGTAGAGATGTTGCATTAATGAACGAGCCTGGGCCTTTTAATAATGGAAGTTACGTTCATATTCAGCGGTACCGACACAACATCAATCGTTGGCACGGGATCCCGACAGAAGAGCAAGAACTAATTATTGGGCGTTTTAAAAGAGACAACGCTAGAGTTACACAGGATGACTTGCCTGAAACAGCACATACGTTTAGAGCGAGGTGTTTTAATCCAGATGGCAATCCTATTCAAATTCTCAGGCAAAGTATGCCATATGGGAACCTTTCAACTCAGGGATTACTCTTTATTTCATATTGCGCAACCCAAGATAATTTTGAGCGAATATTGGCGAATATGGTATTTGGCAGCGATGAAGGTAATTACGATCATTTACTTAACTATACTTCAGCTGAAACCGGTGCTGCCTTTTTTGCCCCATCTATTGATTACTTAGTTAATCAGGGTAATGTGTGATAAATATTAATCAATTCTAAAAAATCGTCGAAAAAGGAATTCTAATGAATGAAATACTCAACTCAGTGATCTCGTTTGAGTTTGCACTGCTAATACTTGTAATAATACTACTAAAATCATCAATCAAATTTGTCCCACAAAACCGAGCGTTTGTCATTGAACGATTTGGTAAGTTTAATAAGTCTATTGAGGCTGGCTTAAACTTTATTGTGCCGTTTATTGACGTTGTTGCGTACGATCGTTCGTTAAAAGAACAAGCAGTGGACGTTCCAGGGCAATCGGCAATAACAAGAGACAACATTTCTTTGATTGTTGATGGTGTGCTTTATTTCAGAGTATTAGACCCTTATAAAGCATCTTATGGTGTGGATGATTACGTATTTGCTGTTATTCAACTGTCTCAAACAACAATGCGTAGTGAAATTGGTAAAATGGAACTTGATAAAACGTTTGAAGAAAGAGACTCGCTTAATACAAACATTGTCGCTTCAATTAATGAAGCTGCCGCACCTTGGGGTGTTCAGGTACTGCGTTATGAAATAAAAGATATTGTGCCACCACAGTCCGTAATGGAAGCAATGGAACGCCAAATGAAAGCTGAGCGTGAAAAGCGTGCTCAAGTTTTGGAGTCGGAAGGTGACCGTCAAGCAGCAATCAACGTAGCTGAAGGTCAAAAACAAGCGCAGGTTTTAGCAGCTGAGGCTGAAAAGTTAGAGCAAATATTAAAAGCGGAAGGTGAAGCCAAAGCCATAATGCAAGTTGCTGTTGCACAAGCAGAAGCTCTGGAAACCGTTGGTAATGTGGCAAAAACAGAACAAGGGCAAAAAGCAATTCAACTAGATCTAGCGACAAAAGCAATTGGTGCTAAAGAGGCGATTGCCAAAGAGTCTTCAATTGTTTTATTACCAGATAATGCAACGGACGCGAGCAGCATGGTTGCTCAAGCGATGAGTATTATTGGAACGATGAACAAAAGTTAACGGGAGTAGTTATGGCATTTTTTGAAAATACAGCTCAAATGTTAATGGCAGCGGGTGTTCTAATGGCCGCTGTTGATATTGTGCTATTAGGCTTTGCAACCTTCTTCTTAACACTGTTAGGCCTAGCTGTTTTAACAACAGGCGTTTTACTTCACTTTGGTATTATTACCGATAGTTGGGCGATGTTGTCATTATCAATAGCAATTTTAGCTGCACTATATAGTGTGTTGTTGTGGAAACCGCTTGCTAAGTTACAGAAAACACAGCCTAAAAAGAATGTACACTCAGACCTATTTGGACATCAGTTTAGACTAGAAACATCCGTGTCACCGGCAAAGCCTGGTTCGTATCAATATTCCGGTATAACGTGGAGAATTGAAAGCGACGAGGATTTACAAGCTGGCGCAAGGGTTGAGGTAATTGACATTCAGGTTGGAATGATGACTGTCAAATCACACTCAGTTTAAAATTGTTTTGAGGTTGGGTTACACCGTTTCGAATAGCGTTTTTACGTTATTTAAGGTGTACTCAATCTCACTGACTTTTAACGGCGCGATAAAAATAGTGTCATCCCCTGCAATTGTTCCTAACACTCCTTCCGCTTTACCTACCGAATCTAATAACCTTGCAATCAGCTGAGCAGCACCAGGACTTGTTTTAATAATGACCATTGCTTCGTTATGGTTTATGTCCAATACTAATTGGCGAAGTGGACTTTTTGCTGTTGGCATCCCAAGCTCTGCAGGAAGACAGTAAACCATTTCCTGTTTTGCATTGCGTGTACGCACCGCACCAAAACGAGTAAGTAGACGAGATACCTTTGATTGACTAATATTGTCAAACCCTTGGTTTTTCAACGCGTCGACGATATCTATCTGTGAACCGAATCGTTCTTCGTTTAAAAGTTCTTTAAATGCTTTGATTAATGCTTCTTGCTTGTTTTGCGCCATTGTATTTTTTCCTTGCCAGCTTATCGAGCGGAATTTTAATGCATTTGAACATATAATACTAATTGCGAATTGAGTTTTCGCCGAACTTTCAGTATGGTTGCGGCAAAATTTACTTCTCGATCATTGATTAAAATTGGAGATTAATATGAAAGTTGCAGTATTAGGTGCCGCTGGTGGTATCGGTCAAGCTTTATCGCTATTACTAAAAACTCAGTTACCTGCGGGTTCTGAATTAGCATTATATGATGTTGCACCGGTTGTTCCAGGTGTTGCAGTTGACTTAAGCCACATCCCAACTCAAGTAAAAGTTGAAGGTTTTGGCGCAGATGCATTAGACAAAGCATTAACTGGTGCTGATATTGTTTTAATCCCTGCTGGTGTTCCTCGCAAGCCTGGAATGGACCGCTCTGATTTATTCAATATCAATGCGGGTATCGTAAAAACATTGGTTGAAGGCATTGCAGATCACTGTCCGGAAGCAATGACAGCAATTATTACTAACCCGGTTAATACAACGGTTGCGATTGCTGCTGAAACGTTAAAAGCGAAAGGAAAGTATAACCCAGCTAAATTATTTGGAGTTACTACACTTGACGTAATCCGTGCAGAAGCATTTGTTGCTGAAGCAAAAGGCCTAAACTGTGAAGATATCGTTGTTCCAGTAATTGGTGGTCACAGTGGTACTACAATTTTACCTCTTCTTTCTCAAGTTGAAGGTGCTGAGTTCACTCAAGAAGAGCTTGAGAAGCTAACTCACCGCATTCAGAATGCGGGTACTGAAGTTGTTGAAGCTAAAGCGGGTGGCGGTTCTGCTACTTTATCAATGGGTCTTGCGGCAGCTCGTTTCTGCTTAAGCCTTGTTGACGCTATTAACGGTGAAGACGACGTATTCGAATACACATACGTTGAAGTGAATAGTGAAGATGCTCGTTTCTTTGCACAGCCAGTATTAATTGGTAAAAACGGTGTTGAAGAGATTTTCCACTACGGCGACCTTAGTGACTTCGAAGAGAAATGTAAAGCTGACATGATTGAAGGCTTACGTGGTGACATTACTCTTGGTGAAGAGTTTGTAAACGGTAAGTAATAAACTGCCTGTTTATATTAAAGAAAAAGCACCTTAGGGTGCTTTTTTTATGTCTACGTTTTGGGAGTATTTGAACTTCTATTTTTGTTCTTGCTCTTCTTCTTGTTTCCAAGCCCACCAAGAATATGCAACTGGGATAAGTGCAGCTGGAAGCACAACTACAGGAATAACGACTTTTAAGGCTTGATTGTCGATAAAAGGAATAAGAACTACTATGAGTAAACCAGCGATCATAAATAGCTTCCCACCTAGTCGATGAGTCTTTTTCCAAACGCTATCACTACTCAGTGTCCACGGTGTTTTTATGCCAATAAAAAAGTTACTTCTCGTTTTGGTCATGTAATTTCCGGTGACGATGAACAATGCCCCAACGGCCGCTAAAATAACCTTATGCATTTCAAATTCTACGCCCATT
Organism: Psychrosphaera sp.; assembly: GCA_028098005.1. Next base: position 10,312 of record JAOHFM010000014.1, read on the forward strand.
ATCAAAGCAATATAGCTTGCTTCAATAACAGCAAAAAATATGATGATTGCAGTTATAATGGCTTTTGCAGCTTGGAGTGAGTCCAGTAAGTTTTGTTTTCTAGGCTCAATATATTTAAGTACGAACAACAATGTCAGCGTACCAATCATAATGGCAGGTGGCATTAATAAAGCGTGAGTCGCATCAGCGGAGCGATCTACTTCTCCATTTATGTTCCAGTGGATAGGCAGTGTTAAGCCCTCTGGGAGGTTAATCAGTGTTGCTACACTTGCAATAATTGTAGCAAGTGTAATTAATATACTTACTTTTATCGAATTCATAATTTATTTTTCCTTTTCATTACTTGCGTTACTTCCAAATAAGTTCATTAGCCCACTCATCAGCTCTTCAACTACAGAGGTATTAAGGGAGTAGGTAATGGTGGTTCCAGACTTAACGGTTACGACAAGTCCAGCCTCCTTTAACACGTTAAAGTGACCTGATAATGTAGATTTGGCGATGTCGATTCGTTCTGAAATATCCCCTGCGGTTAGATCTTCTTTTTTTAGCATTGCTAAGATCTCCCTCCGAACAGGGCTAGATAAAGCTTGATAAATATCAGCCATAAATTACCTTTACTTATATTCTGTATTTCGTAATTTATCGAAATAACAAAAAGTAAACAAGTCTTATTTCGTAAAATTGCGAAATACGGGTGTGATTAATTGGGTTGTTTCGGTTAACTGATTGATTTTGATGTTTATATTGGTGGGTAAGCTGACGGCGTTACTCGTCTGTAACACTAGAGATGTATGAAGTTAAACCATGTTTATTGAGAGTTTCTCTCAATTTTCCATTTTTCCGTATAGTAATGATGGCGTCATTTATTTTTTTAAGATGTACTAGGTTTTCAATACGAAGGCGTAATCGAATTAATCCAGAGGTATGGACAAGAGGGAATTCAATCTCAACATCATGTACTTTTGCCCAATGACGTGCAACTTCTCGCTCTAAAATTGCGATCTCAAAACGGTCGTTTTTTAAGCCAAGCATGACTTGTTGCTCATTCAAAAAGTCGAGACGATTAAACTTGTCGTCATTAAGGTAAAAATACCCTGCTATAGTGCCTATATCTTTACCAAAGTATGAATGTGGTGAAGTTAACCTATGTTGAGCAGCTTTTTTCACAATAAACATTTCTGATATTTGAAATATTGGCTCGGTAACAACAAACTTTGAATTATCAATACCGTTGGTAAACCACTCTAAACAGATGAAGTCAAAATCAACTAAACCACTAATAAGAGCTTTCTCGGCTCGTTTAGGAGGAAAGTGAACAGCTTTAAAAGGAATACCAGAAATGTCGGAAATGTGGTTTATAACTTCTTCAAAAACGCCAATACTGCCAGCATTAGCGCCTTTCTGATATGGTATCCAACCACCTGTCAGGCCTAAATCATAATAGAGTATGTCATTATGCGTTTTAGTTGTTTTGGTGCTTTGTAAGGCTGCAAGCTTATTGCTAGTAACCAAGCAAAACAAAACCAACAGAGATATTAAACCTTTCATAGCCGGCTAACCTAGTTAGAATCAAATAAAAGAAAAGCGAGTGCTTTTTTAACTATAGATGGTTTTAATTTTGTTGTATTAATTTGTTAAGACTGGCTGTAGGTATTTAGCGGAGTGCGGCCTGAGAGATAGTGGGTATCAGGCCTTTATTCATTAGGCTGTGCGATTTACGGCGGTGTGGGCTAAACCAATTAACGCTTGTTTAAATGGGTTGTCCTTAATCAAAGATAAGGCAGCAATTGCTTTGTCTGCTTCTATTTCTGCTTTCTCAGTAACGTATTCAATGGCGTTAGTTTCCTTCAATGCCAGCATAATGGCATCAAAGTTGTCCATTCCATTTGCGTTTTCTATTGCATCTTTGATGAGTGCCGTTTGTGCTTCGTTACCATTCCACATCGCGTACAGTAAAGGTAAGGTTGGTTTACCTTCAGCTAAATCATCACCAACATTTTTGCCCATGTCATCTGCATCAGAGCTGTAGTCCATTACATCATCAATCAACTGAAATGCAGTCCCTAAATGCATGCCATATAATTGCATGGCTTTTTCAGTATCGTCATCGGCGCCAGAAATAATTGCCGCTAATTGCGTAGCCGCTTCAAATAATCGAGCTGTTTTTCCATAAATAACATCAAAGTAGCTTTTTTCAGTGGTATCAGGGTCGTTACAGTTCATTAACTGTAAAACTTCACCCTCAGAAATCGTATTGGTAGCATCTGCAAGTATGTTCATTACTCTCATTGAATCAAGAGTCACCATCATTTGGAATGAACGGGTATACAAAAAGTCGCCTACTAATACGCTGGCCTGATTCCCAAAGACGGCATTAGCGGTCTCTTTACCTCGACGTAAGGTCGATTCATCAACCACATCATCATGCAGTAATGTTGCGGTATGAATAAACTCTATAATTGCGGCTAAGGTATGGTGTTTGTCACCTTTGTAATCAAGAGCTTGCGCGGCTAAAACCGTAAGCATTGGTCTTATTCGCTTTCCGCCACTATTAACGATATACATCCCTAATTGGTTGATTAAAGCGACATCAGATTTTAATTGTGCTGCTATACATGCGTTTACTTCTTGCATGTCATTTTCAGCCAGTTCGAGAATGTTTTTTATATTCATGTACCGCAGTTTTTGGTTGCTAATGATTTTGAAACCGAAGTTTACCTGACAAACAAAAAATACCCAAAAATTTATCGATTAAGTCCAACAATTGAGAGATATAACGGAGCAAATTTACAAAATACAAACTTTTATTAAATTAAATGTAAATTACACTTGCGCTCACGCCCGTAGTCATTTAGAATTCGCGCCCTGTTTTACAGAATTAATTTGTGCGAAAAGCGCACAGGAGACGGAGTAATATGTACGCGGTATTCCAAAGTGGTGGTAAACAACACCGTGTTGCTGAAGGCCAAACCATTCGTCTAGAAAAACTTGACGTAGAAACTGGTTCTACAGTTGAGTTTGATCAGGTGTTATTAGTTGCTAACGGTGATGATGTTAAAGTCGGTAGTCCAGTAGTAGCTGGTGGAAAGGTTTCAGCTGAAGTTGTTTCTCACGGTCGTGGTGAGAAGATTAAAATCGTTAAATTTAAACGTCGTAAGCATTCACGTAAACAAGCGGGCCATCGTCAATGGTTCACTGAAGTGAAGATTACAGGCATTAACGCTTAATTAAGAAGGTACTTAAAAATGGCACATAAAAAGGCTGGTGGTAGTACTCGTAACGGTCGTGATTCAGAAAGCAAACGTTTAGGTGTTAAGCGTTTTGGTGGCGAATCAGTATTGTCTGGTAACATTATCGTTCGTCAACGTGGTACTAAATTCCACGCTGGCACAAACGTTAGTATGGGTCGTGATCACACGTTGTTCGCTACTTCAGACGGTAAAGTAAAATTCGACGTTAAAGGTCCTCTTAACCGTAAATACGTAAGCATCGTAGCTGAATAAGGCTAACGGTAGTTACAAATTTGAAACCCCGCTAATGCGGGGTTTTTTGTTTGTTAAAAACAGAGTAGTAGCAGACTGGCAGACTTAGCGCTTCAGTCTTATAGTTACAAGTGATTTAATCAAAGAGTTAGTTGGCTAAAATGAAATTTGTAGATGAAGTTGAGATCAAAGTCGACGCCGGAGATGGTGGCAATGGTGCCGTTTCTTTCCGTCGCGAAAAATATGTTCCCATGGGTGGCCCGGACGGCGGCGATGGTGGCGACGGTGGCGACGTTTATTTGCTAGCTGACGAAGGATTGAATACGCTAATTGATTACCGTTTTGAGCGCTTTCATAAAGCTCAACGCGGAGAAAATGGCAAAGGCCGTCAATGTACAGGCTCACGTGGTGAAGATTGTATACTAAGAGTACCAGTAGGTACTCGAGCACGAGATTTAGATACTGGCGAGATACTTGGTGATTTAACACGAGTTGACCAAAAGCTATTAGTTGCAAAAGGTGGTTTCCACGGTCTAGGTAATACTCGCTTTAAAAGCAGTGTAAACCGAGCGCCTCGTCAAAAAACTAATGGTACTCAAGGTGAAGTTCGTAACATTCAGTTAGAGCTATTACTGCTTGCTGATGTAGGCATGTTAGGTTTACCAAATGCTGGTAAGTCTACATTCATTCGTTCGGTTTCAGCTGCTAAACCGAAGGTCGCCGACTATCCGTTTACAACGTTAGTGCCAAACTTAGGTGTTGTACGTGCAGGTAACTCGTTTGTTGTTGCTGATATACCAGGCTTGATTGAAGGTGCCGCAGATGGTGCTGGTCTTGGTATTCGCTTTTTGCGCCATCTAGAACGTTGTCGTGTATTACTTCACTTAATCGATATCATGCCAATCGACGGTTCTGATCCGGTTGAAAACGCAAAAGTCATTGTTGGTGAGCTAGAGCAATATAGTGAAAAGTTAGCTGCGAAACCTCGCTGGTTAGTATTTAACAAAATTGATTTAATGCCAGAAGACGAAGCGAATGAGCGCTGTAAAGAAATTGCTGAACAGATAGGTTGGGAAGGCCCAATTTATCAGATCTCAGCTTCTCAAGGTTTAAACACTAAAGAACTTTGTAATGATTTATCGGATGCGCTTGAAGATATGCCTCGTGAAGTCATGACCAAAGAAGAAGAGAAAGTTGACTTCCAATGGGATTCATACCATAACACGGCTATGGATGAGCATGATGAAGACGATGATGAAGATTGGAATGAAGACGACTATGACGTTGAAGTAATTTATAAGCCTTAATGGTTTATAACTAATCTAGAATTATCTATTATAGCCTTCCTATTCGGAAGGCTTTTTTATACAGCGGACTTATGACAAAAATATCACTTATAGCAGCAATGGCTAAAAACCGCATCATCGGTAAAGACAATGACATGCCATGGCATATGCCAGCAGATCTTAAACACTTTAAAAAAGTAACACTTGGAAAGCCCGTCATTATGGGGCGAAAGACCTTTGAATCTATTGGTCGACCATTACCAGGTAGGCAAAACATTGTGGTTACAAGGAATACAAGTTGGGGCCATGAGGGAGTAATCGTTGCTAGCAATACAGACGAAGCGCTTAAATTGGTAAGTGATGTTGAAGAGGTAATGATTATAGGTGGCGGTAATATCTATAACCAGTTTCTTCCACAGGCTGATTACTTATATCTAACCTTTATTGACTTAGAAGTGGACGGAGATACACAATTTCCAGACTGGTCGAATGCTGGAAACTGGACTGAAACTAGCCGAGAAACCCATTTGGCGGATGAAAATAACGCATTTAATTACGAATTTGTTACATTAAAGAATGTTTAATAGATAACTTTTCTGTAATGGTTGGACTTGATATACTAAAATTCTGTGGTAGTGTTCAGAAAATTTAAAAAAAGAGAATAAAAATGAAGTCAATTGTAGCTTTTTTATCAACTGTCGTATTGTTGAGCGTAATGTCAGTAAGTGCACCGGCGAAAGCAAACGACGTAGCGTCTTTCTTAGCGGGTGTTTGTGACAACGTAGCGAGCGATAATAAAGGTCGTTTTCGCAAAAAGCTGAAGAGTGCAGGCGTAAAATTAAGAAATATTTATGACGGCGTTACTTGCGGTGGTGAACCGTTAGTGCGTTACGCGATGCAAAAAAATGCAAAAGCGGTAGGCGTGTTTATGGTTAAACGTATGCCAGCTTCTCACTTTGCTAGTTCTGGTGATTTAGACTGGGCATCATCAAATGGCTTTGGTGATTCAGCAATTGCAAAAGCAATAGCTAAACGTTAATAGTAAATAACAATAAAGAAGCCGCTATTAGCGGCTTTTTTTATGTAAACTACTTTAAAAGTAGGACACATAAAATGTTATGCGTCAGGATCAAAATTAAAGTCTAAAGCCTCGTCGAGAGGTAAGGGCTTACTAATAAAGTAACCTTGCGCATAACTGACCCCAATTTCTTCAAGTTGACTAAATATTTCTTTGGTTTCCACAAACTCTGCAACGCTGTACTTATTTAATACCTTGGCGACATTAGCAATAGCGGTCACTAATGTTCTATCTATGTCACTAGAAATCATGTCTTTTACAAAACTACCATCAATTTTAACAGACTGCGCAGGCAACTCTTTTAAATAAGAAAATGTACTAAAACCTGTGCCAAAATCATCAATTGAGAATTGGCAACCCATTACACTGAGTTGCTCAATCATTCGACGAGTGCCGCTTACGTTTGTCAAGCTCGCTGACTCCGTAAGTTCAAATATGATGCGCTCACCTGATACGTCGTAATGGGCGAGTTTTTCTTTAATAAGTGGCAATAAGCGATCGTCAGAGAATGCTTGGCCAGATAGGTTAATCGCGACTTTATGCAAGCCTGGATTTTCTTTGATGAGTTTTATTGTTTTATTAATTACTTGATGGTCTAAGAAGCTAATTTCGTTCGCTTTCTCTAGAGCAGGGATAAACTCATTAGGATAAGTAATTTGGTTGTTAATTTGTAATCGAACTAACGCTTCATAATAGCCAACACAATGGTTTTTATAGTCCCAAACCGGTTGGAAGTGCATGACTAGGTGATCGTCAATTACCGCTTGCTGTAATTTTTGCACCCACTTCATATTGTTTAGTTGTTTTGTAGAGTCCACATCTCCAACTTCATAACTATGAGTTCGGTTTCTGCCTTTATTTTTCGCAACATAAAGTGCAATGTCAGCTTGCCTTAAATACTCCGCTGGCGTTGAAGCTCCGTCAATTTCAGATACACCGATAGATGCACTAATCTTATAAGTTGTATTACCAAACTGAAAATGTGCGCCCGCTATCTGTTTACAGATACTTTCGCCAATTTTAATTGCGTTCTGCAATTCTGTCTCGGTGAGTAATATAATAAACTCATCGCCGCCAACTCGGCATAATATGTCCGATTGCCTAAGCCTTTGCGTTAATATTTGAGACACTTCTTTTAACACTAAATCACCCATTTGGTGACCCTCGGTATCATTAATTACCTTAAAATGATCCAAATCAATATAAAGTAAGCTATGCGTTTCCCGGCCTCTAGAAGCCAATAATGTCAATCGACTTAATTCATTGTCAAAGTAGTAGCGGTTATAAAGGCCCGTTAACGTATCGTGCAAGGCTAGGTGTTGGAGCTTTTCTTCAGCTTTCTTTCTATCGTTAATGCTGTCTATGGTTGCTGTTATGCCTTGTACAAAGCCATCCATATAAAGTTGGTGCAGGCGAACCTCCACCCAAACTGATTTGTTTTTTACGGTTTTAATTTTAAGTTCAGCGGTAGTGCTTGTTACCGCCTGCATTAAAATGTCATTCAGTTGATGATTAAAACGTTGACCGCCTAATTCATCAAACTCAATAAACTCAACTAGCGGTAAGTTCATAGAGTCTTCTATACGATATCCAGTAAGAGCTTCCCATGCCTTATTCACAAACTTAATTCTGCCGGTTGTATCAAGCTCAAGTACCACAGAGCTTAAGTTCTCAAGCAGTTTTGTGTGTGCATCCGACAAGTTTTGAAACTTTTGTTTACTCAACTCAAGCAATGTCACTTTTTCTGCAAACTGTTTGTTACTTATAATAAAATCGTTACGCTGTGCCGCGCGTTCGCAAACATTAATGATTCGGGACACATTAATGGGATTATAAATAAAGTCACTGGCGCCATGAGTCATGTAAAACTCAGCTCGACTAGTGTCGTTTTTAGGCACTATAACGACAACAGAAAGCTCAGGTTTTTCTTTTCTAATGGTATTCAATAGGGCTAGCGTTGCATCATTTTCGAGGTCACTATCAATAACTACAAGATCGATATTTTGCTGTCTAATAACTGCTAGACCCTGCTTTGCACTTTCAGCTTCAAGTGTTCTGAATTTGGATGCAAAGAGGTTGTTTAATTGATTACTTAACGAAGGATCACTGACAACTGTTAGTGTTGTTAGCAGAGTATTAACAGGTAATTGGCTTGAGAAAGCGTCTGCTAATATTTCATTTAATTGCACGATTTCTTCTGTGGTTACCACTGCATTGATCCCAAAGGATTTCGCGGTAGCCTCGGCAATTCGTTCGCAGTGGGTATCTGTAATTAATACAATAGGTATTTGTTTATCGCATTGATAAATGTCAGATCTAATTAAACTGGAAAGGCTCCAACCGTCTACTTTACCTATTGATATCTCGGAAATAATAAATTGGTATTTGGTTTTTTTCAGATATTCAATGGCCGTTTCACTATTAGGGACTACGTCAATGTCAAAAAGCTGGAGATTACTAATTTTTTGCATCAATAATCTTTTAGTATGAAAGTTTGAGGAGATCAGTAGTAAAGGCAACAGCTTGGACATCGAATCAACCATTAAAATTTAAACTCACCATACTGTATAAAGTAAAACCCAAATTAACAAGTGCTCTCTTTGTAAACAGTCTGTTTTTGTGGGGTAAGGTTAAAAACACTGGTACAATAGCCACCAAAATTTTTTATGATATTGAGGTCTAAAGTGCAAGTCGCTGATTTTCATTTTGATTTACCAGAGCAGTTAATTGCTAAGGCGCCTAAAGCCGAACGTACGGCGAGTCGTCTAATGCAGCTTGATGGTAACAGTGGTGATATTAACCACCGTAATTTTGCTGACATTATTGAGCTAGTTGAGCCGGGCGACCTGCTTATCTTTAATGATACGCGAGTCATTCCAGCAAGAATGTTTGGTCAAAAGTCTACAGGTGGCAAAGTAGAGATCTTAGTGGAAAGAATGTTGGACGAACATAGCGTTTTAGCGCACGTTCGAGCAAATAAAGCGCCTAAGCCGGGCAATGTTATCGACTTTGAGGGTGGCTCATCAGCAACCATGATTGCTCGCCATGACGACTTGTTTGAGCTTCATTTTGGTAATGACCGCAAGGTATTGGAAATATTAGAGTCAGATGGACATATGCCATTGCCGCCGTATATCGACAGACCTGATACTGAAGATGACAAAGAGCGATATCAAACCGTTTACAATGATAAGCCAGGAGCTGTAGCAGCGCCAACGGCTGGATTACATTTCACCGATGCTTTGCTTGAGCAAATAAGAGCGAAAGGCGTCAACACGGCGTTTGTCACGCTTCACGTTGGTGCTGGCACCTTTCAGTCTATTCGTGTTGATAGCGTCACCGATCATAAAATGCATTCAGAATACGCAGACGTCCCAGAGTCAGTGGTAAAGGCTATTCAAGAAACAAAAAATGACGGTAAGCGCGTTATTGCTGTTGGAACGACATCGGTTCGCTCGTTGGAGTCGGCCGCTTGGAAAAGCGGTATGGAAGGTGGCAATGTAGCCGACTTAAAGCCGTTTACAGGCGAGACTGATATTTTTATCTACCCAGGTTATGAATTTCAGGTGATTGATGCAATGGTAACTAATTTTCATTTACCAGAATCAACCTTGATTATGCTTGTATCGGCATTTGCTGGCAAAGCTCATATTTTGAATGGATATAATGAAGCAGTCGCTAATGAGTACCGCTTTTTTAGTTATGGCGACGCCATGTTTTTAACCAAGCAAACTCATACAAAGTAAAAGTAGTGGATTGCCTATCAAAATAGGCGATTTTCGCACCGGTATTCGATATAATGCCGGCAAAATTAAACTAGGTAACTAGTGACTTAAAGCAGAATTTAAGAGACGCACATGAAGTTTGAATTAATGAACACAGACGGCAAGGCTCGTCGCGGAAAACTACATTTTGAGCGTGGGACGGTAGAGACTCCCGCTTTTATGCCCGTTGGTACTTACGGCACAGTTAAAGGCATGACGCCAGACGAAGTTAAAGAAACGGGTGCTCATATTTGTTTGGGTAATACGTTTCATTTAATGTTACGTCCAGGTACAGAAATCATCAAGAAACACGGTGACCTGCATGACTTTATGGGTTGGGATAAACCAATCCTTACTGACTCAGGTGGTTTCCAAGTATTTAGCTTAGGTGATTTGCGTAAAATCTCTGAGAAGGGTGTTGAGTTTCGATCACCAATTAACGGTGAAAAAATTATGCTTACGCCTGAGCGTTCAATTGCGGTTCAACGTGATTTAGGCTCTGACATTGTTATGATTTTTGACGAATGTACCCCATACCCCGCAACACGCGAAGAAGCCAAATCATCAATGGAGCTATCCCTTAGATGGGCTGAGCGTTCTAAAGAAGAACACGGTGATAGCGAATCAGCGTTGTTCGGTATTGTCCAAGGCGGTATGTACCCAGACTTGCGTGAAGTGTCATTAGCAGGTTTAGAGTCAATTGGTTTCGACGGCTATGCAATTGGCGGTTTATCAGTAGGTGAACCAAAAGAAGACATGATCAACATTCTTGATACAACGGCTTATAAATTACCAGAAAACAAACCTCGTTACTTAATGGGTGTTGGTAAGCCAGAAGATTTAGTTGAATCTGTTCGTCGTGGTATCGATATGTTTGACTGTGTTATGCCAACGCGTAACGCTAGGAACGGGCATTTGTTTATCACTGGCGGCGTAATCAAAATTCGCAATGCCAGACATAAAGATGATACTTCTCGTCTTGATGACAATTGCGATTGCTACACCTGTGAAAACTATTCACGTGCTTATTTACATCATTTAGATAAATGTAATGAAATCTTAGGTGCACGTTTGAATACCATTCATAACCTTAGGTATTACCAACGCGTTATGCAAAGCTTGCGTGATGCAATTGAAGAGAATCGCTTGGAAGAGTATGTTGCCGAGTTTTATGCTCGACGTGACTTACCAGTACCTCCTTTATCGGATGAAGGTGCGCCAGCAGTTAACGCTGAATAACAAAATAAAAATAACTAAGGCTGGCTATTGTAAGTGCAATGACCAGTCCTTATATCAATTAACATAATTTAAAAAAATATAAGAAACTATTTTAGGGGATTCCAATGAGTTTATTTATTTCTAACGCCCACGCTGCTGCAGGTGCTCCAGGCGCTGCTGCTGGTCCAGACATGATTATCATGCTAGTGATTTTTGCACTAATTTTCTATTTCATGATTTACCGTCCACAGGCTAAGCGTGTAAAAGAGCACAAAAACCTTGTTAGTTCATTAAGCAAAGGTGATGAAGTGCTAACAGCCGGTGGCCTAATCGGTAAAATCACCAAAGTATCTGAAGAAAAAGACTTTGTAAAAGTTGAGCTTGCAGAAGGTACAGAAGTGATGGTTCAAAAAGCTTCTATTAACACTGTATTACCAAAAGGTACTATCAAGTCAGTGTAACAAACTGAATAACCAGTCGGATATCGGCTGGTTTTTTTATATTTGAAAATCGAAAAGGGTTCATTCGTGTTAAACAAATATCCTATGTGGAAATACATAATGGTGGTGATGGTATTACTCATCGGCGCTTTGTATTCTGCTCCCAATTTATATGGTGAAGATCCTGCAATTCAGGTATCTGGCCTACGTGGTGCTCAAGTATCGGAAGTGATACTTGATGATGTACTAAAAAAATTAGACGCTGCTGCAATTCCTTACAAAAAAAGTGAAATGGCAGATGACCGCATATTAGTTCGCCTTACCAATGAAGAAGACCAATTAAAAGCAAAAGAAGCCATTGGTGATTCGTTAGGTGATGAATATATTGTTGCGTTAAATCTAGCGCCAGCTACACCTGAGTGGTTACAAGCCTTCGGCGCAAGCCCGCTTAAATTAGGTCTTGATTTACGTGGTGGTGTTCACTTCCTAATGGAAGTTGACATGAATGAAGCGATGAATAAGTCATACACGCAGATGGTTCAGGACTTTAGAGCTGATTTACGTGAAGAAAAACTTCGCTACCGAGGCATTAAACGTGAAATTAAGCTTGATGCGATTCGTGTTGAAATGCGTAATCAAGAGGACTTAGAGGAAGCGAGTCGATTCTTAGCTAAACGTTACCCAGATTTAGTGATATCGGATGATTACAATACCGATGAATTTGATGTGCTTATTCGCATGAGCGAACAGAAAATCAAAGAAACTCGCCAATATGCGGTTGATCAGAATATTACTATTATCCGTAACCGAGTTAATGAACTTGGTGTTGCCGAGCCTTTGGTTCAGCGTCAGGGTCAAGACCGTATTGTAGTCCAACTACCAGGTGTCCAAGATACCGCTCGAGCTAAAGAAATTTTAGGTGCGACTGCAACGCTAGAATTTAAAATGGTGTATCAAAATGGTGACATTGGTGCAGCAATGCGTGGTCGAGTGCCACCAAAAGCTAAGTTATACGAAAATGGAACACGTGGTCCCGTATTACTGGAAAAGCGCGTTCGTTTAACGGGTGATCATATTGTTGATGCACAAAGCTCTTTTGACGAATATGGCATGCCTCAAGTAACTATTAACTTAGATACTAAAGGCGGCAATAAAATGTCTGCCATGACCAAAGATAACGTTGGCAACCCAATGGCTGTTGTATTCATTGAATACAAGCCGACTGAACAAAAAGATGAAAATGGTGTCGCAAAACTTAAGAAAATTGAAGAAGTCATTCAGATTGCAACTATTCAAAGCCGTTTAGGACGTCGTTTCTCAATTACTGGTATAGATACATCTGCAGAAGCTCATAACTTAGCGTTAATGCTTCGTGCAGGGGCACTTATTGCGCCGATTCAAATTGTTGAAGAGCGCACAGTTGGGCCAAGCTTAGGCCAAGAAAATATTAATGCTGGTATGACCGCGGTATTACTAGGCTTTGGTTTAGTGCTTGTATTTATGTTGTTCTACTACAAAAAGTTTGGTCTTGTTGCAAACGTAGCGTTGGCGGCAAACCTAGTGTTAATCATTGGTGTTATGTCGATGATACCTGGCGCAACACTTACCTTACCTGGTATTGCTGGTATTGTTCTTACCGTTGGTATGGCGGTAGATGCCAACGTTCTTATATTCGAACGTATAAGAGAAGAGCTACGAGACAAACGTAGTCCTCAACAAGCGATACACCATGGTTACGATAGTGCTTTCTCAACCATTGCTGACGCCAACATTACAACCTTCATTGCGGCGGTTATTTTGTTTGCCATTGGTACAGGTCCTGTAAAAGGCTTTGCTATTACCTTAGCAATTGGTATTGCCACTTCAATGTTTACTGCAATCGTTGGTACTCGTGCCATTGTAAATGCAGTGTGGGGCGGCAAGAAAATAGACAAGTTATCTATCTGATAGGGCAATAGAAAATGCAATTATTAAATTTAGATTCAAAAGTTATTAATTTCATGTCAATTCGCCGTTATTCGGGCCTTTTGTCAATTTTATTAGTAGTAGCAGCCTTAGGTTCATTTGTAACTAAGGGCTTAAATTGGGGATTAGACTTCACAGGCGGTAGCTTAATTGAAGTTTCATTCGAAAAAAGTGCTGATCTTAAAAAGATCCGTTCAGTAATGGACGAGATTGGTTTTGGTGATGCAACGGTTCAAAACTTTGGCTCAAGTAAAGAAGTGTTGATTCGTTTAGCACCTCAAAAGAAGTCAGTTGATGAAGCTAATGGTGAAAAAATTACATCCGCTATGATTGGCGATGTAATAATGGAAGCGCTTCAAGAAATGGACTCAACGGCAACGAAGCGTCGTATTGAGTTTGTTGGCCCAAGTGTTGGTGACGAATTAAGAGATCAAGGCGGGTTAGCAATGTTAACAGCGCTTATCTGTATCCTTATTTACGTTGCTCTTCGTTTTGAATGGAGATTTGCTTTAGGTTCAGTTTCAGCGCTAGCGCATGATGTTCTTATTACACTAGGACTATTCAGTGTATTAGGAATTGAGTTCGACTTAACGGTTTTAGCGGCAATATTAGCGGTCATAGGTTATTCACTGAATGACACCATTGTTGTATCGGACCGTATACGAGAAAACTTTAGAAAGTTACGTGAAGGTTCTCCAGAAGAGATAATTAACGTGTCGTTAACACAAACGCTAAATCGTACTATGGTTACGTCAATCACTACGGCGTTAGTATTAATGGCTTTGCTTTTTGTTGGTGGAGAGCTAATTAAAGGCTTTGCAACGGCTTTACTGTTTGGTGTGGTAATAGGTACTTATTCATCTATCTATGTAGCAAGCTCAATAGCACTTAGCTTAGGTATCAGTAAAGAAGACCTAATGCCAACGGTTATTGAAAAAGAAGGTGAAGATCAAGACCAATTAATGCCTTAAGCATTATGGTTCTATATTTAAAAGCGCTCAGTTGAGCGTTTTTTTTTGCCTGATTGAAAGAGTCCCGTAAGGCCAATAAAAATCAAAATAATTGGCGAATTGCAGGTATAAAAAAAGCAGCCTAAGCTGCTTCTTTTATATACTTTCCGGCATCCTAAAAACTGAATCCATCCAGTCCGTCTTCCTTATAGGCTCCCTGCAGTCAACTCCGTCGACGTCCTGCTCCTTGTAATCCTTAAAGTCCTTCTCAAAGCTCCTTGCTTTCCCCTTTCTATCCCTAACGCATCCTACGTATCCTATCCTTTTTTTCCTGGCGTCCTGCCTTCCTTGTTCCTTTCCATTAGTGGTGCTCCTGCACTCCTAATCTAAATCCTTTATCGCATCCAGCGTTTCCATTCCTTGTGTGACAATTCCTGTTGCACTCTCGTCGTTAAGTGCTATCTATATTAATGAGAAATTTAAATCTAAGAATAACCAAAAAGAGAAATTTATTGCTCACAAATCTTTTAACATTTTAAGTTTGGATAATATTTTTCTAAAACAATGACTTAACAATTGCCTGTTGCGGAAATAAGCAAAATTTTACTCTAAGTCTGCATTGTATGTAAGAAATATCTCACACAGTTTCAGGACAAGTACACTTTATTGTTATACTACTGGAGTAGGTCATTCCCTTATATTTCAAATCAGGAACCCATATGGACGTCGATTTTGTTTATGATACTTATGAGAAACAACACCAGCTACATATTTCTGGTGAACATGTTGCTGTAGCTCGCTTTTTAAATGAGATCTTTATTCCCAAAAGGGGCGAAACGGCCGCTATTGAGTCATTTATTTTAGAGATAGAAAACAAACCAGAAACAATTACTTTTGCTGAGTGGACATTGACTATAGAGGGGGACGAACTTCTTATACAGCACAATAGCTGTTACCAGCCGGCCAACATCAAAGCTGAAGACTCAAACGAGAGCTCAAATTTAATGGACTGGGAAATGAAATGTCACTGTGGCGTAGCGGACTTTACTGAGTTATTAGTCAATTGGGTCGACTTTATTGAATCTACTTAACTAGCGTCCCGTTTGTATTAACTATAAAGCAAGCCTATAAAAACCAGCGCCAAGATTTCCTTTGTAAATAACACTATTGTTGATAAAACGCTATGCAGTCATTAATGGCTTGTTGATGCTGCTTATCTTTAGTTTTAAACATGAGCCCAATAGCTACTTTTTCATTATCATTCTTTTGCCAAGCCACATGCGCTGGAATTTCGATTAGGCTTTGTTGTTGATATTGACTTAAACCGTTATTCGGCAAACGGAGTGCTACCGTTATCTCTTCTTTTAATACTGAGTCTGGAATTGAGTTGGTTAACATAGCTCCAATTCCAGTCTGACTTATATTATTAGATAGACCATCGTACTGACCAAAAGTCCCTCTAATGGTAATTAAGTTGTGACCCTTCACTCTTTGCGTCGCTCTTTGTTCTGATGTAACAAATGCCTTATTGTTTTCAATTGGACATAACTCTCTGTCAATACTTAAGCCAGATAGTTGTGCTTTTAAGCTGGACGTCAAGTTATTGAGAGTGGTTGAAATATTAGCTGAGTTACTAATTTTTAAACTGTTGTTTGAGATCGTGGTAAATAGAGACTTTAGCTGGCTGTTTAGATCATTAAAACTTTCAATTTGCTGGTGAACAACCGTCTCAATGTTCATATTGAGTTTAGACGTGTCAATAATATCCGATTGCATAGTTTGAACTGACTTGGCCGTTTCTCTAATTTGTATTTGGCTTTCGTTAATATTATCTACTAAAAATTGCATAGACGACTGTGCGTTCGTTACTTTTGAAAGTAGTTCATCAAGAATGTTTGTGATTTGTTCGGCTGAACTTTGAGACCTAACGGCTAAGCTTCTTACCTCGTCGGCTACAACGGCAAATCCTCTTCCTTGCTCTCCAGCCCGTGCCGCCTCTATAGCGGCGTTTAAAGCAAGTAAATTAGTTTGCGAAGCAATATCTTTGATTGTAGATAAAATGGAGTTTATATTCCGGCTAAACTCTACAATTTCCTCAACTTGATTAGAGGTTTCATCAATATTTGCGGATACTGAATTCAAACGAGTAACAGACTGGTTTAACGACTGATAACTCTTATTTGCTTGTTGTTCAGCCGTTTCGGACTTTTGATTGGCTTGTTGCGCTATTTCCTGCACTTGCGTCGCAACATCGTGGACTTTACTCGTAGCCTGCTTGATCTCATTTTCTTTAGCTTTTTCACCCTCGCTCATCGATTCAATTTCATTTGATATAGCAGCAATCTGAAATGCTGATTGACCCATATGAACGGTAGAACCTTCAATATTTGTAAGAATTGAATTTAGCTTTTTTAATACCAGGTTAAAGTGATGTTCCAGTGCGCCGATTTCATCACGGGAATGAATAGTTACCCTTTTTGTTAAGTCGCCTTTTTCAACAGCTTCTAAAGACTCTAAAAGAGTTAAAATAGGCGCAACAAAGATTTTAGCGGCAATCATTATGATAAAAAACTGTAAGCCAAACTGTAGCAGTGAATCCCAAATGGAGTTGATATAAAAAGAGTCGAGCTGCTGTTGCATGCTTGCATGCAATACTGGATCACTCGTTGTTGACTCAACAAGTTCAATTAAACGTTTCAGTTCATTTGATGCAAGTAAACGATTGTAAATGGTAGTAATCATGGCAATTGCCATAAAACCAAGCTGCAGCTTCCATCGGAGGCTTAGGTTTAACCAAAAAGATTTCATGCCGTTATTTTCTTATTTTTATTATTTTAATAGGCTTAAGTCTATGTCGACTCAATTTTAGATTACTTTAAAGTTAACAGTAAAAGCAAAGGAAATGATTGTTTTTTCGGCACAAAAAAGCCTCTACTAAAAAATTAGTAAAGGCTTTCTGTTTTATACGTAGAGTTCTAACTAGTGTGTGTGACCGCAGCCGCCAGCACCATGAACATGTCCGTGGGCAATTTCGTCAGCAGTTGCAGCTCTTACTTCTAATACTTCCACGTCAAACTTAAGGTCAACGCCAGCAAGAGGGTGATTACCATCAACGGTTACCGACTCATCGTCTTTATCAACAACAATTACCGTTTGCTCACCATTGTCTGTGCTAGCACGCAGTTGCATACCAATTTCAACTTCAAAGTCAGCGAACATTTCGTTACCTACTTGCTGAACTAAGCCGTCCATACGAGGGCCATACGCATTTTCTGCGTCAACAGCTACTTCAAATGTATCGCCTTTCTCATGACCATTTAGCGCGTCTTCTAAACCTTCAATTAAGAATTTTGAGCCTTGGATAAAAACCAGAGGATCATTATCGTAAGAGCTATCAATTAGGTTGTCTTCTTTGTCTTTAACCGCGTAGTGCATTGTAACAACGGTATTTTCTGCGATCTTCATAAGGATCCTTAGTCTTGGTCAAGTGAGTATGGGAGAGGTAACAAACGAAAATGTTGATCACTCTCAGAGTCTAAATAAATTTTATCGTTTAAATCAGTGTCGTTTGGTAAAACAAGTTGAGCTGTGGTTTTACCATTATAAGTTATGCTGTTAATGACTTTACCACTAGCACGGCGGTTACTATTCATTGCTTTGAATACGTCGGCACCTACGGTTAGATCATATTCTGCGTCGATCTGAGCTAAATATAGAGCACGTTTATTCTTACCAAGGTAGCGCATTCTTGCCACCATTTCCTGGCCCATGTAACAACCTTTGTTAAACGAAATATAGTTCAGTGCTTGTAGGTTAATCATGAGGGACGTATTCGCCAATTGTTTTTGAAAATAGGTGCGCTCGGCCAGACAGAACTTCATTATTCCACCACTCATTTGAGTTATCTGCTGTTACAACTAATTTTTCATTGCTTAATACTAAAAAATGACCAGCGGCTAACTCGACACTTTTTTGTTCAGCAACGGCTTCATTGCTGCCGTAAATGTACCAGTTGTTAGTATCGTCGGTAATATCTGTTTTTGAGAAAACGCCGTACTTATTAAGTTCAGCTAGAGAAACTTCAGCGCTCTCTTTGGTCATAACCAAATAAAGTGCTTCGTTTTGTTCAAAGGCGATAAATGTAGACCATGCTTTGCCTTTAGCGTTGCAGTGCGCGCCGGCCTGCCACTCAGATGCTTTAATATCGTCTACGTTACAAGTAACTTGGCCTTGCAAAAACGAATGGCTTTGCTCGCCACTTAACTTAATAACGGCAAATTGTGATAGTGAAACTATAGAAGTCATGGCATTCGCTTAAAAAATTAATAATATTTAAATATGGGGATGAAACATTTAAG
>JAOHFM010000015.1 GCA_028098005.1 Psychrosphaera sp.
AATCAACTGAAACTCACTAGACTCTCTTCCAAATTCGCTTTGTTGTAATAAATTAACCAAGTGGTATGAGTTGTCTTATAAGGCATAACTTGTTGTCGTGAAAGGTATTCTTATGCCGTACAGTGGCGGCGTTTATTCACTCCAACGGAACGTATTAATGTCAGATTTTAAGCAACGCGCACTTGATTATCATAGCCAACCATCCCCAGGAAAAATTTGCATCAACCTTACAACGCCTGCTGAAACAGTTGAAGATTTAGCACTCGCCTATAGCCCTGGTGTTGCGGAGCCAGTTAGAGAGATTGCCGCGGATCCTGACAACGCATACAAATATACAGCGAAAGGTAATACAGTTGCTGTGATCAGTAATGGTACCGCTATTTTGGGCTTGGGCAATTTAGGCCCATTGGCCTCTAAACCGGTTATGGAAGGCAAGGCATTGTTGTTTAAACGTTTTGCTAATATCGACTCTTTTGATATTGAAGTGACACATAACACCGTTGATGAGTTTATAAATACGGTGGCCAATATTGCAGACTCCTTTGGTGGAATTAATTTAGAAGACATAAAAGCTCCGGAGTGTTTTGAAATAGAACAAGAGCTGAAGCGTCGATGTAATGTTCCTGTTTTTCATGATGATCAACACGGAACCGCTATTGTTACTGCTGCTGGCATGCTCAATGCGCTAGAAATACAGGGCAAGCAAATTCACGATTGCACGATTGTTTGTTTAGGCGCTGGCGCTGCGGCCATTGCTTGTATGGAGTTACTCATTAAATGCGGTGCACAGCGTGAACGAATTTACATGCTAGATAGAAATGGTGTGATTCATACAAGAAGGGATGACTTAAACGAATATAAGCAGCTTTTTGCTAATAATACCGACAAAAGAACATTGGAAGATGTTATTGACGGTGCGGATGTGTTTGTTGGCGTTTCAGGTGCCAACCTATTATCTGCTGAGGCATTAAAGCTTATGGCGCCCAACCCTGTGGTATTTGCATGCTCAAATCCAGATCCTGAAATAAAGCCTGAATTGGCATTAAAAGTAAGAGACGATTTGATAATGGCGACGGGTCGGTCTGACTACCCAAACCAAGTGAACAACGTTTTGTGTTTTCCTTTTATTTTTAGAGGTGCGCTTGATGTTAGGGCTACCGCTATCAATGATGAAATGAAAGTGGCGGCCGTTGAAGCTATTCGAAGTTTAGCAAAAGAGCCAGTGCCAGAAGAAGTGCTGAAGGCCTCAGGTGTTAATAACCTGACATTTGGACCGCAATACATTATTCCAAAACCTATGGATCCAAGGTTATTGAAAAATGTTGCCAGGGCGGTGTCTGTAGCGGCGGTAGAAAGTGGGGTTGCTAAACTCGACTTACCTGCGATTTAGTTTTCATAAAGAGTAAAGCAGGCGCTGATTTACGTAACAAAAAGCCAACATTGATTGTTGGCTTTTGTATTTGTTACTGACATTGGACAGATAGGAAAATCGTTAATCGTCTAGAGTTGGAATGTCTTTGCCCATCTCAGTAAGAATTTTTCTAACTTCTTCTGGAATTTGATCTGGGTTTTCTTTTTTCAAATCGTTGTCTGATGGCAAAGGCTGTCCTGTAAAGGCATGTAAAAAGGCTTCACATAACAATTCGCTATTTGTCGCGTGTCGTAAATTCTTTACTTGTCGACGAGTACGTTCGTCGGTCAGCACTTTGAGTACATTTAGCGGGATCGATACCGTGATCTTTTTAACTTTATCCGCTTTTTTTCCATGTTCTGCGTAGGGATGAACATATTCCCCATTCCACTTAGCCATAAAACACCTGTTCAAGAGTTACTGCTTGCACGGCATGATGCCGCTTGTTAGTTGGTGAAATTGTATTGTATTACCAAAATTAGTCAAACAATCGATTGCTAAATGGAAATACTGCTAGACGTCTTAGCTATTATAGATGCCAATTTCCGTAATAAACAGAAGGTTTTATGACTGAAAACCCATTTAACACTTTATTTTGTTAGTGCATATGCATAAGCTGAACTAACTATTTGTAAATAAAAAAGTATCGATTCCATGAGAAGCCAAGTAAAAAAAATAAAAACGGCACTGACGGTGAAGAAACACGCGCCGGTAGACAGCGACGGTAAAAAGTTAGTGAATTCGTCGCAAGCCAATAAGACTCAGGCCGAAGATGGGCAACAGAATGAAGAATCGTTAGATGACATCAGTATGCAAGAGATGTGGAATAAGCTACATATTCAAACCAAGCATATTAATGAACAGCTTCTACAATTAAATAATCACAAATTGGTGCATACCTATAACTCATTGCCTAGGTTTATTTGGTTTAGTTTATTAAAAGGCATCGCAGTAGGCTTAGGCAGTGTGTTAGGTGCCACTGTCGTTCTATCTTTTGTGGTTTATATTTTATCTCAAATGGAATTTATTCCTATTATAGGCGAATGGGTTTCGGCCATTCTCGAGGTTGTTAGAGGACCAGAAGGCAACTAGTTTTTATCAACAAGAAAGTGTCATAGCGTAATCTCATTTTATTCTGCTGAAAATAAGGGCTTCATTGCCCTTTTACTTTTTTTACGGAACAAAAATAGGCATAATGCGCCCTCAAAATTTAAAGGCTCAATGGAGTATCCAATGTCGATAGAATCAACACTTCAAGAACGCGGAAATAACACGTGTGAATTATGCAACAGCCCAGATAACTTGTCTGTTTATGCTGTATTGCCTAAAGCGGGTGATAACTCAGACGACTGCGTGTTGGTTTGTGACAAATGTGAGAGCGAATTAAACAGTGCTGACACATTAGACGTTACCCATTGGCGCTGCATAAACGACAGCATGTGGAGCCAAGTGCCTGCAGTTCAGGTATTAGCATGGCAACAGCTTAAGTTGTTAACTAACCAAGGTGAAACTTGGGCGCAAGACTTGTTAGACATGATGTATTTAGAAGATGAAACGGCAGCATGGGCAGAGTCAGGTTTGGCACATAGAACCGCTGGCGGTGATGCAGAACACGTAGACTCTAATGGCGACAAGTTATCAGCAGGCGACAACGTATATCTAATCAAGGACTTGCCAGTTAAGGGCGGTGGTTTCACCGCTAAACAAGGTACAACAGTGCGCGGCATTTCATTAACCAACAACCCTGAGCACATCGAAGGGCGCGTTAATGGACAAAAGATTGTTATTTTAACTAAGTTTGTTAAAAAAGTATGATTGAAAGTGCCGGTAACTCCCGTTCGATTACCACAAATCAAAAGGGTGTTAATGAAGATTTAGAGAAAGTGGTTAAAAAGCATTTGAGTCATGAATTCAAAAAGCCGTTTGCGCCATTTTCGTTACAGACGTTTGCACAGCTTTCTGAAAAAGTAGCAGCGTTTTTAGCGCAGGACGCTAACCGTTATATCATTCTTGATTCTTGTTGTGGTGTAGGTGAAAGTACCGTGCACTTAGCGGCAGAAAACCCGAATGCACTAATTGTGGGTATTGATAAATCGGAACATCGCGTTGAGAAAATTGAGCACCACTTGGTTCATAAAGTATCAAATTTTGTGATTTTACGTGGCGATCTTAATGACTTGTGGCGACTTATCGCCGATACAGATTGGCCAATTAAATCTCACTACATTCTCTACCCAAACCCATGGCCAAAAGCTAAACATTTGCAACGCAGGTGGCATGGAGCCGCCGTGTTCAGTAGTATCCCTAAATTAGCGGACACCTTAATTGTTCGTAGTAATTGGAATATCTATATTGATGAGTTTGCCCAAGCACTTGAAATAGCAGGCTTAAAGCCAAACGTAGGTGAGTATATTAGTGACGTAGCCATGACTCCTTTTGAACGAAAGTATTGGGCAAGTGGCCAACAAAGCTATCAATTAACCTGTAGCTTAGTAAATTAGCATTTTGCAGGACCGCATTTTGTCTGCTTAACTACAGACATTATTGTTAACTTCCAGTAAAGTACCGAAAAATTTAAAGACAACCAAACTATTTAAAATGTCAGATAAACGTTTAGCCGCTGCGTCGGAAGAGAATTTATTCAGGATCTTCACAATACCTGAAGCTCCAGATTCAACATTGGCGCGGATAGAGCAAGAAGTATCACAAAATCTTGATGGTTTTTTACGTGACAATATTGTTGCTGTAGAAAAGCCTCTTTCTGAAATTGAACAGGACTTTCAAGACTCTGTGGTGCCTGAGCACCCGCAATTTGTATCTGCATTGGCCGATGAGTTATTGGACAAGCTAGTTGCACAATCTGTACACACGTCTTCGCCAAGCTTTATTGGCCATATGACATCGGCATTACCGTACTTTTTATTACCCCTGTCTAAGCTAATGGTGGGGCTAAATCAAAACCTCGTTAAAATAGAAACGTCAAAAGCTTTCACTCCGTTAGAACGTCAAGTTATTGGAATGCTGCACCGTATTGCTTATGGCGGTACTCGCACCGATGCGCATAACGACCAATATTATAAGTCAGTTATGCACAGCGCAGACACCTCACTTGGCGCATTTTGTTCTGGTGGTACCGTGGCGAATATTAGTGCGCTGTGGATAGCTCGAAATACACTATTAGGACCAAATGGCAGCTTTAAAGGCGTGTCTAAAGAAGGTCTTTTCCGTGCGATGAGTCATTACGGCTATTCACGATTAGTGGTTTTAGTTTCTGAGCGTGGGCATTACTCTTTAGGTAAAGCAGCCGACGTATTAGGATTAGGCCGACAAGATATTGTCTCGGTAAAAACCGATGAAAATAATAAAATATGTATTGAATCGTTAGAACAACGAATCAGTGAACTTAAGGCTGAGAATGCAGGTATATTGTCGTTAGTTGGTGTGGCTGGCACAACAGAAACCGGCAACATTGATCCTTTGGACAAGATGGCTGATATCGCAGAGCGAGAAGGCATTCACTTTCATGTTGATGCTGCTTGGGGCGGTGCAACCATGATGTCGAATAATCAACGTCCACTTCTAAAAGGCATTGAGCGTGCGGACTCGATAACCGTAGATGCTCATAAACAAATGTATGTACCTATGGGTGCTGGCATGGTGTTATTTAAAGATGCACACTCTACCGATGTTATTGAACATCACGCAGAGTATATTCTACGTAAGGGCTCTAAAGATTTAGGGTCGCACACACTTGAGGGCAGCCGTCCAGGTATGTCTATGCTAGTTTACGCGTGCCTTAAAGTAATGGGTCGCAGTGGTTACGAAATGCTAATTGATAGAAGTATTGATACTGCAAAATACTTTGCTGATTTGATTAATGCTGAAGAAGATTTTGAGTTAGTTTCAGAACCGGAATTATGTTTATTAACGTATCGTTATGTACCAAAAGTAGTGAAAGACTACATGGAAACGTGTGATGTGGAAGAAAAGCATATTATCAATGAATTGCTTAACGACTTAACCCGCTTTATTCAAAAGAAACAGCGTGAGTCCGGCCGATCGTTTGTATCAAGGACTCGTTTAACACCAAAGGCACACGACGGCCAAACGATTACCGTATTCAGATGTGTATTGGCAAACCCATTGACCACCAAAGATATTCTTAAAGATATATTGGCTGAGCAAAAAGAAATAGCAAAAGAGAGCTGGAGAAGTTTGCCGGCGATCTTAAAGAAAATCGCCAGTCTTTAGAGGCTGGTAGATTCTGCTGTTAAGTTAACTCGACCGTTAGGTTATCAATTAATCGAGCTTTCCCTACAAAAGCGGCCACGAGAATAACGGCTTGCTGGGTTTCATTGCTGACATCACCAAAATTACGGCTGTCCCTAATTTCAATATAGTCTGGCTTTAAGCCTGCTAACTCAATCATCTCTAGTGCAAAGGTTTGCATTTCACTAATGTTTCGAGCACCACTTTTAAGTGCGTCTTGCACCGCCAATAATGTTTGATAAATTACTGCAGCAGTGGCTTTTTGATCATCACTAAGGTAACCATTGCGAGAGCTTTTAGCCAAGCCAGACGCTTCACGAACCGTTGGTACAGGTACAATGGTAATTGGCATGTTTAAATCTTTAACTAACGTCTGAATTAAACGCACTTGTTGGTAATCTTTTTGCCCAAATAAGGCCGTGTCTGGTTGCACCATATTAAATAACTTAGTGACAACAGTAGCAACACCATCAAAATGCCCTGGACGCTGTGTAGCTTCTGCACAGTACTCAAAATCATTATTTGGTACCGATACCACAGTTTGTGCTTTTAGTCCGTTAGGGTACATGTCAGCAACCGTAGGATAGAACACCACATGATTGTTCACCGCTTCAAGTTTTTCACAATCAGCATCAAAGGTTCTTGGGTAAGCGTCTAAATCTTCGTTCTCTCCAAATTGCATTGGATTAACAAAAATTGAAGTGATTACAAAATCTGCGTATTTATGGGCTTGTTGAACAAGCTCAATGTGACCTTCGTGAAGGTTGCCCATTGTAGGTACAAAAGCAACGCTTTTACCGTCTTTGTAACACTGTTGACGCCATGTGCGTAATTCATTTAAAGAGCTAATAATTTGCATAGGATTAGAATACTTACTTAAACCAGCGTGCTTCGTCTGGGAAGGCACCGCTTTGAACTTCATCAATATACAAGCTCACTGCTTGTTGTAAATTACCCGTGATCTCAATGTAATTTTTGGAGAACTTTGGAATATATCCAGAGCTAATTCCTAAAATGTCATGCATCACTAATATTTGCCCGTCAGTGCCATTTCCAGCACCTATACCAATGGTTGGAATAGTTACGGCGGCAGTTATGGCATTTGCTAGGTCTACCGGAACGCATTCTAATACCAATAATTGAGCTCCAGCTTTTTCGAGGCCTTTGGCATGTTCAATCATTTCATTGGCTTTGTCTGCGTCTCGGCCTTGTATTTTAAAACCACCAAATACATTAACCGACTGAGGTGTCAGTCCTAAATGGCCACAAACCGGAACGCCATTTTGGGTCAGTTGTTTTATGGTTTCATAAAGCCACTCACCACCTTCAATTTTAACCATGTTGGCACCAGCGGCCATTAACTCATGACTGTTTTTAAGGGCGGTTGCCGGACAGCTGTAACTCATGAATGGCATGTCGGCAATCACAAGCGCATTTTCAGTTCCCGCTCTTACGCACTTGGTATGGTAAGCAATTTGTTCATTGGTTACACTCAAAGTGCTGTCTTGACCGTGCAGCACCATCCCCATTGAATCACCAATCAGCATTACGTGAATGCCTTGCTGATCAAATAGCCCAGCGAAACTGGAATCATAAGCGGTAATCGCTGCTATTTTGTCGCCATCTTGCTTCATTTTAAGTAGCTTGGAGGTCGTAATTTTGCTCATGCTTTTATCCAGAATTAATCGCTAAATAGCGTTCATGTCGTTAAAAGGTAATTGTTTTGCAATGTCACTGACTAGGGAACCACAAGGCAATACTAAGTTAGGAGTTATATCTAATAGCGGATAAACCACAAACTCTCTATCTTTTAAACCGTAATGCGGTACGGTAAGTTGCTCATCATTAATGAGGTTATCACCATAGAGCAAAATATCTAAATCTAAGGTGCGTGGGCCCCAGTGTTCGCCATTTCGAGTTCGCCCGTGGGCTTGTTCTAACTGACAAGTTTTGGCAAATACGTCGTGTGCACTCAATGATGTTTTTAGTAATACTACGGCGTTTACATAATCAGGTTGGTCAGAGGGCCCCATTGGCTTGCTACTGTATATTTTAGATTGGCCAACAAATTCACAATGCTCTAACGTTGATAGTGCTTTTATTGCTGAACGAACAGTGTCACGAGGATTATTAAGATTTGCGCCTAATCCAATATAAACAAGCTCCGACATTTTTTACTGCTCTTTTTTACGACGACGGCTACCGCGATACTTTCCGCGTTTTGATTTAGGTTTATCGCCATCTTTACTGTCAAAATTTGGCTTTCTGTCGCCATGAGGACCTGGGCCTGCATTACTTGCATTAGCTCGAGTTCTTACCGACTTAGCCATTGCACGTTTGGCTTCATCTGTTTCTTGATAATCAGTCCAGAATTGAGCAATTTCATGCAACTCGCCGCCTTCTGCTTCCGCTCTTAATAATAAAAAGTCGTAAGCGGCCCTGAAGCGAGGGTTTTCAACCATTTGCATTGGGCGTTTGCCCTGAGTTTTTAACAAACGGTGCTGTGAACTCCAAATATCTCGCATTGTTGCAGTGAAACGCTTTGGAATCGCAACCGTTTGTACCGCTCTTTGCAATATGTCACTCATCGCAACTTGGAATGCATCGTATGGCGATAATCCACTTTCAAGTTCTAACTCGCTGGCGTGCGCTTCTAACGGATACCAAAATAACGCAGCTAAAACAAAGGCAGGAGATATGCTTTTCTCGGCATTAATTCTCGCGTCTGTGTTCGTTAACATCGTTGCTAACAAACGCTCTTCTTTATCTAAAGGGTTGCCCGTTAATACTTGCTCTGCCACAGGGAAGAAGTATCTGAAAATACCAAACTCACGAAGGGCTGCAACGTTATCAACGGCCTTTCCAGCTAAAAATAGCTTTAATGCTTCGTCGAATAAACGCGCTGGTGGAATGTTAATTAACAGGTGGTTTAATTCGTAAATAGGTTGTTTGGTGCGAGGTGCAATTTGCATTCGTAACTTAGTAGAGAAACGAATTGCACGCAGCATTCTTACCGGATCTTCGCGGTAACGAGTTTCAGGATCACCAATTAAGTCTACTACGCCTTTTTCAATATCCGCCATGCCATTGGCAAAGTCTAAAATAGAAAAGTTACGAATGTCGTAATAAAGGGCATTAATGGTGAAGTCTCGTCGTTCAGCATCTTCGTCAATGCTACCGTATACGTTATCTCTTAACAGCTGACCTTCGTCACTTTGGCGTGATGTTTTTTTGGTTTTGTCGGTGTGGCTGTTTTCAATTGACGTTTGGTTGTCTTCTTTGTCTGAATCTTCCACCGGTGTATCGTGATGGCCACGCATTGTAGCAACTTCAATCAATTCTCGGCCAAACATAATATGGGCTAAGCGGAAGCGTCGACCTATTAGGCGACAATTTGAAAAGCACGCCTTCACTTGCTCTGGAGTTGCGTTAGTTACAACGTCAAAGTCTTTAGGCTGGAGGCCTAGCAATATATCTCGAATACAACCACCCACTAAATAGGCTTCGTAACCGTTATCTTTTAATCGATACAAAACTTTTAACGCGCTAGGGCTTACGTCGTTTCTTGAAATTGGGTGAGATTCGCGTGGGATAAGCGTTGCGTTATTTTCAACAAATGGCGCTTGTGGTTTTTTAGGACGAGGTTTGCCAGCATGACGTTGAGCAGGTCCACGTCGCTTTTCGTTTTTCACAGGGCGCGACGCCGCAGGTTTATGCTCTTTTTTTTCAGCTGAATCTTTGCCAAACCAAGAAATTACTTTTTTAAAAACCACGTATTTATTTACCTAATATTAATCTATTGACCACAAATGACTTTTCATTTGATTGTTAGCGGCGCATTTTACAGCAATATGAGCAAAATAAAAAATAAATGCGTAATTCACTTAAATGAGGATTTCTTCAGCTTTAGGTAAACGTGAAAAATCGACAGTTTTGATGGCCCAATTTAAAATTTCGACGCAGCTTTTTAACTCAATGTTACTGCAATCCCCTAGAGGTAAACCTAGAAGTTTCAAGGCTTTTATTAATTCAGGTTTTGGGTTCTGCATATCAATTGCTGTTGCATGATTTTGTTTACTTAACTTTTTTCCAACTTCACCGGAAATAACCGGGAGATGCAAAAACTCAGGAGGGGCAATATCAAATTGTTCGTATAGCGAGAGTTGCCTAGTGGTCAACGGCATAATGTCGGAACCACGTACCACGTGGGTAATTCCTTGATCAATGTCATCAACAACAACCGCTAGTTGGTAACTGAATAAACCGTCACGACGCTTAATAAGATAGTCTTCTGTTGAAAGCGCCTCAGGCGCGCTCTGCTGACCAAAATGTAGGTCATTGTAACTACGCACAGGATTTAGCTGTTTTATTCGAACAGGGTGTGTTTGAAGGTCTAATTGCTTGTTTCTACATTGACCATTATAACTGCCGCCATTTGCTTTAATTTCTTTTCGTGTGCATTCGCAACCGTACAGTAGGTGTTTTGCTTGTAAGTACTCAAAGCATTCTTGATATCGGTTTATTCGTGCTGTTTGAGTTAGGCAGTTTTGGTCGCTAACACGCAACTGTGATTTTGTTTGTTTGTCACAATCCCACACAAAACCAAAAGCGGTCAACGCTTCTAAAATTTGCTCACGGGCTTGTTTTTGAACCCTGGTGGTATCTATGTCTTCTATACGGACAAACCAAAGCCCATTTTGTGATTTAGTGTGTAAATAACTGCCTAAAGCCGCAAACAGTGAGCCAAAGTGTAAAGTGCCGCTGGGCGAAGGTGCAAATCGTCCACGAACTTGAGTATTAGTAGTATTGAATTGTTTCTGTTTAGTAAAGGGGTAAGGTGTTGCTGATATCACGGAGGGAAAAAGGGTTAAGGCTAAGCCTTAACCACCCATTTGTTTTTCTTTGATTTCAGAAAGCGTTTTACAGTCAATACACTGATCAGCTGTAGGACGCGCTTCCAAACGACGGATACCAATTTCGATACCACATGTTTTACAGAAACCGAAGTCGTCACTGTCAATAAGACCTAACGTTTTTTCAATCTTTTTAATGAGCTTACGTTCACGATCTCGTGTGCGTAGTTCAAGTGCAAACTCTTCTTCTTGCGATGCACGGTCTACCGGATCTGGGAAGTTGGCTGCTTCGTCTTGCATGTGGTTTTTAGTGCGGTCAACTTCTTCACGCAACTGGTTACGCCATGCTTCCAAAATTTTACGAAAATGGACTAATTGATCGTCGCCCATATATTCTTCATTTGGTTTTTCTTGATACGGCTCAACGCCTGCTAAGGCTAACAATCCTAGTGATTTCTTTTCTGCCATGCGTTGTTTTTCTCCTAAAATTCAACCGGTTAGCGCACAATTTGTTGTTTTTGTATTAGCAACCAGTGTCTAATGCCAAAAAACGGCGGCTACATATAGCAAAATTAACACTGTTTGACAACTAAAATCCAGATTAATGTTCAAATTGGCTAGTGTGGGTTACATAAGTTTGATGCGCATCTATATGGGTATGCATTACTAAAATTTCTACCCCTTTTTGCACGGCTTCATCAATTAAATTTCCATATTTTTTATCAATGTGTCTAGCAACGGTAACTTTTTTAATACCGGTATGCTGGACTAAAAAAACTAAAACAGCTCTATGTCCTTGATCTACCATCTCTATTAATTCGCGAACGTGTTTTTGACCACGAGTTGTTTTGGCGTCTGGGAACGCACCAAGGCCACTTTGTTCATTGAGCAATAAAGTGGTGGATTTAACTTCGACATAGCAGTAATTGCGTTCATCGGGGGAATTTGGTTCGCTTAATAAAATATCAATGCGACTATTTTCTTCACCATACTTTACTTCGGTTTGTAAATTTTGGTAGCCCGAAAGTTCAGCAATTTTCTTTTCTTCAATGGCCTTTTTTACAATGCCGTTTGCGGCAATAGTATTAACACCAATAAAGTGACCACGTTGGTTCACTGTTTTTTCTAAGGTATGGGCGTATTTACGCTTGGTGTTGTCGCTGGTGCTGAAAAAAGCTTTAAAGCCGGCATCAGCACACCCTGTCATTGCGCCTGTATTAGGGCAATAAATAGTAAATTCTTGTCCGTTTTGTTCAACATCCACTAAAAAGCGTTTGTAACGTTTTAAAATAGTGGCGTTTTCTAGCGTTGTTGAACCTGAGCGTAGCTTTGGGCTTAAAGTTGAATCTTCGCCTACTTTGGAAGTGTCGCTTTTAGGCATGCTGTTTTTTCCCAAACGGCAACATGTGAATAATGCCTGCTACTACTAAGCCAGCAACAATTCCGTAAAGGCCGTCCAGTAACACACTGGCAATAGTCACTATAATTGAAGGTAAGCTTAGGTCAGTAGCAAGGAAGTTGAGTGCAACTTCGCTAACGTGATGCACAAATTCGATATTGTGAGTCAGCATGCCGCCGCCAACAAGAAACATGGCAACTAAACCTATCACAC
This sequence comes from Psychrosphaera sp., assembly GCA_028098005.1. The sequence continues at coordinate 12,146 of JAOHFM010000015.1, forward strand.
TGAGGCTCTTCATAAGTTTTGGCGCAAATGACAATAAACCTGAACCAAATAAATTTAATATTTTGGTACCAACGCCTTTATCCTCTAATTGTTTCCAATAAAGGCCAACGTCGTCTAACCGAACGATAACGGCGACTAAACCATATACACCAACGGTCATCGCAAACGCAATAAATGACAGAGCGACAATTTGATTAAGCATAGTCGCACCAGCAAAACTGCCTAACGCAATAATGATAATTTCAGCGGAAAGAACAAAGTCGGTGCGAATCGCCCCTTTAATTTTATTTTGCTCAAAATTGAGTAACTCTTCCGGGCTTTGTTTTACTTTTTGTAATAGCGCCTGGTGATGTTGTTCTTTCTCATCGCTTTTTGATTGAAAGGTTTCTATTATTTTTTCCGCGCCTTCAAAACACAAAAACAGACCACCAAGCACAAGCAAGGGAACAATTAGCCAAGGCAAAAATGCACTAATGAGCAGTGCCGCGGGTACCAATATGGTTTTATTAAGCAAACTCCCTTTGGCAACGGCCCAAACAACAGGTAACTCTCTATTCGCTTTAACGCCACTTACCTGTTCCGCGTTTACTGCTAAGTCATCACCTAGTACCCCAGCGGTTTTTTTAGCCGCCACCTTTGACATTGCAGCCACATCGTCGAGTAACAAAGCAATATCGTCAAACAGTGCGAAAAAACTAGCAGAAGGCATAACAAACTCCAGTTGGTGTTATTTAATCCATAAAAAACCATTATTAAAGATTATCGAGCTGGTTGCTACAGAATAATTAATTCATTGCTGAACTTTGTCTATTTACTTGTTTGTTAAAAAATAAGTCCCATATTGAACTGACGAAAGAGAATTAGTTCTCTATGATTGATAGATAATTTTTATAAAGATGAGATAGGCGTTATGACAAAGTTACTGAATGTACAAATTTCTAAAAATGCAGCACCAGAAGGTTGGGGCGACGATAATCAGTTGAGCATAACTGCCGAAGGTTTCACCATTCATATTGGTGACTCGTCTTTAGAGGCTTCATTACCATTGATTCAATCGGTAGCTCGTAAAATTCAGAGTATGGGCGTAAACCAAGTTAATGTTCAAGGCGAGTGGCATGTTGAGCAACAGTGGAGTTTTTACCTTGGTTTAGTGACAGCAAAAGGCGGTCAGTTGGTTAATTGGTTAGCAAACGACAGCAAAGAGTTAGATGCTAGGAAAAAATCTTACGACTGGACTCGTGAAATGACAAACTTACCGCCAGCGGACTTATACCCAGAAGAGCTTGCTCATCAAGCTATTAAATTTATAAAAGAGATAGGCGGTGATGCCGTGTCTCATTCACTTGTAGTGGGTGATGACTTACTTGAAGCTGGCTGGATTGGCATTCACTCAGTTGGACGCGCAAGTCAACACGCTCCTGCATTATTAAGCTTAGATTATAACCCTACCGGTAATGAGTCAGCGCCAATAGAATACGCACTGGTTGGTAAAGGTATTACTTTTGACAGTGGTGGTTACTCAATTAAGTCATCTGAAGGCATGCTAACAATGAAATGCGATATGGGCGGTGCAGCTACGGTTGCCGGTGCATTAGGTTTGGCTATTATGCGAGGCTTAAACAAACGTGTTCGTTTAATTCTATGTTGTGCAGAAAACATGATTGCCGGCAATGCTTACCGTTTAGGTGATGTGATTACTTACAAAAACGGCACCAGTGTTGAGATTGTAAATACCGATGCAGAAGGCCGTTTGGTTTTAGCCGATGGTCTTTTACACGCAACAGAAATTGGCGCGAAAAATATTATTGATGCCGCAACACTAACGGGTGCCGCTATGATGGCAGTAGGTAGTGACTACAATGCGATGTTTGCGCTAGACGATGCAATGGCAAACCGTGGATTAAAAGCAGCGGAAAACGAATTTGAGGGTGCTTGGCGTTTACCATTAACAAAAGCACATCAAAGTAACTGCCCATCGGCCTATGCGGATACGGCCAATAGTCGTCCTCAAAAAGGCGGCGGTATGGGTGGAGCTTCAAACGCAGCTGGGTTTTTATCAAGATTTGTTAATGAAGAAGGCAGCAATTGGCTACACATTGATTTAGCCGGTGCGTTTAATAATAACGCTACTGGAAAGTATGCTGCAGGTGCAACGGCGATGGGCGTTCGTACTATTGCAAACTTATTAGCGGAATAGACTTTTATTTAGCGAGTCGCTAAAACTAAAGGCTACAAATAAAAAGACCGGCGCTCTAATTTACTTAGATTGCCGGCCTTCCCATTGGGGGACGCTGTAAGCGCTGAGCTTAGCTTGTTTAGTTGCGTCGCAGCTTAGTGCTTCAACGAAGCCTTTTTCGCCAATCTAGCGGCGTGCAATAAAGGTTCGGTGTAACCACTTGGTTGATCTTTGCCTTTAAGGACAAGATCAAGAGCGGCATTAAACGCAATTGAGTTATCGAAGTCAGGACCCATAGGCTCGTATCCTTCAACATCTACGTTTTGCTGATCAACAATCGCTGCCATTTTCTTCATTACTACAACAATTCTTTGCTCGCTGCATAAACCATGTGTTAACCAGTTCGCCATATGCTGCGATGAAATACGACAGGTTGCCCTATCTTCCATCAGTCCAACATTATTGATATCAGGCACTTTAGAACAACCAATACCAGCATCAACCCAACGAACCACATAACCTAAAATGCCTTGTGCGTTGTTATCCAGCTCATGATTGACCTTTCCTGGCGTTAACGGCTCATCTTTACTCAGTAATGGAATGGTTAGAATACTATCTAGGCGTTTAGCTTCTTCTGCTAACAACTCACTTTCACTGCTTTGTGCAATTAAGTTGTCTTGTATCGAAGGTACCGATACTTGATGGTAATGAAGAGCATGTAACGTTGCAGCTGTTGGAGATGGAACCCAAGCGGTATTAGCACCTGCTTTTGGATGGCCTATTTTAGCGTCCATCATGTCCGCCATATTATCTGGAATTGGCCACATACCCTTACCAATTTGAGCTTTTCCTAAGAAACCACTATTTAAGCCGCTGGCTACGTTTGACTCTTCATAAGAAGAAATCCAAGGCATGGTTTTAAGAACTGCTTTTGGCATGAATGGCCCAGCGAGCATACTAGTATGAATTTCATCACCAGTGCGGTCTAAAAAGCCCGTATTGATAAATACAACACGTTCTTTTGCTTCTTTAATACAAGCACGAAGGTTAACCGACGTGCGTCGCTCTTCGTCCATGATGCCCATTTTTAATGTGTAGCGTTCTAAACCAAGCGCATCTTCAACGGCATCAAATAGTTGCTGAGTGAAAGCGACTTCTTCAGGCCCGTGCATTTTAGGCTTAACAATATAAATAGAGCCTTTTTGACTATTTTTAATTGCCGCTGTTACTGGCTTTTGAACATCAATTTTACCAATGGCAGCAGTAATAATGCCGTCAAGAATACCTTCTGGTACATCTTCGCCATTAAATTGCATAACAGGGTTTGTCATCAAGTGACCCACGTTACGAACAAACATTAACGCGCGGCCAGACAAACTATGTTGGAAACCGTCTTTGCTGATGAACTCAATATCGCCATTCATCTTGCGTTGAAAAACTTGGCCATTTTTTGATATTTCTTCAACTAAATCACCAGACATCAAGCCAAGCCAGTTTTTGTATACGGCAATCTTGTCTTCCGCGTCAACTGCTGCAACTGAATCTTCGCAATCCATAATGGTGGTGAGTGCTGATTCAACCAATACGTCTTTGATAAACGCTTTATCGGTTTTTCCAACAGGATGTTCCGCATCTATCTGAACAATTAAGTGCAGATTGTTGTGTGCTAAAACAATCCCTGTTGGTTGATCTGACTTGCCTTGATACCCAACAAACTGCGCAACATCAGCTAGCAAAGAGGTTTCACCATTCTCCAGAGTGACAACAAGTTGTTCATTCTCAACTCTAAAACGGCTTACTTTAGTCCAGCAGTCGTTAAGTGGGCAATGGGTGTTTAACAGCGTTCTAGCATACTGAATAACTAAATCACCGCGAAGAGGGTTATAAGCTTTGCCTTTTTCAGCACCATTTTCTTCACTGATAACGTCGGTACCATAAAGGGCATCATATAAGCTGCCCCAGCGAGCGTTTACGGCATTAAGTGCATATCGCGCATTCATTACCGGAACAACAAGTTGTGGGCCGGCCATGGTAGCTATTTCAACATCTACATTTGTTGACTCTATTTTAAAAGGCGCTGGTGGCTCAACCAAATAGTCAATGTCTTGTAAAAATGATTTATAAGAAGCAACGTCTGTAGAGCCGGCATTTAAATGGTATTCATTTATTTGGGCTTGAAGCGCAGAGCGTTTCTTTAATAGTTGTTTGTTTACCGGAATGAAACGTTCAAAAATACTTTCGACCTCACGCCAAAATACTTCTTGCGGTAACTGGATTTGTGGTAATACAGATGTGTTTACAAAATCGTAAAAACCAGTATCTATTGTAAGCTGATTCATCTGTACGTCTTTATTGTTCAATTCTTTACGCAATGTGTTTGGCATAACTGACTCGCATTTGTTTAAAAAAGTTAGCGCGCTAATTCTAGATCCGAACCCTTATATAAAAATACCTTTGTATTTATATGTTCGCCATAAGTTTTGTGAATAATGGTTACTCAGCACCTACATCAACAATTAATCGACGTAACCAAACATGGCCAGCGTCATGATGTAATAAGGGAGACCAGGCCATTTTCAGTGCTATAGGCGGTATGTCAAATGGTGGTTCCATAGTGACCGTATCAGGGTTATCAGCGTATAGCTCAGCTGCTTTAGTCGGTAAAGTAGCAATTAAGCCTTGCTCTTTAGCGAGCCACATGGCCATGTGATAGTGTCTGGTGAACACGCTTATATCACGTTTTTTGCCAAATTTAGACAGCTCATTGTCTACCCAGCCAAGCTTTTGCACCTCATTTGGATCAATGCCTACACCCACACCAAAGCCGGTTTTACTCACCCAAACATGTTTATGTTGTAAATAGGTATCCAAATCTAAGTTGGGTAAGCAAGGGTGCTTAGCATTAACCATACAAGAGAAGGTATCGTACCAAATGACTTTTTGATGGAAGGACAACGGCAAATCATCAAATCGGTTAATCGCCATATCAACCTTGCCAAGCTCAACGTCGTGGAAGCTCACGTCCGAAGGCGTCACAATATCAAGGGTTACACCGGGTGCTCGACTTCTTAATTCACCTAAAACACGTGCTAATAAAGTGGTTTCGGCATAGTCACTGGCCATGATTCGGAAGGTTCTGTTTGATTCTAACGGATCGAAATTCTTTTCTTTTTGAAGGGTTTCTTCCAGTTTTGAAAGAATACTACGGATTACAGGCTGTAATTCCAGTGCTCGTGCTGTTGGCACCATTCCCTCTGAAGTCCTTATTAGTATTGGGTCTGAGAACAGCTCTCGTAATCTTTTTAGGCCATTACTCATGGCTGGTTGTGTAATTGACAGTTTATCGGCGGCTCTGGTTACGTTTTTTTCTCGTAATAATACATCTAGATATACCAAAAGGTTGAGGTCGATCTTACTAATATTCATTTCATGAATTCCATGTATCGTAATTATTTATTTCATGAATCCTAGTCGAATAGCATAGAGTTGTCAGCAGAAAAATTCATGGGGATACAAATTAGTCTCTCCAACTAATAATAAATGATGTGAATAGAGGAAGTGCATATGTCTGCATATACTAACGAAATAGAACTATTGAATGCAATTAAAGCGCGCCACGGTGAAAGCTGGGCTGCAATTGAGCCAGAGTATGCAGCAAGAATGCGAGCGCAAAACAAATTCAAAACGGGCTTAGACATTGCGCAGTATACCGCTGATATCATGCGTAAAGACATGGCTGACTACGACCGTGACTCTTCACAGTACACTCAGTCTTTAGGTTGTTGGCATGGTTTTATTGGCCAACAAAAAATGATTTCCATTAAGAAGCACTTCCAAACGACTGAGAAAAAGTACTTATACTTATCAGGCTGGATGGTTGCGGCGCTTCGTTCTGAGTTTGGTCCTTTACCTGACCAATCAATGCATGAAAAAACGTCTGTTGCATCATTAATTGCTGAGCTTTACACCTTCCTACGTCAAGCTGATGCACGTGAGCTAGGCGGTTTGTTCCGTCAATTAGACGATGCACGTGAAGCGGGCGATGAAGTATTAGCGAAAAAAGTACAAAACGAAATCGACAACCACCAAACACACGTTGTGCCAATTATTGCTGATATTGATGCTGGTTTTGGTAATGCAGAAGCAACGTACTTAATGGCTAAACAAATGATTGAAGCTGGTGCTTGTGCTATTCAAATTGAAAACCAAGTGTCTGATGAAAAGCAATGTGGTCACCAAGATGGTAAAGTTACGGTTCCTCACGAAGACTTCCTAGCGAAAATTCGAGCTGTACGTTATGCCTTCTTAGAATTAGGTATTGATGACGGTGTTATCGTTGCTCGTACAGATTCATTAGGTGCAGGCCTTACAAAACAAATCGCGGTTACTCGTGAGCCTGGTGATTTAGGTGATCAATACAACAGCTTCTTAGATTGTGAAGAAGTAGCTCCACAAGATTTAAACAACGGTGACTTAGTACTAAATCGCGAAGGCAAACTATTGCGTCCTAAGCGTTTACCTTCAAACTTATTCCAGTTCCGCGCTGGTACAGGTGAAGATCGTTGTGTTCTAGATTGTATTACTTCATTGCAAAACGGTGCTGACTTATTATGGATTGAAACGGAAAAGCCACACATTGGACAAATTGGTGCCATGGTTGACCGTATTCGTGAAGTGGTTCCAAATGCGAAACTAGTTTACAACAACAGCCCAAGCTTTAACTGGACGCTAAACTTCCGTCAGCAAGTATTTGATGCATGGTTAGAAGAAGGTAAAGATTTAGCCTCGTACGACCGCGCACAACTTATGAGCGAAGAGTATGATGCAACAGAGCTAGCGCTTGAAGCTGATGCACGTATTCGCACTTTCCAAGCTGACTCAGCGCAGCAAGCGGGTATATTCCACCACTTGATTACGCTACCAACTTACCACACTGCTGCATTGTCTACTGACAACTTAGCGAAAGAGTACTTTGGTGATGCAGGCATGTTAGGTTACGTTGAAGGCGTTCAGCGTAAAGAAATCCGTCAAGGGATTGCGTGTGTTAAACACCAAAACATGGCTGGTTCTGATATGGGCGATGATCATAAAGAATACTTTGCTGGTGAAGCTGCTCTTAAAGCGGGCGGTAAAGACAATACAATGAACCAGTTTGGTTAATTATTAATTACCTTTACTGAGCTTTAAGCTCCAAATTTCCAAAGTCATCCTTTCTTTGGATACAAGACGCCTGTTAGCAATAACGGGCGTTTTTTTATTTTCGTTTATCTATTTTTGATTTATCCGCTGACATTTATATAACCGAGACTTATACAACTGAAGTTGAGTTTGTTTGTTCAATTGTAATCAAATTGAAATTTAGATGGTTTGGTTCAATTGTCATCAAATTGAAATTGTTTGTTCAACTTTCTGTCATCAAGTCCGCTTAATTTAGCACTTAACTCATAGTGTAGGTGAACGTCATGATTTCAGTAAAAAATGTGGTAGCAGAGCAGTTTCCAGCAATTGAAAGTGGCAACCCATTTCTAAAAAATTCTTTCCTTAGGTTTCTTCGTTTTATATTTCACGAAAGTGAATTCCAACGTTTTGAAGCGTCATACCCACATGTAAAAGGCATCGATTTTGTTGAGCAGGCTTTAGAGTTTTTTGAGTTTGACTACAGTGCCAATGAGCGTGAAATTCGAAATATTCCAACCTCAGGCAAAGTAGTAGCCATCGCAAATCACCCCATCGGTAGTTTAGATGGATTGGTACTGCTTAAGTTACTGAGTAAAGTTCGCAAAGACGTAAAAGTGGTGGCAAATGAACTGCTTTGGGCCATTGAACCACTTAGACCTATGTTGCTTCCGGTTAATAACATGGGTGGTCGCACAGCAAAAGAAAACATGGCGGCTATCGAACAACACCTAACAAGTGGCGGAGCCTTGCTTATTTTTCCAGCCGGAGAAGTTTCAAGACTATCACCTACGGGTATTAAAGATGGTGACTGGCGAAGTGGCTTTTTAAAGTTTGCGCAAAAAACGCAATCTGACATTTTACCTATACATGTTGATGGTAAAAACTCGGCGTTTTTCTACGGCTTGTCTATGTTGGCTAAACCTTTGAGCACCATTTGGCTAGTCCACGAAATGTTTAAACAACATGACCAAGAGCTAAAGCTTCGTATTGGAGCACCTATTGCACCGAGCACGTATAACAACCTGCCGATTGATAACAAACGACTAATCAAACTGTTCAAAAAACACGTTTATGCACTTAATAAACGTCGATGTGTACCAGAGTTTAGCTCTAGTTTAGAAAGCATTGCCCATCCAGAGTCTCCAACTTTAGTAAGAGAAGAGCTAAAGCAAAGCCAACGTTTAGGTGAAACTACGGATGGCAAACAAATATATTGTTTCCAGCCTAAAAGTGACGACGCTTCTGCAGTAATGAGAGAGCTAGCTCGACTGCGAGAGTTTACGTTTAGGTCAGTAGGCGAAGGTACGGGAAAAATGCGCGACTTTGATGCCTATGACTGGTTTTATGACCACGTTATTTTGTGGGATGACAATCAGTTAGAGATTGTAGGTGCTTATCGAATGGTAGCCATGGAAAAGGTGAGAAAGCATTACACTGCGGAAGGTCTTTATACCGATACTTTGTTCGACTTAACCGCCATGCCAGAAGCGTTGAGTAATAAAACATTAGAGCTAGGCCGTAGCTTTATTCAGCCTAAGTATTGGGGCAAACGTAGCTTAGATTATTTGTGGCAAGGTGTTGGTGCATACCTAGCAACAAAACCACAAATACAATATTTAATGGGGCCCGTAACTATTAGCAATGAGCTTCCTAAACAATGCCAGGCAAGTTTAATTCGTTACTATCAAACGTATTTTGGTCGTAAAGAGTCCGACTTTGACCACAGCAACTTGAATGAAAATAAAACCTGGCCAATTGCACGCAACCCTTATCAACTATGCGACACATTAGGTATTCAGTTTGATGGCAATAACGCCGTGGATGACTTTGTAAAACTGAAAGCTTATATGAAAGGGGAAAGCTGCGCGATACCAACGTTGTTTAAACAGTATACCGAGCTTTGTGACGATCACGGCACGCAATTTTTAAGCTATAACATTGACCCCGATTTTGCAGATTGCATAGACGGTTTTGTTTTTATCAATATTGAAAAAATGAAACCGGCTAAACGCGACCGTTATTTAAGGTTCTAACAATTAGAAACTGAGCAGAAGCCAGACCAAGAGTCAAACTAGGAGCGACGATGAAGACAAAACATCACTATGAAAGTTTGTGGATATCGGATATTCATTTGGGTTGTAAAGACTGCAAAGCAGAATTTTTGCTCGCGTTTTTAAAAAGCTGTGAAACAAGACGTATTTTTCTTGTGGGTGATATTGTTGATTTTTGGGCGTTAAATAGAAAAACCTTTTGGCCAGAAGCCCACAACAAGGTGTTCAATCACTTGTTGGAGTTGTCGCAGCAGGGCGTAGAGGTTATTTATATTCCGGGAAATCATGATGACGTGGTTCGTTCTTATCGGTCGTTCAACTTTGCCGGCATGAAAATACATCAAGAGTATATTCACGAAACGGTGTCGGGTAAAAAGCTACTGTTATTACACGGTGATAAATTTGATCAGCAAGTGTGTTTTGGGCGCTTTCATGCCAAATTAGGCGACGCGCTGTATGATTTACTACTGTTTTTAAACAGACAATTACACAAAGCGAGAAAGGCAACGGGAAGACCTTACTGGTCGTTGGCGTCATATTTAAAAACGAAAGTTAAAAAGGCCAATGAGGCCATTGAACGATATAAACAAGCCGCCTTATCCGAAGCAAAGCTTCAACAGGTAGATGGCGTAGTTTGTGGGCACATTCATCATCCTCAAATTTGTTTGGAAAATGACCTGATGTATTGCAATGATGGTGATTGGGTGGAAAATTGTACCGTACTTGTTGAAACAGAGATTGGCGACCTTAAGTTGCTAAGGTGGAACGATGCCATTGATAACGTTGATATTTTAGGTCAAGTTAACTGGAGTAAACAGCAACAAAACAACAATAATCGACAAGTAGACCGGAAATGGGTATCTTAATTGTAATAAAATTGCATAAAACCTTATTTTTGGACAACCTTTTACATGACAAACTCCCAACCCGGATCGGGCGATTTAGCATTTAGTGATACCACCAAAATCGCCGTACTGGACATTGGTTCAAATAGCTTCCACTTTGTCGTGGGAGAAATGAGTAAACAATCAGTAAAGATCTTATATAAATTAAAACAAAAAGTTCGTTTAGCCGACGGTTTATCGGATGACATGGTGCTTTCTAATGCCGCAATTGAACGTGGTGTAGAAGCATTGGAAAAGATTAACCAACGAATTCAAACCTACAAACCTGACTTTGTTAAGGTGGTAGGCACTTATACACTTAGAAACGCCACAAATATTGCTGACTTTGAACGTTCGGCAAAATCGGTATTTTCATATCCAATACAAATTCTATCTGGCGAAGAAGAAGCTAAGTTGATTTTTAACGGTGTTGCTAGAAGCCACACATTAGACAAATCGACCTTAATTATCGATATTGGCGGCGGTAGCACTGAATTTGTCATAGGCCAAAATAAGCAGTCTGATTTAGCAGTTAGCTTAGACATGGGTTGTGTTAGTTATTCGCAGCGTTATTTCCCTCAAAATATTATGACCAACGATGCCTTTGATAAAGCGATTAACGCTGCAAAAAATAATCTCAAAACCATTGAAGGCTCTTTTGTAAATAAAGGCTGGGAAGTCTGCTTCGGCACCTCAGGCTCGGTAGAAAGCCTAGTGAGTGTTATTGCACAAGAAACCGGACAACCGCTGCCAAAACAAGCCATCACGCTTGACGACTTATCTAAACTAAAGGCACTGTGCATTGCGGCGGGCAACAGTGATGCATTAAGTATTGGCGAGGTTAATGAATGCCGTAAACATGTATTTGCCGCAGGGTTGTCAATTATGATTGCGGCATTTGAAGTACTAAATATAGAATCATTAAAAGTAGTCACGTCGGCGTTAAGAGAAGGCGTAATGTATGAAGTTTTTGACGCCATATAAGTAAATGATAAAGCAGGAACAATCTTCTTCATTTCATCAATTTGTCTTGTAAAAGTAACATAGAAGAAATATAGCTCACCTAATATTGAATTATGCAAAAAATGCATTTCACTAATAGGTGAGGTTACTATGTTCGGTATAGCTAAAAATAACAAACTACAAGAGTTAGACACTCAGCTTTTCTACCAACTCAATCGCATATCAAAACATTCAATCAAAAACACAAGCAAGTGGGTCTCAAAAACAGGCGATGGCCACTTATACTTTGTTATTGCACTCGCCACAATTGCTCTTAGTGATGAGTTTAGTCCTGACTTTTTTTATACTGCGTTAGCCGCTTTTGCTGTTGAACTGCCTATTTATTTAGTTTTGAAGAACCTATTTAAACGAAACAGGCCCTTTGAAAAGTTAGTGGCATTTAAGTCTCATATTTCGCCATCCGATAAATTTAGTATGCCCTCTGGACACAGTGCTGCGGCCTTCTTATTTGCGACTGTTGTTGCTACCTATTTTCCAGCCTTCGCCATAGTTGCGTATATTTGGGCGAGTTTAATAGCACTTTCTCGTGTGTTATTAGGGGTACACTTTCCTGGCGATACCATTATTGGAGCAGCACTTGGAATTGCTTGTGCGGAATTTGCTATCAACACGTTGAGTATTCTTTAAAAGGTGAATATATGAAGATCTTATATGGGATACAAGGTACTGGGAATGGCCACATAACTCGAGCTAGAGTAATGGCAAAAGCGCTGGCAAAAAAAGGCCTTGAAGTGGATTACGTTTTTTCAGGTCGACCTGCGGGACAGTATTTTGATATGGAAGATTTTGGAAATTACCAAACCTTTAAGGGTCTTAGTTTTGTGTCTGAACATGGCACCATTAGCTATTTAAAAACGATTCAAAAAGCGCGACCACTTAAGATGTATAAAGACATCCAAAATTTTGATGTTAGTAACTACGATTTAATCTTAAATGATTTTGAGCCTATAACTGCTTGGGCAGGACGCAAAGCTGGCAAAAAGGTGATCAATATTAGCCATCAGGCGGTCTTCACAAAAGATAAAGTACCATCTTTAGGGTTAGGTTGGTTAAACAGACAAATACTGAAAAACTTTGCGCCAAGTGATATTGCTCTGGGTGTTCATTGGTATCATTACGGTCAGTCTATTATGCCGCCGTTTATTGAACGAGAAGTTAGTACTATTTCTAACTCGGAAAATGTATTGGTTTATATGCCTTTTGAAGATATCAGCGAAGTTGTTGAGCTATTAGAGAGCCAGCTTGATCAAGAGTTTGTGTTGTATCACCCTGATGTTAAAGCACAAAAAAAAGTAAATAACGTGTTATTTAGAAGAGCTTGTAGAACTGGTTTTTTAAAAGACCTTGAGGGATCAAAAGGCGTCATCGCAAATGCGGGTTTTGAGCTGAGCAGTGAAGCATTGTGCGCAGGTAAAAAGTTGTTATTAAAACCATTACAAGGTCAGTTTGAGCAAGAGTCCAATGCAGAAACGCTTCGAAGTTTAGGTTTAGCCACAGTTATTAATGGACTCGATGAGCTGGAGTTAGAGCGCTGGTTATCATTACCTGACAATGACGCCATTAATTACCCTAGCGACCCAACACCGCTGGTGGAATGGCTAATTAGTGGTGACCATTCTCACCCAGAAGAACTATGCAAACAATTATGGGCGTCAATTTCATTGCCTCAGTTTTCTAGGAGCGTTTGGTCTAAATAGGCTTTTGTGTTTAATGTTACTTAAGAAGACTCACGTATTGGCATATAATGACCATAATTTACGTTGTTGTGAGCCAATAAATGAGTCTTCAATCGTTACCTGTAGAGCAAATTTTTCCAGAGTTAAGTTCGCTACTAAAGCAACAAACCCGTGTATTATTGCAAGCTGAGCCTGGAGCAGGTAAATCAACACGATTACCATTATTGCTGGTCAAAGAAGGTGAGAACCTTTCAGGTCAATTTTCATCAAACAACCAAATTATCATTTTAGAGCCTCGTCGAGTCGCGGCTCGACAAATTGCACACTATTTAGCAAAACAATTAAACGAAAAAGTAGGTCAAACCATTGGCCTTGCTATGCGTGGAGAGAATAACACTAGCAGTCAAACCGTATTAACAGTGGTGACGGATGGCGTGCTTGTTAAAATGCTTCAACAAGACCCAGAATTAAGCGGTATTGGGCTGGTGATATTTGATGAATTTCACGAACGTTCATTGTCTTCTGATTTAGCTTTGGCCTTGAGCATGGATTGCCAACAATTAAATGAAAACCTCGCATTATTGATTATGTCGGCCACTATCGACATTAAAAACATATCTGAACAATTAAATGCGTCGGTAGTGAGTGCGTCTGGACGACAGTTTCCAATTGAATACCGATATTTACCCAGCGAACTTATACCTACTGCTGACAACATAGTATCGGCAATAAAAACAGCGTTAGCAGAAACCCACAGCTCTATTCTGGTATTCCTTCCTGGAATGGCCGACATCAAAAGAGTATCAAGTTTTATAACGAGTCATTTACCAAGTAATACAGAAGTGCATTCACTATTTGGAGGCTTGTCGATTGACCAGCAAGTAAAGGCAATTGAACCTGCACCCAAAGGTAAACGAAAGATTGTATTAGCTACCAATATTGCGCAAACCAGTTTAACTATCGACGGCATTGATGTTGTGATAGATGGTGGTCAAGAGAAAGTGAACGTTTACCAACATAGAATTAATGCAGACACTTTAATTAGCCAAGCGATATCTAAATCATCGGCGGCACAAAGAGCGGGACGAGCTGGGCGATTAAGGCCAGGCATTTGTTATCGTTTAGGCAGTGAAGAACATTGGAGTCGAAAACCAGCCTTTGATGTTGCTGAAATTGAACGCAGCGACTTGTCACAGCTACTGTTGGAAATCACACTTTGGGGAAGTCAATTTGATGATTTATTCTGGGCATCAAAACCTGAAAAAAGTGCTCTTCAAGCAGCGGAGCAAAAACTAATTGCGCTGCAATATTTAGAGCGAAGTCAAACAGAAGTTAAAAAGACAAATCATGAAACATCGAGTGAATACGCTCACTCAAAGTTAATAACGACAGCGCTGTCCACTCAATATCAATCATTTGGTAGCGATTTAAGACTTACCCGTTTACTCAGTTATGCAAAACAAATGGGACCGGTGTTTGCGCAAGCGGGTTGTTATTTATCAGCATGGTTAGATGTAGGATTAAATGACTCGCAAATCCGAATTCCAGAAAATATCAGTGACATGCTCAGTGTTAATTCGTCGAAGACTGAGAACATGCCAGCTAGAGTAGCGAAACAGTATAGGAAAATGGCGGCTAAGGTGTCTTCAGATACTTTAACGCAAGGCAATAAAATCGATGCTGAATTATTTGGTGTGTTATTGGCACATGCTTTTCCAGATCGAATCGCTAAAAAAACAAGTAAACGTTGGAAAATGAGTAATGGTGGTGCGGTTGAGTTCCATCATAGTAGCGTACCAAGCAATAGTGATTTTATCGTAGTTTTGGACTTTAGTGCCAGTAAATACGGTCATTATATTAGGCACTATGCTGAACTGTCTGAAAGCCAAGTTGATGAGTATTTATCAGACTTAGTTGTGACGAATGAAAGCGTCACTTGGTCTGCTCAAAAACAATCGCCCGTTGCTTTTATGGAAACAAAAATTGGTGAGCTAGTGCTAGAGCAAAAGCCGATCAAAGTTAATTTTACCGAACAACAATGGCAAAAAGTATGGCTTGATTATGTTTCGCAAACGGGTCTAAAAAGCTTTGGGATTAATGAGAAAAAAATACAGGTGTGGCTGACAAAGTTAGCCTACGTTACAAGCTCGGTAAAAGGCACGGGATCCGAAACTTCAAATAAGGATCAAACATGGCCAGAGTATTCTGTTGAGCGGTTAATGGAAAATACCGAAAAATGGCTAAGCCCTTTTTTAGGCAATGTTAGAAGTTTGCCTCAACTGCAAAAATTAGATGTGATAACTATGCTAAATAGCCTGTTAACCTGGGAGCAGCAACAAGAGTTAAAAACTTGGTTTCCATCGCATTATGAAACGCCAGCAGGGACTCGTTGCAAAATTGACTACAGCAATACACCACCAAAAATATCAGTTCGATTGCAAGAGATGTTTGGCGAACCCGCGTCACCGGCGATTTTTCAGGGAAAAGTAGCGCTTCTAATTGAGTTGTTGTCACCTGCGCAACGGCCGATTCAGTTGACTCAAGACTTGGCGCACTTTTGGAATAACGCTTACGTTGAAGTGAAAAAAGAAATGAAAGGTCGTTACCCAAAACACAGGTGGCCGGATTCTCCACAAACCGAATTAGCGGGACATTCGCTTAAGAAAAAAATGCCTTCCAAATAGTTTATTTACGCCTTTGGAAAAGGTAAGGTGAGATACGCGTTAAAACAATAGTTATTAGAATAAATATAACCTTATGAGCAATGATGTCGACCCAAATCAGGTTTTAAAATCAGGCAGTTACCGAGCACTAAAGGTGATTATCTTTGTTCTTGTGTGTTTGGCATTTTACACTTTGTATATGGATGCCTGGGTGCAAAAACGCATGTCAGGTCAAAAGTGGGACACGCCCGTTCAAGTATTCGCTAGACCCTTGTCTTTGTATAACCATAAATTTTTACCTAAACAAG
>JAOHFM010000016.1 GCA_028098005.1 Psychrosphaera sp.
GTTAGCAGTTAATTAGCTAATTGTTTTATAATGGTTGTTATTTCGTCAATTTGGAGCAGTACGAAGTGTGGAATGGTTTAGAAAGGCGAAAAGGACCTGATCTTTTAAGTCAAATAGTAAATGTACTTAATGTTCTGTCTTGGTTTGTGTTTGTTGTCGCATTAGCGTTATTTCATTACGCACGACCAGAATTGAATAATATTATTCTCGAATATCACAAAATACCTATTCGAGAGTACTGGTTAGGCACGTTAAAAGGGTATTTGTATATTAGCCTATATATGAGCGTTATTTTTAGTGCGATTTCTTTAATAGGGAATCAAGTCAGGAACAAAAGAAAAACAGACTATCAAAAGTACAACTTAGTATTTTTGCTCATCGTTGTTATCGCATTTATTGGCGTTATTAGTGTTTAGTCGAGAAATGAAAGAGAGAAACAAAATAGAAAATGTGTAAAGACGTAGTTATAGTCCGTGGCCTGCCATCGCCTCAACTACCGAAAGTTCAATGTTATGATTATTTCTTAAAACATATTGATGATGTTTGGTGCTGTTGTTAAACAGCCCTATTGAAATAACCTCCACCATGTAGCCGTATTTTTTTGCGGCTTCTAGATAGGGCCGCATTTGCCAGTATTCAATATTTGTATTGTCGCAAATAACCAGCGGAACGCCCTTAATTAATGAGTTGGTGAAAGCTTGTTGATTCTTTTCGTGATTAATTGACAACTTTTTTGGGTCAAATAAATAGCGGTTATTGCTAAAAAAGTACTGATCGGTGCTATGTATGGCAACCTGGTTTGCATTTAACCCTCTCGTTATGCTCTTCACAAAACTAGACTTACCAGCGCCAGGCAGGCCACGGACTATAACTACGTCTAACCCGGATGAACACTTTGATAAAAAGTTATTTGCTAAACTTGGCTTGAACTCTGAGCAAACAAAAGATTATTCTGATGAAACCAAAGAAGCGGCATTGTTTGAACAATTAAAAGATCAGCAACAGCCTGAAAAAGAAATGTTCTTTGAAGCTAAATAACATTTATGAACAGTTTTGAATCGTTCATATTTGACGAGTTAGCGCAAAGGGAAAAAAACAATTTACTTCGTTTTAGTAATAAGTTTGATTCAGTCTCTGCGTCACAACTAGTAGTAGCGGGAAAATCTTATATTAACTTTTCGAGCAATGACTACTTGGGGTTGGCGAGCGACTTTGCGCTAACTGAGTTTAATAAATGGCTTGGTGTAGATCAGCAAAAAACAAACCCAACTGTTAGTAGTGGTGCAATGGCAAGCCCACTAGTTACTGGAAACAGTGAACATCATAATCAGTTGATTGCTGAGCTCTTAAAAGCAATTAATGCGCCCAGCACTTTTAGTGGTCTATTGTACGGCTCAGGCTTTAGCGCTAATCAAGGTGTTCTTAACGCGCTGTTTAAAGATAAATCCAGTGAGCAGTTTATATACCAAGACAAACTAAATCATGCTTCGTTATTGGATGCTGGTACTAAGCTTCAAGCGGCCGGCCAAGTACGTCAAAAACGATTTAAGCACAATTGTCATCATGATCTAGGCGAGTTAGTTAAAAGTGGACCCAATATTAAACATCTGGTTGTTACAGAAAGCGTATTCAGTATGGACGGTGATAGGGCGCCAATTAAAAGATTATCCGCCATCGCTAAGAAAGCTGGAGCATTATTCATGGTTGATGATGCGCATGGTTTTGGTTTGTCAGCGCTGTCAGAGAGCAACGCGGTAATTGACTTAAATGATGTTGATATTTACGTCGTGACTTTTGGTAAGGCTTTGGGTGCACAAGGGGCTGCGGTATTTGCTGATCGTGCAATAATTAAATACCTCACTAATTTCAGTAAAGAGTATATATATTCAACACATCTTTCACCCATCCAAAGTGAGGTTGTACGATTTAACTTGTCTAAGCTTGTAGAGCAAAAAAAAGGGCAAGACTTAGATAAAACCTCACAAGAAGCTGCACTCGATAAAAATAACAGTCGTACAGTAACCTTAGCTAACAATATTTCTTATTTTAAAGAGTTAGCGAAAGCGAATTACCTGCCATTATTATCAAGTGATACGCCAATTCAACCAGTTCTCATTGGCGATGAAGAAGCCACAATAGAAGTAGCAAAGGTTTTAAAGGATGCCGGGTTTTGGGTGTCTGCAATTAGATATCCAACCGTGAAAAAAGGTCAGTCTCGATTACGCGTTACTATAACATCAAAGCACAAAGCTAATGAAATCAGTGAATTGGTAGATATATTGGCCAGTGCTTTAAAAACGCAATCAACAAAGGTCATAAGGTGAGTCTTACTCATGAATAAAACGAATTTAGACTTAGATGACTCAATATTATCGGTTAAGCATTCTAACCAAAGTGCGGTAAAACGCTTTGAGCAATCTGCAAATACTTATAAGCAAAAAGCACAACTTCAAAAGGACACTGGACGCTTACTGTTAAAACTTTTAGATGAAGCATTAGCGAAATCCCAAGAATCAAAACCTTTTCCTTTTTTAGTGCCAGACTTTGGACTAGATTTAGGTTGCGGTCCTGGATTGTTTACAAGTGAGCTCAATAAAAGGTGCAATTATCTAGCAAGCTGCGATTTAAGCGTGGCGATGCTAAATAGTAATCATAACAAGGCCGGTAAAGTATGCGGGGATAGTCATTCTTTGCCGTTTCAAACGGACTCAATTGATTGGTGCTACTCGAGCTTAATGGTTCAGTGGTGCGATTTTGAGTCAGTAGTACAAGAATCGCTGAGAGTAATTAAACCTGGTGGGGTTGTTGCTATTGCGACCTTGTTGCCGGGCAGCCTTTATGAGCTAGAGTCAGCATGGAAAGAGGTGGATAATGGTCAACACATTCATCAATATCAAAGCGAGTTTGAATTAAAACAGGCGCTAAGCAACCTGAATTATAGCCAGCTTTTCACCACAAAAAAGGACTTTGTTTATTGGTATAAAGACGCCATGGCCTTGGCGAAGGAACTGAAGTCCTTAGGCGCAAATTTTGTAAAGGAACGTTCAAATAAGGGGCTAATGAGCCTTAATAAATGGCGAGACATGGAAAGCAACTATAAGCGCCTTTTTTTGATGCCGAACAACAAGGTTTGCCAGCCACATATTGTGTGCAAACAGTGGTAATAACTAAATAGCTGTTTTGTTAAATGCAGTAAAGTTGGAAGTAATATGAGTGAATTAGTAAAAAAGATACAAAACCTTACGGAGTATCAGTCGTTATTTATTACTGGTACAGATACCGAGATAGGCAAAACGTATTGCACATCGTTGTTGTTAAGGTTCATGATGAAGATGGGTGTCGACGTAAATCCATTTAAGCCTATTGCTGCAGGTACGGAAGCACATTTATTAGATGGCGAAGGGCATCCTGTTAACGAAGACGCGTTTCGACTTTGGCAGGCAAGCAACAAGCGCTTTACGATGGATCAGATCAATCCCATTTTGTACAAGCAACCAATCGCTCCTCATATTGCAGCGGAGTTAGAGGACGATGAGTTAAATAAACAAAGGTTGGATTTACTTTTACCTTCTGCATTGGGCTTAGCAGAGCTAACTCTCATTGAAGGTGCAGGTGGGTGGCATTTACCCCTTAATAACGACGAATTATTATCTCATTGGGTAGCTGAGCATAAGATACCAGTGATCTTGGTTGTTGGGGTTAGATTAGGTTGTTTAAATCATGCATTGTTAACCGCTCAAGCAATTTCTTCTGCTGGGTGTGAAATAGTTGGTTGGGTGGCAAATTACCTTGAAGGTAAAAGTAACATCCATATAAAAAATGTAGATTATTTAAAACAAAAGCTGTTGGCCAATTATGGGGTTGATTGTCTGTTTGAAGTTGACAAAAATCAAACCAGACTAGGTTAACACCTTCTTCAATTCGGGTGGAGGCGTCTAGAAATGACTAGCTTATAGGCTTGTCTTCATCTTTATCTCGTTCTTTTAAGGCCTCTTTTGCTTTTTCAATAGGATCTTGATTTACATTTTTTAGTGACATTTTAGCCGAGTACTTCAATAACATAATGTTACTTACGATAACGCCTAAAACCACGATAATAATAAACAGTGCAGTCCAATTCATATTACTTATTTACCTTGTTGGTTATGGCTTTCGATGACGTGTTGAAAACATATTTTGTTAAAATCAGTTCCAAATTTTTTATGATCTCGGTGGCGCCTAATACTTGTTGTTCTTGGCATACCTGACTAAACAAGTCTTTCTTTAGGTTAGATAATTCCAATTCATACTTTGCTGCGGTTTCAATATGGGAAAGATGCCATGGCTCTCGGGCTATGCCACCGTTGTATACCGAATACGGAGCGTTAAAACCAAACTGGTCCATATTTAGTTTGAGCCACTTGGACAAACCAGAGCAAGGTCCATCGTTAATGTACTCATGCTCTTCGAGCTTTAACTGATAATTATCTGGGAGGTTACCAGCGTCATAAAAATCAAAGTCAGTACCCCAGTGATGACGGCTAAGACCAGGTAAAGCAGAGAAGGTTAAAATAGAGATTACTTTTTCTTCATTTGTTAAAGCATTAATATCAATGATGTTGCCAGAGAGATCTAAAACAGCACGTTGACCACTGAACTTGTTATTCCAGATCATTTTCTGCCTCGAGAAATCTCTGAAACCTGACGCAACTTGCAAATCAAATCCAGCACCCGCTGCAGCCGTTTGCATTGCTTTAAAGTCACTAATTATATCTTTATGTAGGCGCTGACCTGAGGGCAATATAGTTAAGTGAAGCTCCGTCAGGCCAAATAACTCCTCAATCACGTTAAACAGCCTATTAGCGTGTTGTAATACATATCCGTTAATAGCTCTAAGTCGCGCATCTTTACACACTCATTAACTTTATGAATTGTTGCATTGCAGGGGCCAAGCTCTATGACTTGCGCTCCAGTTGGTGCTATAAACCGACCGTCAGACGTACCACCAGATGTGGAAAGAACGGCAGGCTTACCAACTACTTTGGTAATGGCTTCATTAACAGACTCAAGTAAGGTACCTTCATCGGTCAAAAATGGCTGACCATTATGTATCCATTCAATATCATACTCAAAGTCATGTTTACCAAGCATTCTTTCGACCTCTGCTATGAGAAACATATCTGTGACTTCCGTTGAATAACGGAAGTTAAATTGAACCGTCATTGTTCCTGGAACTACGTTACCTGCACCTGTTCCACCATTAATATTGGAAATCTGCATAGAAGTGGGTGGAAAAAACTCGTTTCCTTCGTCCCATGTAGCTTGAGCTAATTCTGCTAAAAAAGGAGCAGCAGCGTGAATTGGATTGTTTGCTAAGTGAGGGTAGGCAACGTGACCTTGTATGCCTTTTACTGTTAATGTTCCTGTTAAAGAGCCCCTACGACCATTTTTAACAATATCACCCACTTCACTTGTGCTTGATGGCTCACCAACAATACAGTAATCAATTTTTTCGTTTCGAGCTTCTAAAGTATCGATAACTCTAGTGGTACCATTTATGAACGGGCCTTCTTCATCACTGGTAATCAAAAAGGCAATACTACCTTTGTGATCTGGGTAATCCTTAACAAACCGATTGGTAGCAACGAGCATGGCAGCTAAACTACCTTTCATGTCCGCTGCACCTCTGCCGTGGAGAAACCCATCAATTTCGGTAGGTTCAAAAGGTGGAGTTTGCCAGTGACTCACATCACCCGTTGGCACAACATCAGTATGGCCGGCAAAACAAAATACTGGGCTTTGGGTACCTTTGCGTGCCCACATGTTCTGGGTATCAACAAAAAAGAGTGATTCAATATCAAACCCTAAAGGAGACAAATACTCAGACATAAGTGTTTGGCAACCTTCATCATGAGGCGTAACTGACGGACGAGATATTAACTCTTTAGTTAATCTAATAGTTTCATGTTCTGTTGTCATCACTACTAAGCCTTAAATATTTCTTGGTACTGCACGTCTTTAAAGCCCAAGTGATAGTGTTGTCCGTCTATAATTAGAATAGGGCGTTTGATCATCGCCGGTTGCTCTACCATTTTTTCGATAGCTAGCGATTTAGTAAGGTTATTTTTGACGTCATCTTCAAGTTGGCGGTATGTCGTGCCTCGTTTGTTTAACACTAACTCCCAGTCCAAATGTTCAACCACGGACTCTAACCATGGTTTATCAATACCGTCCACTCTGTAGTCGTGAAAGGTGTAGTTAATATCGTTTGCCTCTAACCATTTTTTCGCTTTTTTGATGGTGTCGCAATTTTTTATGCCGTACATAATGACATTATTCATAATGGGATCTACTTCTTATTTTTTAGGAAGTGGCACAAGACTAAAAATGATGTCTTGGTTTACTTCAACGGTTTTATGCGGAACTTGGATACGCCCAAATGGACTACTATCGAGTATCACAAATTGTAATATGATTGGCTTTAAGTATTGCTGTATTTTATATAAATCTAGTGCTAGTAACACGTCGCCGGTATTAATGTTATCGCCTGCTTTTACTTGGCAACCAATGCCAATGCCTAGCTGTTCTATATAGCTAGTAGGCAGCTGAAGAAGAAACTTTAGTTTATTCTTGGCTTGTATAATTATTTTTCCATGACTCGGTTGAGTGTCTAATACCAAACCGTTAATAGGGCTAATTACTTGATGACTGGAAACGGCTATTTCTACACCTTCACCTAATGCAGAAAGTATCGGATCTGACAATAGTTCTACTCTTCCAGAGGCCGGTGTAGGGACCTTTATCCCTTTTACCTTTTCTGGGCTTGACGCGCGTGTAATAGGATTAAATCGAGTATGTGACATTATAGTTCCCTGATTCAATTAGCTTACTCAGTTAATACCTTGTAGCCATTTTTTCGAAGTGCTTTTATTGCTTCGTTTATATGCAAGGCTTTGACCATAATGTAATCAGTTTCAAAGGTTGAAACCGCAAAAATACTTATGTTGGCATTGGCTAAAACACCAGAGATATTTGAAAGAATACCCGTTAAAGAGAAACCTAGCGGTCCTAATACTTCAAGCGCTTGCCAGCCTGGCTCAGATTCTTCACTTTCAATATCTAATTCAGAAAGACACACAATGGAGACTTCATCTGCAGTTTTTCCTATAAAAAACAGTTCTGAAATTAGCACTTGAGAGGGTATCGACTGCTCAGGTGGAAGACTATGAATCGTCAATTTAGCATCAAGTAATTGTAAAGTTTGTTTAGGCATAAATAGGCTATCTCATTAATGCGACTGCAGTTCAAGGTCATTTAATAAATACTACTATGAATTATTAAAAAGATCAGTTAGTTAAGCTTATGTTACTCACAATATCTGTGGATAACTATGTTGGTTACTCGGTTTAACTTTCTTTAAGCCTTGAAATATAAGCACTTCAGCTATTGGGTTAAAAAAGAATCAGTGCCTATATTTTAACTATTTGATCTTAAATTTGTGATGATTGGATCGCCGTTAGGGCAATTGTATAAACAATATCATCGACCAATGCACCACGAGATAAATCGTTAACTGGTTTTCTCATTCCCTGTAGCATAGGCCCAATGCTAACAACGTCGGCACTACGCTGAACCGCTTTGTAAGTTGTATTGCCCGTATTTAAATCAGGGAATACAAATACCGTTGCTTGACCTGCTACTGGACTGTTTGGTGCCTTTTTACGTGCCACATTTTCCATCACCGCCGCATCATATTGAAGCGGTCCATCAATGATTAAGTCTGGACGTTTATGTTTGGCTATTTCAGTTGCTTGCCTTACTTTGTCTACATCGGCTCCGGTACCTGAAGTACCAGTGGAGTAACTGATCATTGCAACTTTTGGCTCTATACCAAATGCTTTGGCTGAATCGGCTGATTGAATAGCAATGTCTGCTAATTGGTCTGCATTAGGATCTGGATTAATGGCGCAGTCACCATAAACAAGTACTTGGTCTGGCAACAACATAAAGAATATTGATGAAACGAGTGATGCACCTTCCGCTGTTTTTATTAATTGAAGAGGAGGTCGAATTGTATTTGCTGTGGTATTGACTGCACCAGAGACTAGACCATCTACCTCATCTTGAGCCAACATCACGGTTGCAAGTACTACATTATCTTCAAGTTGTTCTTCAGCGACGACTTCGGTAAGGCCTTTGTGCTTTCTCAGTTCAACCATTGGCGCAATGTAACGATGACGTATTTTATCTGGGTTTTTAATAATAACGTTGTCGTTTAACTCAACACCTTGTTGTTCAGCCACCAACATTATCTCTTCTGGATCACCAAGCAATACACATTTAGCGATACCACGTTTTCCACAGATAGCGGCGGCTTTAATGGTTCTTGGTTCATTTCCTTCAGGCAGCACAATGGTTTTGTTTGCTTTACGAGCTTTGTCGGTCAAATTATATCTAAAGGCTGCAGGGGATAACTTCCTGATCTTAGCTACGTTCTTAGTTAAGCTTTCTATCCAGCTTTCGCTTATATGTGTGGCCGTGTGATCTTTAACACGTTCAATACGTTGCTCGTCATCAATGGGAACTTCCATATTGAAGCGTTGCAATAACAACGCCGTGTCCCATGTATCACTTTTGGTGGATAAAACCGGTAAACCTTTTTCAAAAGCTTGTTTGCATAACTCTAAAATAGAAGGCTCTGGTTGGAATCCACCGGTTAGTAAAATAGCACCAAGCTTAGTGCCATTCATTGCTGATAAGGAAGCCGCAACTAATACATCAGAACGATCGCCAGGAGTGACTAAAAGTACACCAGGTCTTACTCTTCCTAGAATATTGCCAACGGTTCTTGCGCATACCGTAATTGATCTTAATCGGCGAAATTCTAAATCACCCTCGTTAATAACCTTCGCATCCAAATACTCGGCTAAATCTTTAACCCTTGGCGCGATAAGATCTGAGTTCCAAGGTACGCAGCCCAACAACTTAAAACTTTTGTTGAAGATAGACAGTTTTTTGTAGTTAACTGACTCATCTTTACTTGCGTTTTCCAATAGAACTTCAGAAAAGTCGTTGGCAAGGTTGCCTTTTAAGTCTCTAGGGGCATTCACTTTATTAAAAATGGTGCCAATAACATGTTCACTTTTAAAACCGCCATAGTTGTTGGCGGCAATTTCTAGCTGATCTTCTAATGCAGTTAGTGTTGTATTTCCTGGGGCGATGACAAAAACAACATCAGCACCTAATGCGGTTGCGATTTGGCGATTAATTTTATTTACGTAAGCTTGATCTTTAGTGGGTACTAAACCTTCTATAATAACAGCTTCATCGTCTTTGATATGAGACTCAAATCGTTCAACAATTTCTTCTAATAAAATATCAACATTGTCATCACCAATTAGTGTTTCAGCGTAGTGGAGTGAGAAGGGCTCTGGCGGATCAATGTGACTTAAGTTTCGCAAAATTTGGGTGGTTTTCTCCGGCCCTTTATCACCACTAATTGGCTGTGAAATGGGTTTGAAAAAATTCACCTTAACTGCTTTGTGCTCCAGCGCTCTGAACAAGCCTAAGGTTACAGACGTCAATCCTACCCCTGAGCCAACTGGAACTAACATTATTCTATGGGCCATTACTTAACTCCTTTTGTTAGTTTTGCAGCATCTTGGGCAATTACCCACTCTTCATTAGTAGGAATTACCAAAACGGGTGTTTTAGATGTTGAATCTTGTATCGCCCCAGCTTGACCAAAACGCGCTTGCTGGTTTTTACTGTCATTTATGGTTAAGCCCAATAGCGCCAAATGTTTAACAACCAAATTTCTAATGTAACTGGAGTTTTCACCAATCCCACCAGTAAATATTACGGCATCAAGGTGGGTAAGGGCGCAAGTGTAGCCGGCAATATATTTGGCTACCCGGTAACTATAAACCTCTAACGTTAACTGAGCGGCAAGTCGCTTTTCATTGTCAGTGTCATCCAGTGCATCCTCTAAAGTTCGGCAATCGTTTGATAATTGACTCAGGCCCAACATGCCGCTTTTTTTATTTAGAAAGTCATCAATTTGGTTGGCATTATAATCATAACGTTTCATTAAATAAGTAATGACACCAGGATCGATATCTCCACTGCGTGTACCCATCATTAGCCCTTCAAGTGGCGTCATCCCCATAGAAGTGTCAACGCTTTTACCATCACTTATTGCGCACACAGAGCAACCGTTACCTAGATGAACTGTGATTGCTGAAGTTGTTTCAAATGATTTGTTAAGCCATTCTGCGGCTTTTTGCGCAACAAAGAAGTGGCTTGTTCCATGAAAGCCGTAACGACGTATGCCTTTTTCTTTGTAATGGTCTTTGTCTATGGCGTACATGTACGCTTTTTCTGGCATCGTCTGGTGAAATGCTGTGTCAAATACAGCGACTTGCGGAATACCGGGAAACGCAACTTGTGCGGCTTTAATACCAATTAGATTAGCGGGATTATGAAGAGGCGCCAGAGCTGAAACTGTTTCGATGGCGGTTATAACATCTTCGTCAATAATGGCAGATTGAGTAAACATCTCTCCGCCGTGTACGACTCTGTGGCCAATTGCACCAATATTTGTATCTAAACCGAGTTCTTGAAGCGTTGAAACTAAGACTTTAATTGCATCAACGTGTTGATTATTTTTACCAAGCTCTAATCTATTTTTTTCATTTTCTCGTTTAATCGTTATGGACGCATCATCGTCGCCAAGCTTTTCTGCTAGGCCATGTAATATTTGATGACCTGTTGCGCTGTCTATTAATGCAAACTTAAATGAAGAACTGCCACAGTTTAAAACAAGAACATGGGAATTAGAGCTCATAATTTCCTTACGCTGAAAAGCTTTATATTAGTATCTGCCTCACTTAAAATATTGGCATTAAATGGAGCAGAAAGTTTTCAAAATTCACGGTTTAGGTTATCTTTACAGTATAACGTTTAATTATAAATGGGGGCATGACTATTTTAAAAAATACTTTTTATAAAGGTTACTTGTTTAGTCAAACTTGGCCAAAGCACGAACCCTATCTATTGATGTTTGAACAAACCAAAGCGATTAGGTTGACTGATATGTCGTTAACAGCTGCGCCTGCTATCGCGCTAATTACAATTTGGCTACAAATCTATTACTTTGGCGTAGATTCTCTTCATAGTGCTGTTGCAATGTCGATAATGTTATTATCCATTCCAGCTCATGGGTTTTATCAACTTGGTCAACAAGCTGATACAAGGTTGCCTATAGGTCTTCAAAATTGGTATCGGGAAATTGAGCATAAGGTTCAAGCTCAGCATCAAGCGGATATTAGTTATTACTCAAAAGATGACAAAAATCAGCCTTCAGAAGGGTGGGTTACTAATAACAAAGTAAACAGTCGTCTAACGTTTATGGATTTAGCACTGCTGTTAAATAAGTTATTTGGCGGGGATAACAAAAAGAAATAAAAAAGCTTCTCTAGAGAAGCTTTCATGTTCGACTTTATCAAATATCAAAAGTTGACCAAATAGGTGCGTGATCTGATGGTTTTTCAATGCCACGTAATTCGTAGTCTATGCCAGCGTCAATAACTTTACTGTTTAAAGACTCAGTTGCTAAAACCACGTCAATTCTTAAGCCTCTATTGTCGTCAAAACCTCTAGAGCGATAGTCAAACCATGAGTACTGTTCAACTTTGGTTGGGTGAAGTGTGCGGAAAGTATCTTTGAATCCCCAGTTTAATAGTGTTGCTAACCACTCGCGTTCTTCAGGCTGGAATGAACATTTACCGGTTTTTAACCAGCGCTTTTTGTTTGGCTCGCCAATACCAATGTCTAAATCCGTTGGAGAAATATTGATATCACCCATTACAATCACGGCTTCTTTAGGGTCTTTGTATTCTGTTAGGTACGACATCAAGTCTTGATAAAACGCACGTTTGTATGGGAATTTAATCTCATGATCAATGCTTTCGCCTTGTGGGAAGTAACCATTTAACACAGAAACAGACTGACCATTATAATCAAACGTCACCATAACCATTCGTTTTTGGTGGTCGTCATTATCAGTAGGGAAGCCTCTTTGTACGTTGGTAATGTTTTCAGCAACGTCATTTCTAACGAGCATAGCAACGCCATAGTGCGCTTTCTGACCATGGAAAAATACCTTGTAACCCATCGCAGTCACAGCTTCTTCTGGAAAGGCCTCATCATGCACTTTAGTTTCTTGCAGGCCAATGACATCAGGATTGTGCTTAGCGATAAGGGCTTCTAACTGATGTAAACGTGCTCTTAAGCCGTTTATATTAAAAGAAATGACTTTCATAATGCTCACTTTTAATTTTGATATTTAAATAATAATATACTCGTGATCATGCCTTACCGAATTTGTTATCGCAACGGCTTAATCAAGCTATGTTTAAAAACGACTTCTTTTATAAGAACGACAAAATAGGAACGACAAAATTTTTCATTTATTTTTACACGTATTAGTGCCGGCAGTTATTGCGCTCTCTTTTTTCAAATCAAAATGGCGCCTAGCGTTTGTCGTAATGATGTTGACCATGGTAATAGATATCGACCATTTATTAGCGACACCAATATATGATCCCCTAAGATGCAGTATGGGCTTTCACCCTCTGCACACTTGGCCATTTGTTATTTTATACGGAGCGTTAGCGGTATTTCCTAAAACTCGGCTGGTTGGTTTAGGTCTCATTATTCATATGGTTTTAGACAGTATTGATTGCAAAGTAAACCTAGGAATTTGGATGATGTAGTTTCAATTGTTATTAGTGGAATAGTTAAATTAGCCGCCATAATTTGAATAGAATTGACTACAATCTATGTAAGTTAATTTTGAATTGCCATTTACACAGCAACTCAGTAGTATTTTGAGTGGGAAGGTAAGTGGTTTAAAAATAATAATTTATTTAATTTTCCAATAAAAACATAAGGTGGCCATATGCCAGGCGATACTAAGTTGTCAGTGCTAGTAAGAGTTGAACCAGGTTCACTGGGTCCAGACGGTTTAGACCATGTTGAGGGCTATTGTGTAGTTGCTAATAAATACTTTCAAAAGCTATATCCGCAGTTAATTGACTGGCAGATAGTGCCTCGTTACGACAAATCTTTGCCAGAAATAGACTTCTTTTTGAATCAAAAACATTTGAAATTAGAACAAACCAATAAGATGTTAGAACTCATAGATCAAAATGAAGAAGATTTTGAGTCAGAGACAATGGAACATATTTCTAATTTAATTGATAAATATTTAGGACATCAATATTAATAATCAATCTCCCTCTTCAAATATCACGGTTTACCAATCAAACCGATTAGAAGCCTTAGTTACTGTACTTAGTCAACAAATCAAAAATAATTCTGGGCAAAACCCATTTACCCCTGAAACTATTCTAGTGCATAGCCCTGGAATGTCAGAATGGCTTAAAATACAAATAGCCCAACAACTTGGGATTGCCGCGAACTTAAAGTTCCCATTACCAAGCAGCTTTATTTGGTCGTTATATCAGTTACTCATACCTAATGTGCCAAGCACAAGTGCATACAACAAAGACCGTTTGCGTTGGAAAATTTATCACTTATTGCCGGATTTTTTAGACGAACCTAATTTTTCAGCCATAAAAGAATATCTGTCCGCAGGCGAACGGATTTCATCAGAGGACTATACCGATTTAAGGCGTTTTCAATTGAGCGAGAAAATTGCCGATGCTTACGACAACTATTTAATGTATCGACCTGAGTGGTTATTGCACTGGCAAGAGGGCAATAATGATTTACCCGCTAATGACGATATTGGACGACATATATGGCAAGCTATTTTGTGGCGTGGCATTTATCAAAGTGTTGATAGCCTTGATCAAAGCCAGTTCCACCGAGCGTCTTTGCACCAGGTTCTTCTAGACAAAATAACGACCACAGAACCAGAAACGTTAATAAAGCTCATTCCTAATCGTCTCTTTGTGTTTGGTGTGTCTAGTTTACCGTCACATCAAATAGACGTATTAATGGCTCTTAGCCAACATATTGAAGTGAACATACTTTGGTTTAATCCTTGTAGCATGTATTGGGGCGACATTTTAAGTGAAAAAACGTTAGCTAGGCTTAATCAGCAACAAAGTAAAATTGCTCAAACCAATAGTGAAAACAAACAAAACTACTTTATTACAGGCAACCCACTTCTAGCGAGTTGGGGAAAGGTAGGGCGCGACTATCTGGATAGTTTGTCTCAGCGTGATATCGAATTTCAGGATATCTTCCTGACAGATCCAAGAACTGAACACAATAAAACGTTATTAGGTAAAGTGCAGCAAGACATATTAGAGCTGGAGTACAGAGGGAGCGCAGAGCCGCTAACTATAGAAGAACTAAACGATGATACTGGTAAAGTTTCGTTAGCGATACATCAAGGAAAGATAGACGATACGATACAGATTCATAGTTGTCATAGCCGTGTCAGAGAACTTGAGGTTCTCAAAGATAAGCTATTAGGTTGGTTAGAAACTAATACCATATTGCCCAAAGATATATTGGTTATGGTGCCAGACATAAACGATTATGCACCCTTTATTGATGCGGTATTTGCCAAAGATCCTGAACATCCAGACCAGTTTATTCCTTATAGCATCTCTGATAGAAGTTCACTGTCTGAAAACCCGGTATTAAACACGTTTATATCTTTGTTAGGGCTTCCTACTTCTCGGTTTACCGTAAGTGAAGTACTAGATTGGTTAGAAGTGCCATTAATCATGACGGCCTTTAATATTGAAGCAACAGAGCTTGAATTAATAAAAGAGTGGATTGTTGAATGCGAAATTAAATGGGCGCTAGATGGTGAGCATAAAGCTAACTGGAATATGCCCAAAGAAGACATAAATACGTGGTTATATGGCTTAAAGAGAATGGTATTAGGCTTTAGTTTGGGCCAAGAATCTGTGTGGCACGGAACGGCAAGTTATACCAGTATCGAAGGTCTGAATATAAATGTGATGGCTAAACTCGTTTCATTTATCAGTTACTTAGCCGACTTAAAAGCCAGGTTGAACGATCCGGTAACCCCCGCAAATTGGTCCGTCAGGGTAGAGCAACTCATCACAGACCTCTTTAATCCAGAAGAAATTGTAGATGCCGACTTTATTTCGGTAAATAAGCTGCGCGAAGCCAACAAGACGCTATTAGAATATCAACAGAATAATGATGCCACCATAAGCGTAAACAACTTAATTGTTCAGCACTTTTTCAAACAAAACTTAAATGAAACCGGCGTATCACAGCGTTTTCTTGCCGGTCGGGTAAATTTTTGTACTTTAATGCCAATGCGCTCTGTCCCGTTCGATATTGTATGCGTACTTGGTTTAAATGACGGAGAGTTTCCAAGGCATGTTGAACCACTGAGTTTTGACTTGGTTGGGTTAAATAAACCGAGAAAAGGGGATAGGGCGAGAAAGCTCGATGAACGATATTTGTTTTTAGAGGCTGTGTGTTCAGCCCGTGAAAAATTGCATCTCAGTTATTTAGGTCAGTCGAGTAAAAACAACCAAGAACTTATGCCGTCTGTTTTACTCAGCGAATTGTTGGACTATTTACAAGAAAGTTTTATTGTCGACAATCCACAAAGTGCGAGTCAACGTCTGAATGTGAAGGATCAAGTTGTGATCAAGCATGCGTTGCAACCATTTAATAGGCAGTATTTTGTCGACAATCACTTGTCCACTGTGGGTAAATCTTTTAATAAACAGTGGTATAGGTCAATGATGGGGGCTATTGAAAACCAAGCTTTTGAGCCAAGTAATATTGAGGTTTTAGCTAGCAATGACGGTTTTGATCTTTTTTTTACAGACGTTATTCAGGACAAATTAAAGGCAGTCGACAATCAAATTATTGTTGATACGGATGACTTAATAGCCTTTGCTAAAAACCCATTGAAACATTTTTATAAGCAACAACTTGGCGTTAATTTAACTTTGAACGATCACAATTTATCGGATGTGGAAGCCTTTGAGCATGACGGTTTACAAAAATATAAGCATGTCCACTCCTTGGTTAACTTGAATCAAGATGTTGAACTTGGAATTAAACAATCTTGGTTAGCTTCTGGCGCATTTCCACCAAAAGCTTGGGGAGAGGACTTATTCACTGAATACCAAGAAACAGTTCATAAGTTGGAATCTAATCTTGAGAATTTAAAGCTAGCTTACGCAGAAACGTCAAAATCAGTTCCTAGCGGCAGTATTAAGTCGTCAGTGGAGTTGAAAGTAGGGCCTGTAGAAGTCTCATTAAGGGGAAGCTTTAACATTGATGGCGGATTATCGTTAGTAAAAAGGTTATCCACGAGCATTAGAGCTGATGATCGAATAGAGGCATGGCTTATTCATTTATTGCGCAGTCTTTCAGATAAACCAGGTCCAACATTTATATTGTCTCACAATAACAATGATTTCATTTCCCATAACGCAATTAGCACAGAAGTTGCAATTGAAGCATTAGAGCAATGGTTAGAGTTATATTTAATGAGCACACAATGTTCTGAGCCCATAAAATGGTACGGACGCTTCGCCTATAATGCAGCGCTAGATATGCTAAATAACAAGACAGACGATGGCATATTGAAAAGTATAAAAAGCAGTATTGATAGCATGATTGAGGATGATCGTTCGCCTATTGACGATCACGTAGCGCGACACTTTGGTGCTGACAAAGACCTACCACGTGAGTTCTTAGTATTAACCCGTCGCTTGTTGCTGCCTATGGTGAGCCATCAAGCAGAAGGTAAAATGAAAAAATTAGCGGAATTTATGGAAGGTTTTGTAAATACAAATGGAGTGGCCCGATGAAAGAGTTAAACCCATTGACGCTACCGTTAAATCAAAATGCATTAATCGAAGCAAGTGCGGGTACCGGTAAAACTTACACCATTACAACCTTATATCTCAGAGCTATTTTAGGGTTACGCAGTGCTGGTGAGGAACTAGCGCCACTTAATGTCGATCAAATATTAGTGGTGACCTTCACTGAAGCGGCAACACAAGAATTAAGAGACAGGATTCGAAACAAACTCAAAGAAGCGCAGAAAGCGCTGCTACATACTTTATCCAGTAATTCCACTAATGGCATAGATTTAACATTAAAGTCCGTTATTGATGATTTCAGCGCCTCATTTAGGCGTTTAAATAATGGGGTATCCGACGAAGAGACAATACTAGCTGCATATCACCGTATTCAAGACGCTATTACTTTGATTGACGAAGCTTCTATTTTTACCATTCATGGCTTTTGTCAACGTTGCCTAAATCAATTTGCCTTTGAGACTAAAATGGCCTTTGAGCAAAGTTTTGAAATGGATAATCAGCCTTATTTGAAATTAGCGCTTCATGACTTTTGGCGCACCTATGCTTTGAATCTTAGCGGTGTTGAATATCAGTTATTTAGGAAACTCTGGCCTAATCCTAACAAGTTGATGTCGAGCCTTAACGAAATTTTAAATAAACACGTTATTATTGAGCCAAGTTTAGGAGAGTCTGAATACCGGACTCTTTTAAGCCGTTACACTAGTGCGCTAGATAACTTAAAACATGAACTCATTAAATCAGACTTTCTTACTGCAATCAGAGAGTCGGGTGTTAATCGCAAAAAACACCTGTTTTCTAAATTAGCCACGTTAGAGAATTTTTTGAGTGAAAAAGATAAAAACGTAACGCTAACCTTGGATCAAATTGCTGTTTACACTACAAATAATGTTAGTGACGCCAGTAACTATAAGAAAAATACAGCCCCTGTAAGTCACGCCGTTACAAATGTTTTTGATGACTTACACGAAGTAGCATCAAAGCTTTTGGATAGTCAATTTGAAGGGTATTGGTTAGACACCGCGAAGCAAGCGATTGAGCAAGGCGCACTAGAGATAAAAGCTGAGCGACAATTGTTAACGCCGGACGACCTACTGTTACAACTTCGCAATGCCTTAGCAGGCGAAAGTGGCGCGCAAAGCCTAATAGAATCAATACGAAGCCGCTATCCATTGGCATTTATTGATGAGTTTCAAGACACGGATCCTATTCAATATGAAATTTTTAGTGGTATTTATAATAGCGTAATGCCTGATGAGCATAATGAAGCCGTAAATATGATTATGATTGGTGATCCCAAACAAGCAATTTACCGGTTTAGAGGTGCTGATATATTCACCTATATAACGGCAAAAGGGCACTTAGGTGACGAGCAACACTATACGCTTTCGACAAACTGGCGATCTCATAAGGAACTCATTACCGGTATTAATCATTTCTTTGAGTCTAGTTTGCTTCAGTTTGAGCATAAAGAAATTCCTTTTATTGCGGTTGGCTCTGGAAAGAGCGACAGTCCAGAGTTAATACAAAATCAAAGAGTATTACCTAAACTGGAAGTTCAACATTACTCATCACTAGAGCAAGACCCGCCATCAAATGGTTTCTCATTACCAGAAATTCAACACGTTGTTGCAAAACAGTGCGCGTCAGAAATAGCCAAGTTATTGCACGATGCTAAAGAGCAGAGGGCTGATTTAATAGCGCCAAACGGTGATAAAAAGAATGTTTCAGCTAATGACATTGCTATTCTGGTAAGAAATAGAAACCAAGCAAAATTACTAAAACTGACCCTCAATGAATTGGGCGTGCGCTCAGTTTATATTGACCGAGATAGTGTATTAAATAGTTTCTTAGCTAAAGATATGTTGCGATTAATTGAAGCAATACACTCACCTATAAATGAACGCAAGGTAAAAGCTGCGGTAGCGACAGCATTCTTTGGTTATTCATTACATGAACTTTCTGCATTACAACAAAGCCCTAGAACCTGGCATCAACACTTAGTTTGCTTTCATCAGGCTCATCAACTTTGGACTCAAGGTAAAATTTCTTCTGCCATTGGTCAGATACTGTTGTTTGCGAACACATTTGAAAAGTGGCAAGCGTCGGGTATTGATTTTGAGAGGCAAGTGACCGACTATCGCCATTTACTTGAATTAATCCAGCAAGAGTCAGCGATTCAAAATGGCCCTGAAAAGCTTATGGCATGGTTAAGGCAAGCCATTATTGAACAGTCTATAGATACGAATGAAGACGTTTCAATGAGATTGGAGTCAGACAGTAATCTTGTGCAGATTGTGACAATGCACGGCTCTAAAGGCTTAGAGTACCCAATTGTTTATATTCCTTTTGCAACAGAGTTCAAAGCTCAGAAACTAGCATTACACCAGTCTAAGCGTTTAAAAGGGCTCAGTTTGCGCGTAGACAAACGTGAACTAGAAATGCAAATAGCCGAGCACGAACGTCTTTCTGAAGATATTCGACTGCTTTATGTTGCTATGACACGGGCTAAGCAACGTTTGGTGGTCGGTTGCTTTAACTTAAAAGAGAGATCTAATAGTAGAGGCAGCAGCGTTGACAAGTCTGGGTTTGGGCGACTTATTTTAGGCAAAGACAATGAGAATATCTCTGAACAAGAATGGCAAGCAAAACTTCTTTCCAAAACAGAAGGGTTAAATGAGCGTGTCGCAAAGCTTGTTATCCTAGAGCCGGGTAAGGTAAACAGTGAGTTTAAAAGCACTCAAGAGGCCTTAAAACAGTATAAAACTGAGCAACCTAATGAGCAACCAACTAAGTTATACTCCTACGCTGAGTTTAAAGGCTACATTCCTCAAAACTGGCGGGTATTAAGTTACTCCGCGCTAGTTGGTGGCAGTGACCACTTTATACCTGGCGCATCTGATGAAAATCAAAGCAAGGTTGAGCTTGTCACAAATCAATCAGTGAGTGCTGAACCGATAACTGATATTCGCTTTTCCTTTCCAAAAGGAGCGAATCCAGGGTCGTGCTTACACCATATGTTTGAACATTTAGACTTTACGCAACCAGTGACTGACCAAGCTGAGGTAGTATTAGATGCACTGCAACGTTTTGGTATAGACGAAACACTGCTAGATGACACTGTTTTATGGTTAAACGATGTTATACAAACACCAATAGGTAATTGGTCATTATCGAGCTTAGGCAAAGAGCACAGGCTTGATGAAATGGAGTTTTATTTTAATGTTCAGTCACTTAATGCGGAGATTATTGGTAACGCGTTATCCATGTGTGGTTTTGATAAAACAAAAATAAATACAACAGTGCTCAATCTTGATGGCTTAAAAGGGCTTTTAAAAGGGTTTATCGATTTGACTGCTTGTGTAAACGGCCAATATTATGTAATCGACTATAAGTCTAATTATTTAGGCAGTCGTTTTGAAGACTATGAAGAAGATAAAATCTTTGAAGCCATGACCGACCACAACTATCATTTGCAACTTATCATTTACAGTTATGCTTTACATAAATGGTTGTCGTTAAAACTTCCAGATTACAAATATGAAGAGCATGTGGCCGGTGGGGTCTATCTATTTCTAAGAGGAATGTCTCAAGGTTATGATAAAAAAGGGGTTTACAGTTACAAGGTCCCCCTTGATGTTATCCAATATATTGATAACGCGTTACTAGGTGGTGAGCATGACTAATAATCTGAATAACAATGTAGACGCCCAATTGACGTCGTTTCAAAATAATTCTTCTGCAGTAGAGTCTATATTTTTAAGTAAGGAGCTCGAAGGCAATACAACCTTAACTTATATCAATGAGCTTAGGGTTAATGGGGCAATTAGCGACGCTGATTACCATATTGCTTGTTTTTACGCGAATGAAGAAAGGCATTTAGAGTCTGCTACATTTAACCTAATAGTGTTAGTAGTTCTTAGATGCAGCTATGAGTTAAACCAACAGAACACGTGTTTTTTATTAAGCCAGTTAACATGGGTAGATTGGCTGTTGCATCACAGTATTGTATTGCCAAATCCAGCCGATTGGCAAAGCTTTCTGATGACGTCTGGGTTATTTGCTGAGGGTGGGCCTTTGGTGCTAGATAGTAACCTCGTTTACTTTAGGCGCTACCACAATATGGAGGTTGATATTGCGGAGTTTATTATTCTTAAGCAAAGTAGAAAACCTGCACATAACTGGCTGCCAGGTGACTTGTTAGTTGGTAATAGCACAATTGTTCAAAACATATTTCCTCACTCCAAAGGCATTACAAGTCCAGATAGTGAAATTGATTGGCAATATCGAGCCGTGTTAAATAGTTTAAGTCACCAGTTTTCTGTTATTACCGGTGGGCCAGGTACGGGTAAAACCACAACCGTTATTAAATTGTTGTCTTCTCTTGTGTCCTATTACCTCACTCAGCCAACACTAATAAAAAAACAAATTGGTCAACTTACAATAAAGTTAGCGGCACCAACCGGTAAAGCAGCGCTGCGACTAACAGAATCATTGTTATCTGGAATCGAAAAGCTAGATATTAGTCACGACATTCGTTCCTATATACCGACAGAAGCTTCTACGATACATCGGCTGTTAAAGTCTAGAGGTAGAAGTGATTTTTATTATAATAAAAACAATCAGTTACCAATAGATGTTTTGGTATTGGACGAAGCGTCTATGGTGGACTTGAGTTTAATGTCAAAATTAATGTCCGCACTGCCAAGTCATTGTCAATTGGTGTTAATTGGCGACAAAGAGCAATTAGCGTCAGTAGAAGCGGGTAATTTATTAGCGGAAATTTGTACGCCTTTACAAAAGCTTAGTGTAGAACAACAGAATGGCTTGCAAACAGTAACAGAATTAAAGAAGTCCTATAGATTCGATTCGAATGGCGAAATTGGGTTGTTAGCCAAAGCGGTAAACTCTGGTGTCGGATCAGCTGTGGAACATTTGTTGATGGAAAATTGTTTGGGAACAGAGGAAGCGAGCAGACAGCGCTATATATCAGGTGAAGGTGTTTTAAGCTGGCTTGATCCAAATACACAGTCCCTCAAATTAGCAGTAGAACTTGTTGTTCAGCATCAAATCAAAATTCTTGCGTATTTGGGAGAGTTATCTAAAGATAATGAAATAGAAGTTGTTAAAGCAATTTTTAAAGAATTATATAAATTACAAGTTTTGTGTTGTGTACGTCAAAGCTCTTATGGCGTTGAAGAATTTAATCGGCTTGTAAAAGAACGTCTGTCTCAATTAGGTAAGGTCGCCTGGCAAGACGAACATTATGCTGGAAGGCCAATTTTAATAACAGAAAACGCTTATCACCTAGGGCTATTTAACGGCGACATAGGTATTCAAATATCTGATCCTTATTCCGAGCAATTAGTGACCTACTTTATTGATGGCAAAGGCGACATGATTAAATTATTTAATCAGCGACTGCCTGCACATGAAAGTGTATATGCCATGACAGTACATAAGAGCCAAGGCTCTGAGTTTGATCATACTGTTTTGATTATGCCAAGTGATGAAGTAGGCGTGAAGTTACTTAGTAGAGAGTTAATTTATACAGCAATTACAAGAGCCAAGACGCGCTTCACACTGTTTGGTGACAAGGAGCGGATCCTGCGTGCAGTTAATAACCATACTGAGCGCCAATCTGGTTTAAGTAAATTACTATACGGGCAGTAGTAAAGTTTATAAATAGTAGTATTTAAAATCATAAAAAAAGGCCAGCGGGGAGCTGGCCTTGTCCAAATCAAGTTGGAACTTAATAATGAAGAAATAACATTTACACGGTCTCAAGATGCAAATGCTATCCGTAATATAAGACCCGTGTTCTTTAAAAAAGTTTCACTATAATCGGAAATATTTTAAAAAAAACCTTACCTGCTGGTTTTTTTAACAAATACAACTACGTACAATGCTAGCGCAAAACTACCTATAAAGGCTTCAAAAGTCGCTACCGCTCTAGCGATGCCAACTGGATGTATGTCTCCGTACCCCAATGTAGTAAAAGTAACAACACTAAAATATATTGAAGAGCCAAAGTGATTTAAGTTTTCATAAAACGTGTGATTTGGGTCAAAACCTATAGGGCCATAGTTAGACTCTACGCCAGCGGTAAAATAGAAGCAGGCACAGAAAAGGATAAACCAAACGGAAAAAGCGATTACGTTGCGAGGTTTTTCACCGTAACCACAAAATAAGTCGACTAGTTTTGAACTGATGCGCTCTGCTGAATAGCGAGGTTTCTGTTTACGTATCATTGTGGACTCTTTATATGCAAATAGCCCTGATAAGTTCATTAGCCCATTGTCATTAGCGGCTTTTCTAAAAGCACGATAAATCTCTTCAGATTGTTCATAAAAGTCTGCTGCTTTAATGTAGTCTCCATCACGCTCAGCTTGTCTTGCTACAAACTCTTGATGAACGTATGAACCTAAATTTACGTTATCTAAACGAGCACCGGTTAATTTGACGCCAAGTAAGTTGCAGTTAAATAAGTCTGCACAGTGCAAGTCAGCTTCTTTTAGTTGAGCTTTCATAAACGACGCACCAACAAAGTTTGCATTAAACAAGTGGGCATTACGTAAATTAGCTCGATAAAAGTCTGCATTTCTAAAGTCATAGCCTTGCGAATGACCTGAGCGAACAAGGCGAACGTTTTCTAGGTCTGCCTTTTTCAAACAAATGCCCTGAGTGACGCCACCAGCAGCGACAAATTCTTCTAACTTTAGTGCTAGTTTCATTCCTGTTTTGTCTATGTTTTTGTCGTGCCAAAAACAACAGCCATTTCCAATATCTAGCTCTTTGCAAGGCTCACCTTCCGTTGAGGTAAAAGTTCACCGTTTTGGGGTTGGTTTATTTTCTAACATAGACCTAAAAGTTTTTGTTTTTCTATGTATTTAAAGATAGACAATTTTTTTTAAAATAGGCAATTTGCAGAACCTTTCGATAATTTAGAATATTAAGAGTGATAAATAGAAATTTACTTAAAAAAGGAAATAATCGATATTAGCAGACAAGGTAAATATCCATTTAATTAAGTGGAATCAGAGCAAATTAAAAGAAGACTATCAATGAAAAAGCAAATAACGAATATCATGAATGGCATGCCAACCCAAGATGGTGCGGGGGTAAATCTTACTAGAGTAATTGGCCAACCTGCACTGAGAAACCTAGACCCATTCTTAATGTTGGATGAAATACGCTCTGACAACCCAAACGATTACATAGCGGGTTTTCCACCTCACCCACATAAAGGGTTTGAAACGCTATCCTATATGATCCAAGGAAGTATGGAACACAATGACTCAACAGGCGGACACGGCTTAATTACTTCTGGTGGCGTTCAGTATATGACAGCGGGCAAGGGCATTGTGCACTCCGAGACACCAAAACAAGATTCTGGTCTGTTATTTGGTTTTCAGCTTTGGTTAAATTTACCCAGTAAAGATAAGCTTCAACCTCCACGCTACATTGATATCCCTAAACAAAGCATTCCGGTTATTGATGAAACGACAGCGATACAGGGTAAAGGCCGAATAAAAGTCATAGCAGGACAATTTAATGGCGAAGGTGAAGTTGGTCCCGTAGTACGTGATGACATTCAAGCTGAAATATATGACATCACACTCACATCAGGAAGTTTAGAAACACGTATAGCAAATGAAAAGCAGGGCTTTTTATATGTTTATCAAGGCGAGATAACGATTAATGGCAACAAAGTCTCTACTAAACAAATAGCAGTGCTGTCAGAAGGTGAGCTAGTCAACATTAACAACAATGATACAGAGGCCGGTTTTTTGTTATTAGCAGCGCAGCCTATTGGTGAGCCAATTGTTCAATATGGCCCTTTTGTGATGAACAAAATGTCAGAGATTGATACCGCACTTAAAGATTATCAGTCTGGAAACTTTGTGTAACATTATTTGCGTTTACTAAAGCCTCTAATCAGTTGAATAAATTACCAATCCTAGCCATAGTATGCAGTTATAGTAATTTATTTGACTGAAGTAGAGATATTAGTGGCTATACAACCACCCACCATTTTATGTGGCCCATTTTTAAGACTAGTGGACAAGCATCAGGCTAACATTTGGTTTGTGGCCGACGGATTGCACGATTATCAACTCCAAGTAAAAACGGCGCAAGGCCTTGTTGATATTCAACAAGCCTTAGACTTTGTCCAATTGGGCGAAAGGTGCTTTGCCTATCTTGTTAACATAAGGCCAATGGCAGAGCATTGGACCATTTCTACTGAACACTCATATTCAATTGTTGACGCTCAAGTTAGTGCAGACGAAGGTGATAAAGCTTTGAATAATGGAAAGCTAGAAGAAAAGGCTGTTGGCCATTTTAAAGTTAATGAAACTATTGCCTCTGTAATACAAGGTTCCTGTCGTAAACCGGATCACCCATCGGTAGATGCTTTTAATGGCATAGCGGATAAAATTAAAGAAGACTTTGATGGTCGCCCAGACTATCTATTGATGACGGGCGATCAAGTATATGCTGATGACGTATCAGCGCCTATGCTGGTTGCCGCCCAAACCTTATCCAAAAAACTTGGCTTATTCTCTGCTGAGCATGAACTAGGCAACGTTTCAAAGCAACAACTCGATTGGCGTTATTCGTTAAATAACAGAAGCCAATTATTTCCTAAAAAAGAAGATCAAAGTCGGTGGTCGCAATTTTGGCATGGTACGGACATCATTTCTTCACGTTTTCATGATAATCATCTGATAGGACTTGATGAGTTTTTTGCCGTTTATTTGTTAACTTGGTCTTCAAAGGTCTGGAGCTTAGTAACAGGTGAAGTCGAAAAAGCAGAAGATAAAGTTCATGGTCAGCTTAAAGTTGCTTATCAAAAAGATTGGCAAGCATTACAGGGATTTATAGACACACTTCCTGACTTTGAATATGCATTAGCAAATACACCCACCATGATGATATTTGATGATCATGACGTTACCGATGATTGGAATTTAAGTGTTGACTGGGAAGAGCATGTTTATGGGCATCTAATAACTCGTCAAATGATCCGAGATGCTTTGTTGTCATACACGGTATTCCAAGGATGGGGCAATAACCCAGATAATCATCAACCGCTTATAAATACCATAAAACAGCTGTCGATGACGGGTGACTTTGCCGACAATAAGTTCACTGAAAGCCTGTATGATTTTAATGACTGGCACTATGAAGTACAAAGCCAACCTAAAATAGTGGTTTTAGACACACGAACGCACCGTTGGCGCTCTGAAACATCCGCAAAGAATCCTAGCGGTCTTATGGACTTTAAGCACTTAGAAGAGCTGGAACGACAACTGTTTGAGCCTCAAACCTCTATGCTATTAGTTTCGCCCGCACCGGTTTTTGGTGTAAAAGCCATTGAGGTGGTTCAAAAAGCTTGCGCATTGGTTGGTAAAGAGTTGCTGGTGGATGTAGAAAACTGGATGGCTCATCAAGGTTCGGCTAAGAAGTTGATGAATATGCTACGTCACGATAGTGCCCCAGACGAGGTTATTATTATGTCTGGCGACGTTCATTATTCTTTTTGCTTTTCGGCCGAAAGGCGTTTTAGCTCTGATACGGATAAAATTTGGCAATTGACCTGCAGTGGATTTAAAAATCAGTTCCCACCTGGGCTACTTAAGTTCTTCGATTACATAGACCGATTTCTTTATTCACCGCACAGCCTTCTGAATATTTTTACAAAACGAAGAAAGCTTGAGATTGAGCATCACCCATTAAAAGCACAAGCAAGTAGATTTAAGCAAAGAAATCTGCATACACAATCAGCGGCAGGCTTAGTGGAGTTAAAAGAAGATGGCACGCTAAAGGGCTATAGCTTGATCACTTCGGATAACCATCAACTGTTCTTTGATTTAGAAGAAAGTTGATTTGGAAGAAGGACGCGCCATATCGCATAACAATATGGCGCCAATATCTTAGAAAACTTGGCAAACAAAGCCTTTTAAGTAAAAACCTTCCGGGTATGCACTTGAAATAATGTGGTCGTGGGCTTGGTTTAACTTCTCTTTAAAGAAAACATCGCGATTTGCATCGAGTGCAGCATCTGCAACAACTTTTTGGAAAAGGTTTGTTTCCATGAGGCCAGAACAGGAGAATGTTAATAAGTGACCGCCGGGGTTCAACAGCTCCATGGCAATACGGTTAATGTCTTTATAACCACGACAAGCGCCTGTAAGTTGTGCTTTAGAGTCTGCAAACTT
This sequence comes from Psychrosphaera sp., assembly GCA_028098005.1. The sequence goes on from JAOHFM010000016.1 coordinate 27,065, forward strand.
AGGTGGATCCATTACGATTACATCAAACTTCTTACCGTCTTCTTTATACTTGCGAAGTAACTTAAATACGTCGTGACGAACATATTCAACTTTGTCGTTATCAAACCCATTTAATTCTACATTTCGTTCAGCTATTGCTAGCGCATCGGCAGAAAGATCAACTTGAGTAACACTTGAAGCGCCGCCACGAAGGGCATACAAGCCAAAGGTCCCAGTATAGCTGAAGCAGTTTAAAACTGATTTGTCTTTAACAT